>CAMDPX010000150.1 GCA_945905295.1 Planctomyces sp. SH-PL62 | reverse complement strand
GCGCGGGACTTCACCGAGGTTCTCGAAAAGGCTGGCCCGATCGCCGATGTCTACCGCGGCCGAAGTGTCGCGCTGGCGGCACTGAATAAGACCCGCGAAGCCATCAATGACTATACGATGTCACTGCAGTACGAACCCGCGCCCAATATGCTCGCCCAACGGGGATGGGCTTATCTCCTCGAGGCGGCCAAGCTCGCCAAGGAAGACTTCGAAGAGGCCGTCCGGCTCAATCCCGAGGATCCAGCGTTCTACCAAGGACTGGCCTACGCAACGGTGATGTTGGGGGACCATGCGAGCGCGGTGGCGGAAATCGAGAAGACTTCCGCCAACACCAAACGAATCGTTGGTCAGCTTGGTCCCAAGTCTTGGCAATACCTGTTTAACCCCGCGACGGTTTACGCGCAAGCTCACGACAAGGCTTTGACCGACGTCAAGTTGGTGGCAGAACGTCGGATCGAGTTAGCTCACCAATACAGCCAAAAGGCGGTCGAACTGCTGCTTCAGGCCCGCGAATTGGCCGCCCCTCAATTCCTGCCAAGGTTCTTGCATTTTCTGAGAACCGATTCGGCACTCGACCCGATTCGCCAGCGTCCGGAATACCTCGAAGCGCTCAAAACCCTAGACCCGGAAGCGGCGGCACAATTGGAATTAAAAAAGAGCGAAGCTTCTCAAAAGCCGTGAGCAACCTTTTGCAAAAAGCAACTGGGCACGAACGTAAACGTCGGCTTTTTCTCTTGTTCTGGTAGGCCATTGCTGGCCGAGCAGCTTGAATCTTGCTTATTGATTCAAGCACATGTCCAGGGTAGGCTACCCGCGCTGGAGACAGTGGAGTTTACGGGTTGGAACAGTCGTTAGTTCTCCTATTGTTCTCGACACGTACGCGAATCAGAGGTAGTCCCATGCGCACCAGACGGGCCAAAAATCGCACAACGTCTCGCTATGCCAATGTGATCGAACACCTCGAATCACGATACCTGCTGACCGACTTGGTTGGTGACACTCCGGCGACAGCGACCGACCTCGGAACGCTCACGGCCGCACAGCCGATCGAGCTCTTTGGCACGATCGACGCAGCGTTTGATCTTGACGTTTTTCAATTCCAAGCTGGGACGCAAGAGACCGCCACGATTGAGTTGAGTGCGAATTTCAGTTCGCTCGACACGTTCGTCCGGTTGCTCGATTCGTCGGGCAATGAACTCGCCTTCGACGATGACAGTGGTCCGGGCACGAATAGTCTGCTCCGCTTCACCGTCACCGGAGGCGCGACCTTCTTTGTCGAGGCCGGCGATCTTTTTGATGGCACCGGTGACTTCTTCCTATCGATCTCGCTGGATGTGGGTGACACGATTAACGACGCGACCTTCGTGGGCACGTTAACCGCCGCGCAGCCGATCGAGGTCTTTGGGGCTGTCGAGGAACCCTTTGACCTCGACTTCTTTCAATTTCAAGCGGGGACCGACGCCGTCACCCTCGTCGAAGTGAGCGCGAATTTCAGCGGACTCGACACCTTCGTCACGGTCTTTGATGCCTTCGGAAATCAAATCGCCTTCGATGACGACGGCGGTCCAGGCTTGGACAGTCGATTGATCTTCTCCATCGAGAGCAACGAAACCTATTTTGTCCAAGTGCGCGGGTTTTCTGGTTCCACGGGTGACTACGAATTGAACCTGAGCGTTCTGCCCGACGTCGTGGGCGACACCCGGGAAACCGCGACGAATCTGGGACTCCTCACGGCGGCACAACCGCTGCAAGTTTCCGGCGTGATCAATGTCGCTTTCGACGGTGACCTCTTCCAATTTCAAGCCGCTTCCACGGAAACCTCGACGATCCAGTTGAACGCGGAGTTCAGCAATTTGGATGCGTTCGTCACGCTGTTCGATTCCTTGGGAAACCAAGTGGCTGCGGACGACGACAGTGGACCCGGACGTGACAGCCTACTCCGCTTCACCATTGACGGCGGTGAAACGTATTTCGTCGAAGCCCGTGGCTTGTCGACTTCAATTGGAGCGTTTCACTTGACGATCACGCTGGACGTCGGCGACAGCACGGCCACCGCGACCGACTTGGGAATCCTGGCGGCTGGCGCGCAGCTCGCTTTCTTCAGCTCGATTGATGAGGCGAATGACCATGACGTTTTCCGGCTGCAAACCGACTTCGATGGACCGGTCGTCATCGCTCTCGGCGCGGATTTCAGCGCACTGGATTCCGTGTTGACCTTGCGTGACTCTTTGGGAAATGTAATCGCGGCCAACGATAACATCAGCCAAGAGACCACGAACAGCCGCCTCAACGTCACGCTGGAGGCCGGAGAGACTTACTTCGTTGAGGCCAGCGGTTCAGCCACTTCAATTGGCAATTACCACCTGACGTTCTCTCCGCCAGCGGCGACCTTGGGAATTCTGACAGGACTAAATCCGCTCGCAACCGAAGGCACGATTGAAGTCCCGTTCAGTTCCGACCTCTTTCAGTTTCAAGCGGACGCTGCCGGGGATTTGGCGATTGCGATGAGTTCGCGTCTGAGCTTTCTCGACACGTTCATCACTCTGCTGGACTCTTCGGGCAATCAGCTCGCCTCGGATGACGATAGCGGTCCGGGGGCGAACAGCTTTCTCGTGTTCCCGATTGACGCCAACGAAACGTACTTTGTTCGCGCGAGCGGTTTTTTCTCATCGACCGGCGATTACAGCCTGAATCTGAGTTTTCTCGCCGACGACTTTGGCGACAGCGTGCTAACCGCATCCGCCCTGCCGAATCTCGCGCGGGGAGCATCACAAGTCGTGGTCGGCACGTTGGAGTCGGCCTCCGATGCGGACGTCTTCCGAATTGATGTCGCAGTTGGCTCGGTGCTGGAGTTGAGCGCGACCTCACCCGTGTCTGCAAACATCCTCGTGGTGTCTGCCGGTGGCGGAAGTCAGACCTTCTTCGCTGGACAACGATTCTCAATGGCGGACGGAGACTCGGCCTTTCTTCAAGTGTTCCCGACTTTCTTTGGACAGAGTCCAGCCAATTACAGCATCACGATTGAGTCCGTCATCACCGACAACCGGCATGATTCGCACGCGACAGCCGCTCGCATCGATGATCCCGTGGGAGATGATTCGGAGAACATCACTCGCAGCGGCAACTCCTTTCAGATCACCGGACAATTGGAAACGACATCGGACCTCGACTTCTTCACGTTCGTCGCTCCGTTCACGGGTGTGATGACCATCAACGCGTCACTGGCATTTGGCGGGAGTTCCTCCTATTCACCACTGGTGGATCTGGATGTTTTCGAGTCGGACTTTGGGACGTTTGTCATCGCCCATGATTTGAATGCGGCGTTGGCCCGGTCGGCCGACGGGTTGGATGTCTTTGTCTACGAAGGATTGACCTATTTCGTGTCGCTGACCAATCAAGGCGACACGACTGGGCCGTATGAACTGAATTTGGCTCCAGCCCGAATTGCCGGCGATGACTTTCCCGACTTAATCGGTGACGACAACGTGCCCGTCGTCGTGGTCACTTCCCAAGAGACTGTGACCGGCCAGATCACCAACGAGGACTTCTTCTTTGACTTCGATGTCGTCCAAATCGCCGTCCCGCCGGATTCCTTGCTGAGCGTTTCCACCACGACCTTCAACGTGTCCCTCACGGTGATCGTTCAGTCTCCCGACAACAGCCGCCAGTTCTTTTCCGTGAGTCCTTCGTCCAGCCAAAGAGTTCCGGTTGGTGCCGAAGATGAGATTTTCCTGGTGGTTTCCTCGTTCCTTGATATTCCGTATCAGATCACACTTCAGACCGTGGCCACGGATGGGCGTCACGATTCGTTCGCCACTGCGGCCGCAACGAATGATCCCGTGGGAGACGATGCCGAGGAAATCACTCAAGACGGTGACTCCTTCGCGATTACGGGGCAGTTGCAGACGATCGGGGATCAAGACTTCTTCGCTTTCGTCGCTCCATCGACCGGTTTTCTGACGGTCACCGCTCCGACGGATGTGGCTGGCGTCAATGCCGCGTCGCTGCAGTTCGATCTCGAACTATATGTCTCGTCTTTCGGTAGCAACTTCTTGTTTGAGGAAGACGTCAACGCCGTTTTGGCTCGCACTTCTGCGAATGGTCTGCCGTTTTTTGTGTTCGAAGGTGACATGTATTTCGTGTCCGTCATCAATCGCGGCAACTCGACCGGAGCCTATCGACTGGACTTGGCTCCCTTGGTCAAGGCTCCCGACGATTTTCCAGAGACCATCGACGCGCCGGACGTACCGATCGTGGTAGTAACTTCCTCAGCAGTGATGACGGGGGAGATCACCAACGATTTCTTCTTCTTGGACTTCGATGTCATTGAGGTCGATGCTCCCGCGGATTCACTGCTGAGAGTTTCGACCACGAGCTTCGACGTCTCCGTCGAAGTTATTGTCCAATCGTTGGAGGGCACCGAATCGTTCTTTGTGGATTCGGTGTTCAACCAGGACATCCCAATCACCGCGGATGATCAGGTTTTCTTGCGGGTCTCCTCCTTCTTCAACACCTCGTATGAAGTCTCGTTGCGGACCGTGGTAACCGATGGACGGCATGATACCTTCAATACCGCCGCCCGGACGGATGATCCGGCCGGTGATGATGCCGAGCAGATCGCTCAGTCCACGGACGCCTTTGTGATTACGGGTCAGCTCGAGACCACTGACGATCTCGACTTCTTCGCGTTTACAGCGCCATTCACCGGTGAGCTGCGAATTTCCGCTCCGTCGAGTTCCGCCGTGGTCAATTCCGCCGATTTGAGTTTTGGGGTCCGCGTTTTTGATCCGGTTGTGGATCCGTTTAACTTCGTCAGCCAGCCTTTTTTGGTGGCGTCCGATGCGGACGGCCAACAGGCTCGGTCCGAAAATGGCTTGACCATCTTCGTCTTCGAGGGTGTTCCATACTTTGTAGAGGTCGCCAATCACGATGATTCCACCGGGGCCTACCAATTGAACTTGGCGCGGGTGACGGACAACTTCGCCAATGATTTCGCGACGGCGGCACCAGTCACTCTGACCAATAACCGAGGCTCCGTGGACAATGGCCAGCTCGATTCCGCGTTCGACGCGGACTTCTTCAGTTTCGTCGCGGGCCAAACCGGTGCGGTGCAGATCACGTTGTCGCCCGGTATCGAAGCCTCCGGTCAAACCTCCAACTTGGCAGCTTTTTTCGAAGCATACTCGGCCCCGAATTTTGGCAGCTTCTTGACAGGAGAATTTGCCTTCAATAATCCGACCACGATCGACTTCAGCGTGGTCGCGGGCCAAACCTACTTTTTTGCAGTCTTCAATAGTGGTTTTGGCGAAGCTTCGTTCCAAGCCTCCATTCAGCCGCTCGTCGTGCCCGACGACGATGTCCCCGCAGCCGGCCGAGCGATTCCAGAATTTTCGTCGGCCAACCCGACCATCATTTCAGGTTCGATTGAAACGCGCGGCGACATCGACACCTTCCGGCTGACCGCCGACTCCACTCGGTCGCTGCAGTTCACTCTCGAAGCCGCGAGCGGGAGCGCCCTGGATACGGTCCTCACCGTTCAGGTTTTTGATTCCAGCGACACATCCACCACTCCAGTCTCCTTCAGTTTCAACGATGACTTTGGCGGCAGCCTGAATAGTTTCTTGTCGGTGCCGGTGACTGCCGGACAAACCGTCCAGATCAATGCCCGAGGTTTCGGTTCGAGCCGCGGTGCCTATCAGCTAACAATCTCCAGCGGCGACTCTCTGAAACCCAATGAGCCGGAATCAGGCAGCATTGAGACCCCCTTTAGTCAAGACATCTACAACTTCACCGCCGCGGCGACTGGTGTGGCCACGGTCGCGGTGAACGCGGCCAGCAACTTACTCGACCCGATTGTGACGATTACCAATGCCTCGGCCTCGAACGCCTTCGTGGCCTTTGATGACGATTCCGGCCCCGGGTTAAATAGTCTCGTGACGTTCGGCGTCGTGCAGGGCCAAACCTACGGCATCAGCGTGGGCGGATACGGCACGTCCACGGGCGCTTATGAAGTGTCGTTGACGTTGGTGACCAGCACCACCGACGACTTCGGAAATACCTTCGGCCAAGCAGCGGCGCTAACGTTCCAGAACGACTCCACCATCTTGCAAGAGGGAGCGATCGAAACCGGCGATGATGTGGATGTCTTTTCCTTCAACGCCACGTCTGATGGGACGCTAAATCTGAGTGTGGCGTCGCGCCCGCCCGGTTTCCAAGCGGGTTTCTCGGTCTTTCAACTTCGCGGCAGTCGTGAAGACGGAAATTTCGAATTGATTGCTGTGTCCGATCCGCCAAGTGCGCTCGACAGCACGACCAATGTTTTCGTCTCGGTGGAAGCGGGGCTTACCTACTTTGTACGAGTCGTCGGCTTGCCGAATTCCGCCGGCCAATCGACGACCGGAGAGTACGTGTTGCGCGCAACGCCAACGGCCGATCAGATTCCGGCCGCGCCGCCTCCCGACGGTGTCGCGATTCCGTTGGTCGGCGACGTTGGCGAAGTCACCGGCCAAATCGACTTCGAGACGGATCGTGATTGGTATCGCATCGTGGCTCCGTCGAGTGGTTATTTCACGATCAATCTGGACCGCACTTTCCAACTCGATGCGACAGGGATTTCCACCCAAGACGGCGATTTGGACCCGCTCTTGACCGTGTACGACGAACGTCAATTGACGGGAGAAACGGAGCGTCGCCAGTTCTCCATCGCCCGGAACGATGACCGACAGGACTCGACGTTGGACAGCCAATTAAGAATTCAGGCTCGCACGACGGGCGAGGTCTTTTATGTCGAGGCCGCCGGCGTCTTGAATTCCACGGGGGGGTACAGAGTGTCCGTGAGCTTTGAACCCGACGTTGTGACGTCCGATGTTGGAGACAATCTCAGTCAAGCGTTTCCAATCACATTGTCCACCGACAGCCGCACGACCAATCTGCGAGGCACCTTGGAATTGGCTCAGGATCAGGATTTCTATTCGTTCACCGCGGTTGCCGACGCCAGCATTACTTTGGATTCCTTAACGGCACTGCCGGCCGGTGCTGAATTCCGTGTCTTTCAGGTTGGCGCACCAACTCTCGCCGAGGTGTCGATTGATACTTTGACTCAGATCGGCTCGTCGTCGCAAAACATCGAATTCGACGTTCAAAGTCAAACAAGCTACCTCATCGCCGTCGTTCATACTGGCGTGGCTCAATCGCTGCCCATTGAAATCGATTACAACTTCAACCTGACGCTGTCGCCATCGAAGTCCGAAGATCTCTCTGAGTTGGAGAGTGCTGCACAGGCGGCGTTGTTGTCGCTTGCCGACGATGCGGCAAGCGCCGGTGATCGCGACCCTGAAACGCTCAGGAATGCCGCCATGGCTGCGGTCGAGAAACTGCAGCTAATTACGGGGCAAACTTTCCTCGTCTTGGTGGTCGATCCTGTCAACGAATTCCGTGCCGAAGGCTCTGGAGGCCGTCAGGTCGGTTTAACCAATGGAACGATTAATGAATTTCAAGGTGGTGTCATTTCAGCAGGGATTTTCGGACAGATTGTGATCGTGCCGTTCACTCCGGGCGAAACCGTTAACCTGAGTCTTGCGGGATTCGGTGCCAATTTGGAACAGAGTTTTTCGGCGTTCACGGTAGGACCGTCAGGCGTCCAACGGGCTTCTCAGGAGGGAGCACGCACCACGACCAACGCCGATGGAAAGACGAATTTTGTGGTGCAACTCGGTTTTGGTGATACCGTGATTCCGACGCCGAGCACGGCGTCTAATGCTCAATCACCATCGTTTTTCATGATGACCAACAATGGTCGTCTTTCTCCTTCTGGAGAGACAACGCCGTCAGGGATTGACGACTCGGCCATCGTGCAAATCGACTTGGATCGGCCTGACCGAGAGCCGGAGCCCTTGCCCTTCCCTGGAGATCTTGAGTTTTGGTTAGAAGTCTTGGATGGCGTTCTTCAAGAACTGCACATTGAGGGATTGTCTCGTCCAAGCCTGGATCGTGTTCTCAATCGTTTCCGGGAAAATGACTCAAAACTGCCTACAGAATTGATGATGAGTTCTCCGGTTGTCCGCTCGGCAAAGGCCATGTATGACGCCGTGAAACACAGCGCTGGATGGTTCCGAAACGCAAAGCCAACGACGCCCCCAGCACCCAAACAACGCACGCCGGTGCCGAAGGTCACTCTGGAGACTCCGTCACCGAAGAATGCGAGCCAGGCACGTATCGCCTCGAAGAAGATGACGCATTTGGGCGGCTGAACGATTGCGGAGGCAGTGCTTTCGAACCTATTCGTCGAAGGCTCGGCATTGCTTGCCCAATCCGTAGAATCCTCAAAGTTTACCGTGGCAACGGTCGATCTTCCGAACAGGACTTTGTCGCCGTTTCGGGAGAGGTTGCCGTGGCTGATGCCCTGCCGGTCTTAGAGGTCGAACACGAGCTGTGCTCGGCAAACTTGCCGGGCATTCCGCATGTTGCAGAATCGGCAATCGATCAAGCTCTGGAAGCGCTGCATCTGCGAGGCACGACTCCTGTCTTGGAAAAGATCCCATCCGAGCCGGTGCCGATTGAGACCAGCGAACCGCAGCCTATTCCAGGCAATCCCTCCGAGCCACGCTCTCGGAAGTCCACCCGATCTGCCAAGCGTCCGCAATCGAAGCACTCGCAGCGATTGTTCGAGGCATTGCGATCGCGCCGGCTGAGAATCATTGCCGCGGCCGTGGGTGTTTTGTTCGTTCTCGGATTGATCGGCTTGAACTGGCAGCGTTCCGGTCTGCCGAAGCCGGGTGATGATCTCGCGGACATGGACCTTTCAGAATTTCAAGACGACCTTCACTTTGGCACGACGGGAATCGGACGAGCCTCGGCCCCTCGACCGCTGGGTGAGATTACCGGCGCGGACGCGGCGGCGTTGAAGATGCGATCCTCTCGACCGGATTCGGAAGAGCGGCTGCCTTCCTTGGGGCTCGTCAATCATTCCGAGCAGCGAGGGCCATCCGCGGCCATTCAAACAGTCGGCGGTTTTTCCCAGCCGACGACTCGCGGCTCGCAAGCGGCTTGGCTGACCGGTCAAATCGAGGTTGAATCACTCGGCACGCCGCTCGGCGATTCCCTACGACGATCGAACGGCAATCACGAAGCTCGTTGAGGCTCATGGCTGCTTCAACAAACGCGAAGTTGGGAAACCCGACGATTAAGGTTGTTTCAGGTATGTACTCGCAACACTGGAATCTGGAACGCCCGCCCTTCGAGAGCACGCTCGATCCCGACTTCTTCTTTCCGAGCCAGACTCATCAGGCAGCGCTGTTAAAGTTGCGCTACTTAATCGAAAACCAAAAAGGAGCCGGAGTCCTGGTCGGCGCGACTGGTGCTGGCAAGACGTTCGTGGC
Organism: Planctomyces sp. SH-PL62; assembly: GCA_945905295.1. Classification (GTDB taxonomy): domain Bacteria; phylum Planctomycetota; class Planctomycetia; order Planctomycetales; family Planctomycetaceae; genus SXKJ01. The sequence goes on along the minus strand of CAMDPX010000150.1, from coordinate 11,394 downwards.
ACGGCGTCTCGCCCATGACTTGAGCCAACAGGCTGGGCCGTGGCTGCACCTCCCGTTTCCGCAGATGTCGGCGGATGACTTGCTGAGCGACCTGGCCATTCGGTTGGCGGGTGAGTCGGTCATGGCCGGCATACCTCCGCATTCCTTGTTGCCGCGCAGTTCGGCATTGCGGCTCATTGAACAGTCCTTGGACGAGCATACTCGCGCGGGACATCATCCGGTCATCATCGTTGACGATGCGCATCTCATCGACGACCCCGCGACTCTTCAGACGCTGGAATTGTTGCTGAACTTTCAGCAGTCGCCGCAACGAGTTTTTTCGCTGATTCTGCTGGGCGATCGTTTGCTGTTGTCCCGCCTGTCGCGTTTGCCGCGTTTCGAGGACCGTCTGGGCATCCGCGCGATGCTGCATTCACTTTCGCCCGACGAAACCGCGCGCTACGTTCGGTTTCGACTGGAGGTTGCCGGCGCTCGACAGACGATGTTCGACGCTGCTGCGCTCGAAGAGATTGCCCTACTCAGCGGCGGAGTACCACGCCGCATCAATCGCTTGGCCGATCTGGCACTCTTGGTGGGCTATGCCGACGGTCGCCAGCAACTGACGGCCTCGGACGTCGCAAATGTCTCCGAAGAACTGGCGGTCGTCGGAGTGGATTAGGCAACGAGGCGGCCATAAGTTTCCGGTGTCGCCGAACTCAAGCGAGTTCGGATCGAAGTCTCACGACTTCGGCTACGGAAGTTTTTTGGAGTGCCGCCATGTTTTGTCGCTGGTTGTTGGCTATGTGGTGCCTCATCGGGCTGTCGATGAGCAGTGTTTTTGAGAAGCCCGTTGCACGCGCGGACGAACCCAAATTGGCCGACAATGATCCGCGCCGGCATCCGCTCAGCGAAGACGATCGCACCAAGTTGCGAAAGCAATGGGACGATGAGCTCGCCGATGTCTCGAAGAAACTCGAAACCAAGCCGGACGGTTTGTCGCTGATTTCAAAGCGTGGCGATCTACATTTCTTTCGTGGCGAGTTCACCAAGTCCGTCCGCGATTACGAGCGGATGAGCGAGCTTGATCCGCCACTGGATGCGTCGCACTGGCGACTGGGGATTGCCTACTTCTATGCCGATCAGGCGGAGAAGTCGGCCAAGCAATTTGAGAAATTCTTCACCACCGACGACGTGGATCGTGAAGCGGGTTTGTGGAAGTACATCGCTCAAGCTCCCACGCTGGGGACCGAGAAGGCACGTGCCGGATTGCTCAAGTACAAGAAGGATGACCGCGAACCGCTGCCGACGATCTATCGGCTCTTCGAGGCCGAGATCACGCCCGAGGAATTGCTGAAGTCCGCCGATGCCAAGCTGCCGGACAACATCCGCGAGCAGCGGCTGTTTTACATCGAGCTGTACCTGGGCCTGTGGCACGACGCTCACAAGCGACCGGCTGATGCGCTGACGCACTTCCGCACCGCGACGGCCAATCGCTGGGGACGCTCTGCGAGTTACGGACCGAACTACATGTGGCACGTCGCGCGTCTGCACTACGAACGGCTGGCTGTAAAGCAGAAGCCTTAAAGTAGGTCAGCCTTTCCAGGCTGCCCCTGGGAGGATCATCGCGTTGAATAGCTTTCGGGGCAGGCTGGAAAGCCTGACCTACGCTGCCGGCACCGGCAGGCCGGCTTCTTTGAGGAAGAGCTTCATGTCTTCCCAGACATCCTTCTTTGCGGGTGGATTGCGCAGCAAATAGGAGGGGTGATAGGTGCAGAGCACTTTCGCGCGACCATGTTCGAAGAGGCGGCCGCGCAGGCGGCCGATGCTTTCTTCGGTCCCCATCAGGCTCTGAGCCGCTGTGGCTCCCCAGCAGACGATGAATTCGGGATCGATGATGGAGATCTGGGCATCGAGATACTCGCGGCAGTTGCCAGCCTCGATTGGCAGGGGCTTGCGGTTGCCTGGCGGACGGCAACGCAGAATGTTGCAGATGTAGATGTCTGCGCGTTTCAGTCCGCAGGCAACAATGATCTTGTCGAGTAACTGCCCGGCCGCACCGACGAACGGTTCACCTTGAGCGTCCTCGTCTGCTCCGGGAGCTTCGCCAATGAACAGGAACCGCGCTTCGGGATTGCCGACACCGAAGACCGTTTGATGGCGGGAACTTGCCAACTCTGGGCAGCGCATGCACCCGGCGACGCGCTGCTTCCATTGATTCAATCGCCACTCGCGATCCGCGCGCGAACCGGCGGCATGTGGGCTGGAGGGCAATGGCTCGGAAATCACCGATAACGCTGGAAGGGTCGCCGGTGCGGAGACGACTGGCTTGGGGGGCTTGGCCGACGACGAAGCCACCGGACGTGACGCAGCACCGCTAGTCGGCGTGCGCGTCACGGCCGCAGGTTTCTGAGGGGTCGCGGGGGCCGAGCGTTTTCGAGCAGGCATTGGCAGATGACTCAGCCCCGCGCGCTGCCAGCCTTCCAACTCTTGCCGCAGCGCGCGGTTGATGGCGAGTGATGAGTCAGTCATGAGAAATCTCAAATCTCAGATTTCCAATTTCAAATGCCACGACTTACTCGACGATCTCCAGCAACTCGACATCGAAAATCAGCACCGAGTTCGGACCGATCACCGGGGGCGAACCGCGCTCGCCGTAGGCCATTTCGGATGGCAGAGTGATTTGCCATTTGTCGCCGACCTTCATCTTCAGCAACGATTCGGTCCAGCCCTTGATGACCCCTTTGACCTGGAACTCGGCAGGTTGATCGCGTTTGGCCGGAGCATCGCCGGTGTAAGACTGATCGAAGACTTTGCCGTCGATCAGCTTGCCGCGGTAATGCACTTTGACCGTATCGGTGGCCTTGGGAGACGGCCCCTTGCCCGACGCGAGCACCTTGTATTGCACACCGCTGGGGAGCGTCTTCACCCCTTCTTTCTCTTTGTTGGCGGCGAGATAGTCATCGCCCGCCTTCGTCAGTGCGGCGCGACGCAACGGTTCGAACGCGGTGAAGGCTTTGGTGATTTCATCCTCGGTGAATTCCGAGTCCTTGCCTTGAATCGCGTCTTCCATCCCTTTGATGATGCGCTTCTGATCGAGCTCGAACCCGGCCTGCTTCATCTTGCCGAGTTGCTGTCCCATCGCGTAGCTGATCTTGTCGAGCAGTTCCTTCTTGTTGGCCGGCTTCTTGCCAATCGCATTCGGGTCAGGTTCCAGGCCCAGATCCAAACCATCGTCCGCCTTCTTCGCTTTCGGCTGAGCCTTCGCCTTGGGCTTTTCATCCTGAGCGACCGCAAATCCGACCGCGACCACTGCCACCAAGCTCAACATCACAAACCATCGCCGCATGATCGCACCTTTTCTGTTGGGGAAAAAATTGAACGGGCGGGAGTCTAGGAATCCGAGTGCCATACCGCGACCGTAGCCGAAGTCGTGAGACTTCGGTCCGAACTCTCACGAGTTCGGCTACGTTCGGAAGTCATCACGATCCGAATCCTTACTGTGCCTTCGCAAAGGTAAAAATCTGGCCGAACGGCGTCGTGAAATAGACTTCGCCCGCTTCGTCTTCGCCGTAGGTCATCACCGGCAGGTTGTCCCCTTGCAGGAGATAGTTGGCGGAGACCTTCTTGGCTTTCTCGTCGTACTTCAGGCCCCACAGCTTGCCGCTGACGAAGTCGCCGTAGAGGTAGCAGCCTTCGAGCTCCGGAACCTTCTTGCCGCGATAGACGACTCCGCCGGTGATCGACTTGCCGATGGTGTGGTGGTATTCCCAAACCGGTTCGATGAGTTCCGGCTTCGCGTCGGAACCGTCTTTGAATTTGTGCAGACCTTCGCGCAGGTTCCAACCGTAGTTGCCCCCCTTGGTGATGATGTTGATCTCTTCCCAGAGGTCTTGTCCCACGTCGGCTTGCCAGAGCGTGCCTGTCTTGCGATCGAAGCTCATTCGCCAGGTGTTGCGGATGCCCATCGCGAACGATTCCGGTGCGGCGTCGGCTTGGCCAGCCCACGGATTGTCTTTCGGGATCGCGTAGTTCTTGCCGGCGTCCTTGTGATCGACATCAATGCGCAGAATTTTTCCGAGCATCGTCTTCGGATTCTGTCCGTTCTTGTGCGGATCGTTCGCGCTGCCGCCGTCGCCGAGTCCGATGTAGAGGTAACCGTCCGGACCAAAGCAGATCGTGCCGCCGTTGTGATTCCAGTACGGCTGCGGGATGCGCAGGATTTGCTCTTCCGACGCGGGATCGGCTTTGTTCGGATCGCTCTTCGATACTTTGAACCGTGAGATCACCGAGATGTGCGGCACCTCGGTGTAATACATGAAGAACTCGCCGTTTGTCTTGAACTTCGGATGGAACGCGAGTCCCAGAATGCCTTCTTCAAATTCTTCATCCTTGTAGATCGTCTTCTTTTCCCAGTCCAAAAACGTGTCGGCTTCTTCGACGTCGGGCTTGTTCGGGAAGACGAAAATCTTCCCCGGCTGCGAGCAGACGAAGATTCGATTCGACCCGTCCCCCGCGTTCGTCAGCAACACCGGTCTGCGGAACTTGAGTTCGGGAAACGCTCGCACCGCTTTGACAGCCAGCGGCGTATCCGGCATCGGCTGCGGAGGGTCGGCGGCCGGCAACGACGCGACGAATGTCAGGCTCAAGGCGACGGACATGAAACAAGCAAATCGCGAATGCATGGTTTCTCCTTCAAGGATGTTTTGATTTCGATGGCCTGGCGAGCGGGGCAGCGTCAGCCCCCCGGTTTTCAGCCGGGGTTGCGATCACCGGGGGGCTGACGCCGCCCCGCTCGCCAATTTTTTCAGAGGAGGGCGGTGTGAACCAATTGGGGACGGGGACTCTCTTCGATCGGGCCAACAGCAACAAGACTCCGGCCACGATGACCAGCACCGGAGCTTCCGTCTCAACCGAGAGCACACTTTGCTGGCGCAGCACGCTCATCCCGCTGGACACCAGAAAGAACGCGCCGAGCACGAAGCTCAGCTTGTCGAAGCCCATCAATGCGAACATCAGCACGCCGCAAACGGCCATGCCCAAGGTCCACACCCAATTGATGTGCGGCGCGATTCCTTTCGAAGCCAGCAGCCAGCCCACGCCGACCGTGATCGTCAACAGCGAAATCACGAGGCTCTTTTGGCTGGCGGTCATGGTGTATTTCGTGGGGCAGGTTTTCAACCTGCCCGGACTGACTGGCAGGTTGAAAACCTGCCCCACGTCCTTAGTCGCGCAACTTGAAATCTTTCGCGGGCTCCAGACCGAGCTGCTTGCGTTCGGCTTCGTTGGGGACGCGCAGCGGGCGGACGATGCGGAAGCCGACTTGTAGAGCGTCGGTGAAGTACCAAATGCTCTTGGGAATCTGCGGGTCTTGGATTTTCCAATCGGGAGTAGACGCGATGCGAACCGCGCTCCGCAGTTCTTCCGGGTCATCATCCCACGAGCCGCCGCGAGCGACCGTCGGATACAGCTTCGTCACCGCGAGCAACGGGCTGGCTCCCATGCCTTGCTTCTTGATGGTCTCGTAGCGGTGCTCGTCGTATTGATCGAGGCACAGTTCCGAGACGTTGCCGTGGATGTCGAACAAGCCCCACGGATTCGGTTTCTTCTTGCCGATGGGATGATACTTCTCGTCGCTGTTGCCGAAGTGCCAGGCGTACTCGTCGAGCTTCGCCGGATCGTCGCCGAAGAAGTAAGCGGTCTTCGTTCCGGCGCGGCAAGCGTATTCCCATTCCGCTTCGGTCGGCAGTCGGTAGTAGTGCCCGGTCTTTTCGCTGAGCCACTGGCAGTAGGTCATCGCCGCGTGCTGAGTCATGCAGATGGCCGGATAGCCGTCGTGTCCCATGCCGAACGTCATGTCGGTGTACGGCTTGGTCGGCCGAGTCACCGCATCGGCCTTCGGGTCCAGCGGCGACGGTTGCAGGTTCAGAACTTTGCGGCGCTGGATGTCGAGATTGAAGCTCCAGATGTCGTACTCATTCCATGTGACTTCGTACTTGCCCATCCAAAACGGCTCAATCTTCACTTTGACTTGCGGGCCTTCATCGGGTTTGCGTTTCGGTTCCGAATCCGGGCTGCCAATCAGGAACTCGCCGCCGGGGATCGGGACCAACTCGAACGAGACTTCGGTGCCGGGGATCGTGTCTTTGTACGGCTTCATTTCTTTTTCGGACTTGGCGTCGGCATTGGGATTCTTGTCCTGAGCCAAGCCGACCGAACCAAGGCTCGCGCCGATCACGACCGCCCCGCAGAACGTTGTCCGGCTACCTTGCACGAGCCATCTCCACACTCTTAGTCTGCCGCCACTCATGAAAGTCTCTCCGATATTTTTGTGTCTCTTGTGGCTCGCCGAGCCCTGCTGGGCCGATCTACCAACCAGCCAATCGCAACGTTTTGAGTTCCATCGCACGCTGATGGGAGTCCCGTTCGCGGCGGCATTCTATGCCCCGGACGAAGCCTCAGCAAACAAGGCCATTGAAGCCGCATGGGGACGCATCGAGCATCTGAATTCGCTGATGAGCGACTACGACTCGAACAGCGAATTGATGCGTCTGTGCCGAGACTCTCGCCCCGGCCAGCCGATTCGCGTATCGCCCGAACTGTTCCGAGTGCTCAGCAAATCGGTCGCAGTTTCCGAGTCATCCGACGGGGCCTTCGATGTCAGCGTTGGCCCGCTCGTGAAGTTGTGGCGGCGAGCACGCCGGCAAAAGGAGCTCCCCGATCCTAAGCTGTTGCAAGAGGCTCGCGAATTGGTCGGCTGGCGAAACATCAAGCTCATCAGCACTGCGGTTCCGCGCGACCAGCAGGCGAGCCGGGTGGCGTCAGCCCCCGGACGAAATCCAGACTCCGCGAAGAGTCCGGGGGCTGACGCCCTCCGGCTCACCGGCGATTGTTCGTCGGGCTCGGTCGAACTGCTGAAGCCCGGTATGAAGCTCGATCTGGGAGGCATCGCGGTCGGCTACGCGGCGGATGAAGCGATTCGTGTGCTCAAGCAACACGGCATCACCCGCGCGCTGATCGATGGCAGCGGCGACATTGTCGTCAGCGATCCACCCCCTGGCACGACTGGCTGGCGAATTGGCATTGCTTCACTGCGAGAACCAGAGGCCGCGCCGCAACACTTTGCGACGCTCTCGAACTGTTCGATCTCGACATCGGGCGATGCTTACCAGTTTGTCGAACTCGGCGGACAGCGTTACTCGCACATCGTCGATCCGAAAACTGGCCTGGGGCTGACCGAGCGTTGCAGCGTCACCGTCATCGCGCCGGATGGCATCACGGCCGACGCGCTGGCGACCGCTGTCAGCGTGCTTGGCCCGGAGCGCGGCCTGAAACTCATCGACTCGCAACCGTGTACCGCAGCGCTGTTCGCAACTTTGGATGAAAATCGGCTTGTCACACGACAGTCCGCTCGGTGGAAAACAGTGTTGGCGAGCGGGGCGGCGTCAGCCCCCCGGTTGCGCGACGAACACACCGGGGGGCTTACGCCACCCCGCTCGCCTTGATGATTTGGAGAACAACATGCTCGGACAACCGAATCCGTTGAAGAAGAAATTTGCCGCGCGTCAGCCAACGACTGGTCTGTGGGTCACGCTCGAATCGCCGACGATCACCGAGATCGCCGTCACGCTCGGTCTCGATTGGGTGGTGATCGACGCCGAGCACGGGCATCTCGACTTCAAAGAAATCATCGAGCACATCCGCGCCACACGGAACTCGAACACGGTTCCGCTGGTCCGTATTCAGGAGATCGAACAGGGCCTCATCAAACGTGTGCTCGATTTAGGAGCCGGCGGCATTCTTATCCCGCAGGTTTACTCGCCAGAGGAAGTCGCGCAGGCCGTTCGTTTCGCGAAGTATCCTCCTTGGGGACAGCGCGGGGTCGGCGGCGAACGAGCGACTCGTTGGGGACTGGGTCTGAAGTCGGACACGATCATGGCGAATTCGGAGACGCTGGTGATTCCGTTGATGGAAACGGTTTCGGCCGGCAAGTGCATCGAACAGATTTGCGACATCCCCGGCGTCGATGCGATCCAGTTTGGCCCTGCCGATTACTCGGCGAGCGCGGGATCGCTTGGCGAATGGGAAGGTCCGGGAGTCGCGGCTCAATTGCTGGACATCAAGGATCGCATCCGAGCGCGCGGCCTGCCGTGCGGGATTCTCTGCCGAGACACCACCGACATCATTCGGCGGCGCGATCAAGGCTTCACGATGCTCGGACTCAGCACCGACACCGGCCTGCTCATTCGCGGGTTGCAAGGGGCACAGGAGGCGATGAAGGCTCCGCGTCAGTTCTTCATCGAATCCACCTCCGCGCGTCGCGAGACCTTACGCGAGCGTACCGCTCGCCGTGCGAAGCCCCAACGCCGACCAAAACGCTGAGCCGACCGCTCGTAGTGACCCGATTGATCGGGTCGGCCTCGACGTTACAAACTCGACCCCATGAATGGGGTCACTACGAGCGCAGGAACCATCTCTATGAACGACAGCTCCGCAATCAAACTTCCCGACTTGGTCGTCGGCATCACCGGAGCCAGTGGCGTGACCTACGCGCAGCGGTTGTTGCAGGTGCTCGTGAACTCGGGCCGGCGCGTGCATCTGACGATCAGCCCGTCTGGTGCGGAGGTGCTCGCGCATGAGTTGGGGCTGAGCATTGACCTCACCGATTTTAATCCGCTGCGGTTGCTGGACAGCGACGCGGCCCTGAGCGGCGACAGCTCACGCGGCGAATTGGTTTATCACCACTTTCAAAATTTTCGAGCGGGGATCGCCAGCGGTTCATTTCCAACCGGCGGCATGGTGGTCTGCCCCTGCTCGATGGGGACACTGGCCAGCATCGCCAGCGGGCAATCGACCAACCTGATTCAGCGCGCGGCGGATGTGCATTTGAAGGAGCGTCGCAAGCTGATCGTCGTCCCCCGCGAGACTCCGTTAGGGAGCATCCAACTGGAAAACATGAAACGGCTGGCCGATGCAGGTGCCGTGATCTTGCCGGCCATGCCGGGCTTCTATCATGGCCCGACTTCGATTCTCGACTTGGTCGATTTCGTCGTCGGCCGGATTTGTGATCAGCTTGGCGTGCCGCATCAGCTTTGCAAACGCTGGAGCGAATAAAGAAGTGCCCGACGAATCGAAGGAGACGACGAATGAACGCAGCCGCCCAGATATTCGTCGTCTCCTTTCATTCGTCGGGCACCTTCCTCAACAACCCTTAGTTTCCGATTGCGTCCATGCCGCTATTTGATACGGAATTCCTGAAGAAGCTCGAATACCTGTCGCTCGTTTCGCGGCGGATGTTTCGTGGTTCATTGATGGCGCAACGCCGCACGATGCAGACCGGCGGCGGCATCGAGTTCGCCGATCATCGCGAGTACTCGCATGGAGATGACTTTCGGCATCTGGACTGGAACGTCTTCGCGCGGCATGGGCAGTTGCTGCTGAAACGGTTTCAGGAAGAAGAGGACTTGCACGTCTACCTGCTGCTGGATTGCTCGCGGAGCATGGCGTTCGGCTCGCCGCCGAAGTTTGATTTGGCTCGGCAGATTGTCGCGGCGCTGGCGTACATCGCGCTGGCGGATTTGGACCGCGTCGCCGTGATCGCGTTCGCCGACGACATCATCGCCGATTTCCCCATGACTCGCGGCAAGGACCGCATCCTCTCGCTGCTGAAGTTTCTGGAAGGACTGGAGGTGCAGGGCGAATCCACGGACCTCGGCCGAGTCATCAAAGCTTTCACGCAACGACCACAGCGTCGCGGCCTCGCGGTCGTCGTCAGCGATCTCTTTGATCCGCAAGGCTATGAACGAGGTTTCGATCTGCTGCGCTATCGCAACTACGAATTGAACGCCGTCCAACTTCACGACCGGCTGGAAGCCGAGCCAAGTTTGCTAGGGGAGTTGGAACTCGTCGACATCGAATCCGACGGCGGTCAAAAGGTGACGATCACCGAGAACGCTTTGAAGAAGTACCGCACGCTGTTCGAGGACTTCCAAGAATCGCTGCGAAAGTACGGCCGCAGATACGGCGTCGGCCTGACGCAGACGCGGTGTGAAGTGCCGTTTGATGAACTCATTTTGAAGATGATGCGCGCGTCGGGAGCGGTGGGATGATGGTGGAGGATTGGAAATTGAAAATTGGAAATTGGAGATTGAAAATTGAGTTCGGGAAGGCATCCGTTTGTTGGCCGCCGATCCGACAGTTTCCAATTTTCAATTTCCATTTTTCAATTTCCAATGCTTCGCGAGAGGAGGCGTCGAGATGTCCCTAGCCTCCCCGCTCGCTCTCCTCTGGCTCGCCGCGCTCATCCCGGTCGTGGTCTTCTACATCTTGAAGATCCGGCTGCGACGGGTGCCGGTTTCGACGATTCTTTTTTGGCGGCAGATCTACGACGAACATCAGCCACGCTCTATCTGGCAGCGGATGCGGCATTGGTTGTCGCTGCTGGCGCAGATCGTGTTGATCTTGTTGCTGGTGCTCGCTCTCGCCGATCCGTTCTTCGCCTGGGAGACTCGGCAACTGCGGCGGATCGTGGTGATCGTGGACAACTCGGCGAGCATGAACGCGACCGATGTGTCGCCGTCGCGTCTGGCTGCCGGGAAGGACGAAGCCTTGCGCGTCATTCGCGGGATGCGGTTCCGCGACGAGTTGGCCGTCGTCACGGCCGGCGGCGCTCCGCGAGTCGTTTGCGGTTTTTCCAGTCACGGTCGCACGTTGGCGCACGCCGTTGACGATGTCGTCTCGACCGACAATCCCACGCGTGTGACCGAGGCAGTTGAACTCGCTCGCCGATTGCTCGGCGAACGGCAGGATGAACATCAACGCGAGATCGTGGTGTTGACCGACGTGGCGGAACCGTCCTGGCGAGCGGGGGGCGTCAGCCCCCCGGTTGAAATGAGTGACGATCATCCCACCGGGGGGCTGACGCCCCCCGCTCGCCTGGTGACTCGCCACTTCGGCACGAACGCCGGCAACGTCGGCATCACGCAGTTCCAGACGCGGCGGAGTTTGATTGATCCGCTCGGCTACGAGATTCTCGCCGAAGTCACGAATGCCTCCGACGAACCGGTCGAGTGTCGTCTGGAGATGGACCTCAACAATGAGGTCGTCGATGTCGTGCCATTGAAGCTGGCACCGGGACAACGTTGGAGCCAATCGTTTGAGAAAACCTCGGCCGCTGGCGGGCATCTGATGGCGAAGCTCGATCGAGCGGACACGCTCGCGGTCGACAATCGCGCGTGGGCCGTGCTTCCGAAGCGCGAGATGATTCCGGTGACACTCGTGACGGAGGGAAATCTCTTTCTCCAAAAAGTCTTGGAATCAAATCCGCTGGTGGAATTGCAGCGGATCACGTTGCCCGGCCGAAAGCCATCAAGCGAGCCGGAGGGCGTTAGCCCCCGGACGACAATCGATCTCACAAGT
>CAMDPX010000149.1 GCA_945905295.1 Planctomyces sp. SH-PL62 | reverse complement strand
GGCCGCTCCCTAACGGTCGCGGTACGGTTTCATTGGAGACACGAGAGAACATGGCTGACAACTACATTTTTACGATTGAAGCGTTGACTCGGATGTATGAGGAGAAAGAAGTCCTCAGCAACATTTGGCTGGCGTTTTATCCGGGAGCCAAGATTGGTGTGCTCGGCAACAACGGGTCGGGCAAGAGTACGCTGCTGCGGATCATGGCGGGTGAGGACAAGGACTACATGGGGGAGGTCCGGCCGGCCAAGGGGATCAAGATCGGGTACTTCGCGCAGGAGCCGCACCTCGACAAGTACGCGACCGTCGCCGACTGCATCAACGACGCCGTTGCCGAATCGCATGCGCTGCTCGAACGGTACAACGAACTCAACCTGAAGTTGGGTGAGCCGCTGGAGCCGGACGAGATGGACAAGGTGCTGGCGGAGCAGGGCAAGTGCCAGGACAAGATCGACCACGACAATTTGTGGGAATTGGATCGGACGCTCGATGTCGCGAAGGACGCGATGCGATTGCCGCCTGATGATGCCGAGATCTCGAAGCTCTCCGGCGGTGAGAAGCGGCGCGTGTCGCTGTGTCACATTCTGTTGCAGAACCCGGATCTGTTGTTGCTCGACGAGCCGACGAACCATCTCGATGCGGAATCGGTCGCGTGGCTCGAAAAATTTCTCGAACACTTCGCGGGGACGGTCGTCGCGGTGACGCACGATCGGTATTTCCTCGACAACGTCGCGCAGTGGATCTTGGAGCTGGACCGCGGCAAGGGGATGCCGTTCGAGGGGAATTACTCGTCTTGGCTGGAACAGAAGTACGCGCGAATGAAGGTTGAGGAGAACAAAGAGTCCAAGCGTCAGAAGGAATTGGCTCGCGAGTTGGAGTGGGTCCGCATGTCGCCGAAGGCTCAGGCGACGAAGAACAAAGCCCGCATGCAGCGTTACGAGGAGTTGCGATCGCAGCAGTACCAGGGCGCGGACGACACCGCGGCCTTTCAAATTCCGCCGGGAAAACCGCTGGGCGATTTGGTCATTCGCGCGGAGAAGTTGACCAAGAGTTTTGGCGATCGGCTGCTGTTCGAGAACATGGAATTCAATCTTCCGCGCGGCGGCATCATTGGCGTGATCGGGCCGAACGGGGCCGGCAAGACGACGCTCTTCAAAATGATTATGGGACAAGAGCAGCCGGACAGCGGATCGCTGCGCATCGGTAAGCAGGTCGAGCTGGCGTATGTCGATCAGTCGCGTGACACGCTGGATGGAGACAAGAGCGTCTATGACGAAATCTCCGGTGGAGCCGACATTCTGGAAGTCGGCGGTCTGAAGATTCACGCGCGGAGTTACTGCGGCCGGTTCAACTTCAAAGGCTCGGACCAGCAGAAGCTGGTCAAGCAACTCTCCGGCGGCGAACGCAACCGAGTCCACTTGGCCAAGCTGCTGCGACGCGGCGGCAATGTGATTCTGCTCGACGAACCGACGAACGATCTCGACATCGAAACGCTGCGTGCGTTGGAAGAAGGTCTTTCCAGCTTCGGCGGCTGCGTGATCGTGACCAGCCACGATCGCTGGTTCCTCGACCGCATCGCCACGCACATCCTGGCCTTCGAGGGAGACAGCCAGACGTACTGGTTCGAGGGGAACTACAAGATGTACGAGCAACAGAAACACGAACGGCTCGGAGCCGATGCCGATCAACCGCATCGCATCAAGTACCGTCCGCTGGCGCGGTGATGCGATTTTGCGTTGCCGTCACTGCTCCGCGTGATCAGCCTTCTGTTGTTGGACACTCTTCTTGAGAAGGCTCGTGACGCGGAGCGGTGACGGCGCCCCCTTCAAAGGCACGGGGGTCATGTAGGCCGAGAACAACTTCGCGAAGTCGCTGTCGTCCGAGGCGAAAATCTCCCCCAGTGCGACGGAGACTTTGGCCAGGACGTGATTCGTATTGACGTCGATGACCATCTGACGCTGTTCGGTCAACGCCTCGGTCGATTTGAGTTCCTGTTCGCCCAGAAACTGCGTCACCTTTTGTTCGTTGGTTCTGCGAGTGATCCGTGCTTGCTCACGATCCTGAATCTGCGATGCGAACTGGTCGAGCTGCGTGTTCAGCTTGGTCTGGCCGACGACGGCGTACTCCAGGTCCACGCCGACCTTGGCGCATTCCGGTTCACGATCACGCGCAATGTCGGCTCATCCTTCCTCACCGACTGCGACGTTGATGCTCGCCAATCGGCCGCTCGATCCGGTTCTGCGGGCACGTGGCCGAATCGCAACGTCTCCGGCTGCATCACGTCAACCAAACAAATACGTCAGCGCTGTGCAAATTCGCTCGCTGCCGAACTCGACGAAAGGCTCCGAGTTTTTGGCCTGCGATTTGCCAACGGCGATGGTCAATTCTTGCGCGAGGAGAATTCGATGAAGACCGTGTTGATTTGTCATGCGGGTGCGCGGCTGGATCAGTTGGGATTAGCCAACTGGCTGGCTTCGTTTTCCCAACTCGCGGGGATTCTTGTCGTCATGGAACCGCGACGCCGAATGTGGCGGCGGGTGAAGAACGAAATCCGGCGCTGCGGTCTGCTCCGTTTTGCGGACGTGCTGGCGTTCCGAATCTTCTACCGATTGTTTCTGGCCCGACGGGATCGAGCTTGGGAGGACTCCGAACTGGAACGGCTCGCTCGTCTGTACCCGGCAGCCGAGGACACACCGCCCGTCTGTATCACTTCGAGTCCGAACTCGCCCGAAGCCAAAGCCTTCCTGACCGAACTGGCTCCGGACATCGTGATCGCGCGGTGCAAGACGTTGCTCAAGCCGGATGTGTTTTCGATTCCGCGCGCGGGCACGTTCGTGCTGCATCCAGGAATGTGTCCTGAGTACCGCAATGCTCACGGCTGCTTCTGGGCGCTGGCCAACGGCGAACCGGAGAAGGTCGCGGTCACTTTGCTGCGCATCGACGCGGGAGTCGATACCGGGCCGGTCTATGGTTACTACTCGTGCGATTTCGATTCCGTTCGTGATTCGCACGTCGTTATTCAGGCGAAGGCGGTGACGTCGAACCTCGACGCGATCCGTCGCAAACTGGCCGAGATCGAAGCCGGAACGGCGGCACCCATCGAGACTCGCGGACGCGCGTCCGCCGTGTGGGGACAACCGTGGTTGACGAAGTATTTCTCTTGGAAAATTAAGGCGAGTAGGACTACTCATGCGAGCTGCCACCCTGCTGTATCATGACGTCGTTCCGGCCGGCGAGCCGGAGTCGAGTGGTTTCTCCGGCCCCGTGGCCAATCGGTACAAACTGACGCGAGAGATGTTCAACGCTCATCTGCGAGCGATCGTCGAACGCCAGCAATTGAGTTGCGCGACTGCGACTCAAGTCTTGGCGGGTGAGACCACAAAGAACGCTCCTTGTCTATTCACGTTTGACGACGGCGGCGTCTCGTCGCTGACCGAGATCGCAGACCGGCTGGAGCGTCTCGATTGGCGCGGACACTTCTTCATCACGACCGACCGCATCGGTGATCCCGGTTTCCTCTCGGCCGATCAGATTCGCGAGCTTCATCAACGAGGCCATGTGATCGGCACGCATTCGTGCTCGCACCCGGAACGGATCGACGCACTCGATGACGCCGACTTGCAGCGCGAGTGGTCGGAATCCTCAGCAGTGCTGACCGACATCCTGGGGACGCCGACGTGGTGCGGTTCGGTCCCCGGCGGATTCTTCTCGCTGCGCGTCGCGATCGCCGCTCAACGGGCCGGAATGAAACTGCTCTTCAACAGCGAGCCAACCTGCCGCTGGTCGCGATTCAGCGAGTTGCACATTGCCGGACGATTGCCAATCGTGAATCACACGTCGCCAGCGATGGCCGCGACGCTCGCAGCGGGCGACGCTCGAACAATCCTCCAACAGCAGTTCGTGTGGGCCGGCAAGAAGTTTGCCAAGGCGGTGGCCGGAAGTTTTTATCGCCAAGCCTCCGAGTGGTACTTCCGTCGCCAACCGCAACCAACCTGACGCCGCTCGCGGGAATGCAGCAATGCCTCAGATTCTTTTCCGACCCTGAATCATGCCAGCGAATCATGCCAGCTAACTTTTGCTCCCTTCGACCATGCTGACATGGACGGGTTGCAGGAGCGATTCGCCGCCGTTGGCGGGTGACAGTCGAACCTCCAAGGCATCCTCGGCCGACGCGGGAATACGGTCGAAGAACGGTCGGAGTGCCGCGTAGAGGATCAACGCCGACAGGACTCCGGTGAGGAAATCGGTCAGCGGGACCATCGCGGCGGTGTAGACCATCAACGCCGCGTGGAAGCGATTGTGACGCAGGATTGCCGCGATCTCGGAAGGCTTGATCATGTTGCTCGCCACCCAGAACAAGATGCCGGCGATGCAGGCCATCGGGACATAGTTCAGATAGCTCGCCAGGAACACGGCCATCAGCAGCTTGAGCACGCCCTTGAAGTAACCAGCCAGCGGCGTGACGGCTCCGGCCTTGATGCTGGTCGCCGTGCGTGCGAGTGCTCCGGTGCAGGGGAAGCCGTTGACGAGCGGCGTGATCGCTTGCACCAAGCCTTGGCCCCAAAATTCTTTGTCCGGGTTGAATGGCGTCTTGCGGTTTTCGGCGAGACGATCGGCCATTGACGAGCAGAGCACGCTTTCGACCGCCGACACAAACACGATCGCGAACACGAAGTACGCGATATCAATAAACACCGACGCGGTCCAACCCGGCATGTGGGGGCCGGTCAGCACGAAGAAGTTCGTCGGGATTGCTCCGAAGCGGTCTTTGATCAACAGGACGCCTTTGTCGGGCAGCACCCATATGGCCAGTCCCGTGCCGACCGCCAGCGCGATCAACGGAGCCGGTATGAAGACCGAAATTTTCAGCAGCACGCGCGTCAGTACGAGCGTCAGCAGCGCCAAGCCGCAGGCGTACCAGTTGGCCACGTCGATTTGAGTGACGATCTCTTTCAACTTCGTGAGCACGCCCGATTTCAAGCTCAGCGTCAAGCCGAGCGCTTCGCCGGCGTTCGACATCGCAATCACGATGGCGATGCCGACGGTGAAGCCGACGATGATCGACTCTGGCACAAGCTTGGCATACTTGCCCAGCCCCAGCAGTCCCATCCCCATCAGGATCACGCCCGCGATGAGCGACACGAGCACGAGGAATCCGTGTCCTTGATCGAAGGTGCCCCCTCCCGCTTCGCCGTACTTCGCCATCAGTCCGGCGATCACGGGGATGAACGCGGCCGTCGGGCCATACACCTGATACTTCGAGCCGCCAAACGTGCGGCCGATCAGGCAGGCCAACGCTCCCGCGATAATCCCTTGTTCGGGTCGCAGGCCCATCGCGATCGCAAAGCCCATTGCCATCGGAATGGCCGTCATCGCGACGATCAGCCCCGCGCTGAAATCGCGGTAGACGATCGACTTCCAGTTGTCCTGGGTGAGATCCTCAAAGCGGTCATCGAAGACGTGCATGAATCGTTGAAAGCGTTGCCAGATCATTTTGAAGCGCCTTTGAAAAGTAGGTTGGGACTCTGTCCCGCCCCCTGATGTGGTGTTGTGGTTCCGATGTGAGTTTGTGGTTCCTCCAGTACGAGGCTCAGGTCGGGACGGAGTCCCAACCTAAACGCGTCTCAATGCGCCGTTCCCGTTTCGAGTTGGTTTGCTGCCGCCCGAAGACGATCGGTTTGGAGTTGAGCTGCGCGATGCGCTGCGACAGGCTCGACAAGAACGACGGACGCCACGAAGGGGGACGATCGCAGAGGAAAACCAGGTCCACCGCTTGCTCTTCGGCGAAGGCCGCAATTTCAGACGCGACATCGCCGACGCGGCATTCGATCTGAATCGCGACCGGCTCGCGGACCTCGCGCGGGATCTCACAGTTCAAAAACGTGACGATCTCGGACCGCCCCTTCTGGATCGCGTCCTCCGAGTCGCGCGGCTGTTCGTTCAGAGCGCGATGCAGATTGTCGATCGCGTCGAGCCAATGCACCGACGGTGGAGTAAACGGTACGAGCACATGCAGCAGCGTGACTCGCGCGCGTTGTGCCGCCGCCATCCGCAACGCGAGCATCACCGCTTCGCGTTCGGACTCGTGCAACCGAGTAGCAACGAGGATGTGCGCGACCGCGCTCCCGTTGCCCGATGCCTGCTCACGCGAATGGAGAGCGGACACTCGCGCCGATCCGTTCCCGGAAGGATTGACGTGAGCGGACTCGATCCGATCCTGTTGGTGAAGCTCCATGACAAACTCCTGTTCATAAAAAAAGGCCGAAAAGTCGCTGAGCAGCGACTCTCCGGCCTTGTCCGCAGGGGCGTGACATCCCCCGCAACGTGATGGCGGATTGATGAAATGGATGCGAGCGGCCGACCGTCAGGTCCGTCTCTCGCCTCCACGGTGTTGGTTCAACCGGCGACGACCGGTCGTCCGTTTCCTCGTTCAAACTCCGGTGGCCGAGCCTGCTCGACGCACGCGGGCTTGCGTTCCAGCGTCAGCACAATGACTCGCTCGCCGGTCTTGGTGCTGATGTCCGTATGCAGGCTGCGAATCTCCACGCCCAGCACCTCCCGAATGATGTCATCGAGGATGGGCCGGGAATTCTCGAGCAATTCCTGTCGCACTTGCTTGAGCAGATATCGACCACGCCGCCGATCGTTGGTCTCGGCCAACTTGAGCTCGGACTGTGTGAGGACACCTTTCAAACGAATCAACACGACATCGTCGAGCAGATACGTCTTGGTTTCCAACGGGCCTCGGCCCATGCACTCTTTCTCGAACCGAATGACCGCCTGACTGATCTCGGTCTCCAGTTCTCTCTGAGATTTACTGGTCAGCGTTTTCAAAGTCCCTCTCCCTGAGTCGATAGCAGATGGGTCTGCACGGCCGCAGCGGCACGTTTCAAGCTCGATGAACCGACGACGATCCGACACTCATTCGGAACGCACCATCGGCGCAATCAAGACACGGGAATGCGGTGGGAGCGCGCTGAATCAACAGCGCAGCGGGCAACACCAAGCCGGGTTGCCAAGAGGAACGCAAAGCCGAGCCGACGTCGCGGTCAAGGCGACGCGATGCGATGCTCGGCAAGAGGTGGACGGAACAGCGACGCGAACCGCTTGTCGGGCGCGGCTTCGCAGACCGCTCGTCAACTGTGCGGGGCAGTCGATGTCTTCCGTCTCGCTACGGTTCTCCGACTCGCCGCTTTGCGTCTCGTTCGACCAGCACAAACAGAGCGGCTGGACCATCATGACTTGAAACACCCACAGCATCACGCTGAGGAATCCGACCAGAGCCGGCCCACGGCGAAACGAGTGACGTGAAGCAAAGTCATCGAACACAAACATGCCGAGATTCCCAACACCAACAAAAAAAGCTGAAAAGCCGCACGTTTCCGCTGCAACTTTCCAGCCGTATTTCCGCAGGCCCGAACACGGTTCGTCCTGCTGAACGTCAGCCTATTTCCAAGACCAAAACAGCGGCTGAACATGCTCCGCCATTCGTGTCGGGCAGAAAACTATCGCGCTGGCAAAAGTCTGTCTAGTGGGAATGGACACAAGCGAATTGATCCACCGCCGCCGAATTCGCCAGAGCGTCGGACTGTCTTGGGCGGCCAGCCGTCCGCGCGGACACAGCCCCGTGCCGCGCTGACGAAGACAGACAACTCACTGAGCCTTCCTCTGGCTCTGCTGGCAAAGATTCGACGGCGGTGAATCACCGCGCTCGCAAGCCGTCACAGTTCCTCCAAATTGGGCGTGAGAAATCGGCAACCACGCGCTTTCAACTCTGCCTCGCGTGCGAGATTTTTGGGAGCAAGATTCCAAGCCAACAGCACATCCGGTTTGAGTTCCGCCAATTCGGAGGGCGGTCGAAATTTTGGTGTGTGCCGGGGATCAGCAAACCTTGCTTGGCTGGCGTGGAGTCGATCACGGCGGACAACAGCGCCGTCGTGACCTTGAAGTAATTCAACCGGACGGTTCCCTTGGCGGGTGGGTTGCCAGCGTCGGCATCAGCCTGCCTCGCTTAAATGAACTGACGGGCCTCGATCTCAGTCAGCACCTTCCCACAAGCGAAACGCCGATCCATAACCTCAACGGCTGGATCATCGCCCACCTGGCCCGTATCCCGACCGGCGGCGAAGTCGTCGAGCAAAACGGCCTCCGTGCCCTCGTGCGAAAGGTACGACGCCAACGAGTGCTCGATGCACAACTCAGCGCCGCCGCTAAGAAATGACGGAACTGGCTCCAGTCAGACTTTGGGCATGACGGCGGGAAGAGCTGGACCGCGCGCGGTATGTTCCAGACCGCTCGGCGTATGAGCCGGTGCGATGAAGCTTCGCGAGTGGCGGAACGAAGTCGCTCGGCGGCGGCGATCCATCAGGGTGAGGATCGCCGGCAGCGGCACCAGCGCGATGAAGACAGAGCTGGCCACTCCGATCGTCAGCACCAGCCCGAACGTGTACAGCCCGCGATGAGCCGCCAGCAACATGCTGCCGAAGCCAACGATCGTGGTTGTCGACGTCAGCACCAGCGAGTTGATGATGCTGGGCGAGATGCGATAGCGGCGCTCGGTCTGCAAGCGGAAGTCATGCACCATGTGGACTCCGCCATCCATGCCCAGGCCCAGCAGCAACGGCAGCACGATCAGATTAGCTGGGTTGAGATCCACGTGCATCAAACGCATCACGCCGAACATGATCGCCGCTCCGCCCAGCGAAGGCAGAAACGCCAAGAGACTGTGTCCGACGGTGGCGGAATCGATCAGCCAGGTGATGGTCACTGTCATCGCCAGGTACAGGCCGCCGAGCAGCGTCCAGTTAATCTCGATCTGTTGCCAGCGAGCCACCGTCCACACCACACCAATCACGAGAGCAGGCGGAATCAGCACGCGGAGTGCCTGCTGGCGGCCAAGCAGGTCAATGATCAGCGTGATCCAAATCGCCAACAGGGCATACGCGGCCGCGTCTTGATAGCTCTGCCGAATCTGCCCGGAAGCCTCATAGTTTTGCAGCGGAGTGCCGGTGACATCCGGGTCTACCGAGCGGACATCTTCCACGAACTCGCGCAGAGGCTCGATGTCCCAGACTTGTTCCTTGGGATAAATCTGCAACTGCCAGATCCCATTCGGGCTGACGAATCGCGAGACCAACTCCTGCGGAAAATCCTTCAGCGTGATCGGCTCTGGATCGGAAGCGTCGGCCAGCGCCTGCAACTGCCCATGCAAGGCGAAATTCATGCGTGCCTGGAATTCGTTCAAGAACCGCACCTGCCGTTCGATCGGCAAACGCTCGAAGCGGTCGAGGAACTCGTCCAACGCAGTCGCCGCTTGCTTGGCCCAAGGCTCCTCGTTTTGTGAAAGACTTTGAAACAGTCGTTCGATCAATTGCCCCAGAGCTTCCGGGTTCACTTCACGAGGTTCGTATTTCACCGGAGCCAGCCGCGCGACTTCTGAATGCACCGCTTGGATGAGCAACTTGGTCTCCGCGAGATTCTTGGACGGCAAGTGCGACGCCAACTCTTCCACTTTGCGAACGGTGGGCAAGCCTTCAAATTGTCGTTTCAGCTCGCGAGCACGTTCGGGCGAATCTGCCAGCGACACGGCATACAGCAACGAACCGTTCGATTCCCGAAAGATGCGATCCTGCCAATCGACCGAATCGACTCCTTTGGCTTGCAGGTTCAACAGGTTGTAGTCGTACTTGATGGCGAACTTCGGCACTCCACCGCTCCAACTAAATGCCAAGCTGCCGAGATACCCCAGCAAAGCCAGTCCGCCGATCGCGACCCACCACGGATATCGGTGAATCGTCCAACGCAGAGCGTTGCCTTGGATCGGCGTCGGCAGTTTGGCGAGCGGCACATGCCGATCCACGACCTTGATCAGCGGCGGCAAAGCGAAGAACGACGCGATCGCGCACAGCACAATGCCACCCGCCGAGATGACGCCCAGTTCCACAACTCCGAGGAACTTTGTGAACGTCGCACAATAAAAGGCGAGTGCGGTGACAATCGCGACTGTCAAAATGCTGGCCCCGACCGACGCCGACGTATTTCCCAAAGCGTCGTCCAAGCTCTCACCTTTGTGGCGCAGCTCCAGATACCGCGACAGATACATGATGGCGTAATCGCAACCCAACCCCATCAGAATCGGCGCGAACGAGGCCGACAAAATGTTGAGATGCCCAACCGCGGCGGTCGCGAACGCGAAGGACAGGATCATGCCCACCGCCAGCATGGCGGCCGCGATCAGCGGATGCCGGATTCCGTGGAACCCCGCCAGCATGAGTGCCAGCACGCCCAAGAACGACACGATCGTGGAGAGCGTCATGTCCTTTTGCGAACGGAGCATCTCGTCGTTTTCCAGCACCGGGATGCCGGTGAGACCAATTCGGACGTGCGGGTGATCCAACTTCACGTCGGCCACGATTTGGCGCATGCGTTCGATCGCGGCGGTCGCGCCGTTGAAGTCTGTCCGATCAATGATTGGCACGACTCGCAGAAAGCCTTGCGTGCCACGTTCATTCAGAAAGTACGTCGGCTTGGACGCGGCGTCGGCCAGGTCACCATCCACGGTGATCAACTGCGGCCACGGATTGCGGGCATCATCCGGATTCTTCAGCGCGGCCGTCATGCTGGTCGCCAGCGACGTGACGTGCTGGCTGATCAACTGGATGAGGTCATCGGTCGTCGGCCCCGGCAATTGGGAACTCTCGCTGCCGGTGGCCGCCGCCTTGAAATGCAACAGATTGAGTCGATGCAGCAACTGTGAGATGACCCGCTCCAGATTGACCGCCTCCCAGTCACCTTGAATGACCGGCCGCAACTCACGGAGCTGCGCCAGGCACATCTCCAATTGCTCCGGCGACAGAAACTGCAGCCCTTTGCGGCGCAGTTGATCGTGCTCCATGCGGTACAGCACGCTGCGAAAGTGCTCATCGTCGGCTCTCAGCCGCTCACCCAAGTCGTCCAGAACCGGCACGATGTCGTCCGGCACCTGTCCCTCGACCACGACGACGATATCCGACGCTTCGCCAAAGCTCTTCGTGTAATTCAACCAGCGCTGGTGAAAGTCCGCGTTCGGATCAATCAGGTCGTCGCGGTCGTTTTTGAACGTCAGGTTTCTCGATGTGTAGACGCCACTGGCCACGCAAACCGCGATCAACAGCAACACCGAAACCCAAGGCCGAGCCACAATGAGACGCGTCCACGACCGGAGAAACTCGCTGAAAGCAGTCGCGTGGCGGTCGGACGAGTCGGTCGGCATGAAACTCTCACTGGCAAGCTCAACGTGTGCGGCCAAGCAAGCCTCGGCCGGAAGGGGCAGGAATCTATGCCGAGACGAAGACCAGCGGCAAGATGAGGGTGAGCGTGGCATCGCATTCGGTCGGAGCATCGCGAGCCGACCTCCGTTGACCCCGCTTGCTGGTGTCGAACCGCTGGCCCTAGACTTCCACCGTCACACGACCAGATCTCATCGAAACGCTTTTTGCGAGACCATGCCATGCTCAGCCTTGTTCCCTTTCGAGTCGTTGCGCTCCGTTGGATTTCCGTGTCATTCGTCGGGTTGGCGTTGTCAGTGGCTGCTCTGCCGATGCAACAGGCCAGCGCACAGGACAAGCCCGCGACCTGGGCGCACATCGAACTCAAAGGAGGCTATGCCGAAGGCCCGCAGATGATGGGCTTGTTCGGAGACGTCAGCGAAAGCCTTTCGGAAGTCCTCGGCCGGCTCGATAAAGCGGCGAAAGATGATGGCGTCACCGGCGTCGTGCTCAAGATTGACGGGCCGAGCATCGGACGCGGGAAACTCAACGAGTTCCGCCAGGCGATCAGCCGCGTTCGGGCGAAGGGTAAGAAGGTCGTCGCGTATCTCGATTCGGCGGGATCGGGCGATTACCTCGTCGCGGCCGGTTGCGATGAAGTCGTGATGCCGGAGTCCGGCGTGCTGATGCTGCTGGGCGTGCGATCCGAGGTCAGCTTCTACAAAAACCTGTTCGACTTCCTCGGCGTGAAGGCCGAGATGCTGCGGGTCGGCGAATACAAATCCGCCGCCGAACCGTACTCGCGCACCGAGATGAGCAAAGAGTTCCGCGAAGAGTTGGAACAAGTCCTCGGCGATTTCTACGACCAGATGGTCGAGCAAGTCGCGACCGGCCGCGGCCTCACCGCCGAGAAGGTCAAAGACGCGATCGATAACGGCCCGCACACCGCGGCGGCTGCGAAAGAACTTGGACTCATCACGCGCGTCGCTTACGAGGACGAACTGCCGGGCATTCTGAAAGGGGACAAGGCCGATACGACGATCAAGCTCGCGAAGCGCTACGGCAAGAAGAAGATCGACACCGACTTCAGCGGCCTGACCGGCATGATCAAGATGATGAACATGATGATGGGCATCGAGCCGCAGGCTCGCGGCAGCAAGAATCCCAAGATCGCCATCATTCATGCTTCCGGCATGATCATGCCCGGAGCCAGCAGCAGCGATTTTCTGGGCGACAGCACGCTCGGCAGCGACACTCTGGTCAAAGCAATTGAGAAGGCTTCGAGCGATGCAACGGTCAAAGCGATCGTGTTGCGAGTCGATAGCCCTGGCGGCAGCGCGCTCGCCAGCGATTTGATTTGGCGAGCCCTCGAAAAAGTCGAGAAGCCGATCGTCGCCAGCATGGGAGACGTTGCCGGCAGCGGCGGCTACTACATCGCGATGGGAGCCGACACGATCTTCGCCGAACCGGGCACAATCACCGGCTCAATCGGCGTGGTCGGCGGCAAGATCGCGCTCGAAGGGCTCTATAACAAAGTCGGCATCACGACCAGCGTGGTCGCTCGCGGCAAGAACAGTGGCATCCTCAGCACAACCGTCGGTTTCACCGACAGCGAACGCGCGGCGATGACGAAACTGCTGCTCGACATCTACAAGCAGTTCACCGAGAAGGCGGCCAAGGGTCGCAAGATGGAATATGAGAAGCTGGAAAAGCTCGCACGTGGCCGCATCTATTCAGGAGCAACCGCGCTCAAGCTCGGCCTCGTGGACAAGATCGGTACGTTGGAAGACGCCGTCGAGCACGCGAAGGAATTGGCGAAGCTCGGCCCGGATGACAAAGTCGAACGCCTGATCCTGCCGAAGCCGACCAGCCCGTTCGAATCACTCTTCGGCCCGCTCAATCCGGATGAGCAGACTCGCGTGTCCGCCGATGCCGCGTTGTACTCGGCGCTGAAGGCGATCTCGCCCGACTTGGCTGACGACCTGCGGAACGGATGGCAGATCAACAAGCTCGCTCGCGAGAGCCGGCTGATGCTGATGCCGTTCACGATTCGCATTCGCTAAACGCCGCCTTGTCCCATCGTTTGCCCCCAATTTTTTGCCTGCCCCGTCAGCGAATGGGCAGGCAAAAAATCGGGGGTAAAAAATTGGGACATGCTTGAGACCGCGAACCGCTTCCAGTCGAATACGCCCCCCTTTGGAGTGCGGCGATTCATCGCCGCTTTGGATTGCGGCGGAGCCGCTTTTTTTTGAGGGAATCTCTCCGAAAAAAGCGGCCCGGCCGCAAAGGGAAAGCGGCGATGAATCGCCGCACTCCAAATTTAACCAAGGACTCACCATATGAAATCGCGTTTCTGGGCCATGCTGGCCGCAATTATTTTCGTCGTTCCAGTGGCTCAAGCGCAGGAATTCACGCTCAACAAAAGGGACCACATCTGCATCGTCGGCAACACGCTAGCCGAACGGATGCAGCACTTCGGTTGGTTGGAGACGCTGATTCACGCTCGCTTCCCGGAGCATGAATTGGTCTTCCGCAACCTCGGCTATTCCGGCGACGAGATTGACGGCTACAAGAATCCGAATACCCGGATGCGCTCGCGGGATTTCGGAACTCACGATCAATGGCTCAGCGGTGTCGCTCCCTGCCCACAGCCGGCCAAGCTGTCGCCGCGTGACAAAGACAAGGTCCGCGAGAACCGTTTCGAGCTGACCAACACCAAGGCGGATGTGATCTTCGCCTTCTACGGCTACAACGAATCGTTCGCCGGCGAAGAGGGCTTGGCGGCGTTCAAGAAGAACGTCGAAGAGTTCATCAAGCACACGCTCTCACAGAAGTACAACGGCAAGTCGGCCCCCAAGCTCGTGATGTTCTCCCCCATTGCCCACGAGTTCATCGAAGACCCCAACCTTCCCAGCAAAGAGGTTGTCGCCGCTTCGAACGCGCAGCTCAAGATGTATTCCGACGCGATGGGCAAAGTTGCACAGGCGAACGGAGCCCAGTTCGTCGATCTTTTTTTCAACACCCAGCTTTGGGCAGGTCGCGGACATCGACTCACAATCAATGGCATTCATCAAAACGATTTTGGCGACTTCGTTGTCGCGAGCTACACGGACCTAGCATTCTTCGGGAAACCGAGAGAGGCGCTGAGATATCCGGATTCGCAGCACCTATCGCTTCGCGCGGCCGTCCTCGACAAGAACTTCTATTGGTTCAACCGTTACCGCGTGACCGACGGCTACTCGACCTACGGCGACCGAGCGTTTCTGAAATTCTCCGAGGGGCCGGGCGGGTATGGCGATGGGTTGTCGAATTACTCGGTCGGGCAGCGCGAGCTGGATATTCTCGATGTGAAGACCTCGAACCGCGACAAGGTGGTTTGGGCGGCGGCTCAGGGGAAGGCGATCAAGGCGGATGACTCGAACATCCCGGCGTTGATCCCGGTCATCTCGAACAAACCCGGCCCGCTGCCGGGAGGCAAGCATCAGTACCTCTCCGGGCAAGAGTCGATCGAGAAGATGACCGTTCATAAAAACATGAAGGTCGAACTCTTCGCCGACGAAGCGATGTTTCCGGAACTGGTCAATCCCGTGCAGATGGCGTTCGACACGAAAGGCCGCTTGTGGGTCGCGACGTGGCCGACTTACCCGCATTGGACTCCGACCGATCCCATGAACGACAAGCTGCTGATCCTCGAAGACACCAACAACGACGGCAAAGCCGACACCTGCAAGACGTTCGCCGGCGACATTCATAACCCCACCGGCTTCGAGTTCTGGAACGGCGGCGTGCTGGTCGCTCAAGGGCCGGACTTGCTGTTCCTTAAGGACACCAACGGCGACGACAAGTACGACATCAAAGAACGGCTCGTTCACGGCTTCGACACGGCCGACACGCACCACACGATCAACAGCTTCACGATCGACGCGGGCGGAGCCCTCTACATGCAAGAGGGCACCTTCCATCACTCGCAAATCGAAACGCCGTGGGGCGCACCGCGCCGTGTCGCCAACGGTGGCGTCTTCCGCTACGAGCCGCGCACGCAAAAGATCGACGTCTATGTCTCGTTCGGTTTCGCCAATCCACATGGCCACATCTTTGAACGCTGGGGCCAAGACATCGTCTGGGACGGCACCGGAGCTCAACCGCGTCACGCGATCCTGTTCTCCGGCGACCTCGACTATCCCAACAAGCACGCCAACCCGCCGCAGGTTTATCAGCAGCGGACGCGTCCCTGCTCCGGCACCGAAATCCTCAGCAGCAGCCACTTCCCCGAAGAGCACCGAGGCAACATCCTGGTCAACAACGTCATTGGCTTCCAAGGAATCTTGCAGTACAAGCTGCAAGAAAAGGACTCCAGCTTCGGAGCCACCGAGGTTGAGCCGATCGTCTTCTCGTCCGATCCCAACTTCCGCCCGGCCGATGTTGAAGTCGCTCCCGACGGCAGCATCTATTTCACCGACTGGCAGAACACGATCGTCGGCCACATGCAGCACAACTTGCGCGACCCATCACGCGACAAGAGCCACGGCCGTGTCTACCGAGTTCGTTACGAAGGCCGCGACCTGCTCACCCCGATCCCGATCGCCGGCCAGCCGATTCCGAAGTTGCTCGACCTACTGAAAGAGAAGGACGACCGAGTCCGTCATCGCGCTCGCCTCGAACTCTCCGGCCGACCGACCGCCGACGTCATCGCCGCCGCGAAGACCTGGATCGGATCGCTCGACAAGAGCGACGCCGAATACGAGCACCACGTCACCGAAGCGTTGTGGCTGCATCAAAGCCACAACGTCGTCAATGAAGCATTGCTCAAACAACAACTCCGCTCGCCGAACCATCACGCCCGCACGGCAGCGACTCGCGTGCTGACCTACTGGCGCGACCGAGTCTCGAAGCCGCTGGATTTACTGCAAGTCCAAGTCAACGACGAGAAATCCAACGTCCGCCTGCAAGCGATCTGGGCGTTGAGCTACTTCAACGGAGCCGACGCCGTGAAAGCCTCAGAAATCGCCGTCGAGTCGCTGGTCCACGATCAAGACGCCTATCTTAAATTCCAACTCGACGAAACCAACAAAACCCTGGACCGCCGCGTGAAGGCATTGAAAAAATGACGTGGGGCACGTTTCCAACGTGCCTCGAAAGGTCAGGTCAAGTTTATGCAACTGGTACACGCCATCTTTGAACGCGGAGTCTTCCGACCGACGGGAGTCGTGAACCTGCCGGATGGTTGTGAGGTCGAGTTTGAGCCTCACTTATCACCGCCGCGCATGACAACCGATTCGAAGCAGTTTGTGTTACGATTGAATGAGTTGAGAAGCCTTCAGAACGGATGGCTGGACGGTAAAGGGTTGGCACCGGCGTGTATCGGGTTGGATTGGCTGGCCAATGAATTTGCCTCGAATTACTCGACCGACTTGCCGCAACCGTTTGTGTATCCGACGGCAGAAGGTGGTGTGCAACTCGAATGGACGATCGGCGACCACGAAGCGTCGCTGGAGATCGACTTAACGAGTCACCAAGCGCAGTGGCACTGTGTGAATTTGAAGACCGAATCCGACAGCATTCGTGACGTCGACTTAGACGACGTTCGCAATTGGACCCGCTTGAACGACGAGATTCGCCAGTTGGCAGGGGGCGCGTCTTGAATAGTGGGACAGTGTTGCTTCGCCAGATTCATCCCAGCTTCGTCCAGCAGGGGCGAGTGACTTCGCAAGCCTTTCGTCCGACACCGAAGGACGAGCACAAACTCTCGATGTATGACGGCGATCAAATTTCCGCCGAGAATTCTTTCCGGCATTACACCGAAACGATGAACTTTGCGTCGGTCGGTGTGTTGGGCGTGAGCGTCGCTGAGTGCCTGCAACTTGAATTATCCGTCGCTTCCGATCCGTTGCCGTTTCCGGAACACGCTGTCATCGACTATTCCCAATTCGATAAGAACCTCGTTGAGAAAAAGGCCAAGCTCCTCAAAGCCAAGGCCGAAGCACGCGGTTGGTTATTTCAAAACTCCTCTGCCTTTTGACGGTGTTGCTGCTGATGTTTTCAATCTTCTCTTCGCGTCATCTCATTTCGATTTGCTGCATCGCCAGCATGATCTCGCTGAGTGTTGTTCGTGCCGACGATCCCCCCAGCGCCGTCGGCCCCGTCATGAAGCTCTTTCAAAGCGGGCGACTCCCGGCCGAGCGGCAAGGGACGGTCGTGGAGATGATTTGCAATCGGGGCAACGAGCACGATTTGAAGGTCATCTTCGAGAAAGTTGTGCAACCGGAGGGGTTCAATGCCGCGCTTCGGTTAAAGGCGATGAGCTGGCTGGGTGATGCGGCGGCGACTCGCAAGGTGAAGCCGGCGGGGGATCTCAAGGCGCTCGATCAATTGGTGAGTGCGAAAGACTCAGCTCTGCAATTGGCGGCGATTCGATTGGCGGCGGCTTGGAAGGTGACGTCGATTGCGAAGTCGCTGCAAGCGCTCGCCACGGATGAGAAATCCTCGGCCGAATTGCAGCGAGCGGCGATTGAAGGGCTTGTCGCGATCGGTGATGCCAGCAGCAAGGAAACGTTGCTCAAGTTGTCGGGAGCCGGTCGTCCTGTCGGTGTGCGATTGATCGCGACGGCGGGATTGGTCGGCATCGACTTGGCGGCGGCGGCGGCTCAGGGGGCCGTCGTCTTGAAGGACGCGACGGCTCAAGATGATCCGGCAGAGATGCTCGATGCGTTCTTCAATCGCAAAGAGGGTTCGGATCGGTTGGCAGCGGAGATCAAGCAACACAAACCGTCGGTCGATGTCGCGAAGATGTCGCTGCGATACATGTACTCGGTCGGTCGCAGCGATCCTGCGCTGTCGTCGGTGCTCAGCGCAGCCGCGGGGATTGCGGCAGATGCGCCGCCGCCAACGCAGCAGGAAGTTGCCGAACTGGTGAACGAGGTCATCGCGAAAGGGAATGCGGCTCGCGGCGAGAAGATCTTCCGCCGACCCGATGTCAGTTGCATGCGCTGCCACAGCGTCAGTCGAGCGGGCGGGCAAGTCGGTCCTGACCTGAGTGCCGTCGGAGGTTCGTCGCCGGTCGATTATGTCGTGAACTCGATCCTCAACCCGAACCTGGCCGTCAAAGAGCAATACGTCACGAAGGTGTTCGCGCTCGAAAGCGGCAATGTCCTGACGGGTGTCGTGATCGACCGCGACGACACGCGAGTCCGCATCCGCGACGTGCAAGGAAAGATGATCGTGATCCCGACGGCGGACATTGAAGAAGAGGCCGAAGGAAAATCGCTGATGCCGCAGGGTCTGACGAAATTCATGACCCGCGGCGAGGTGCTCGATCTGGCGAAGTTCATCTCCGAGTTGGGCAAGCCGGGTGACTACGGAATCCGCAAGACTCCCAGCATTCAGCGCTGGCGAGTCCTGAAGAAGCCGGCCAAAGAATTGACGGCCGAAGTCCCGCACCTCGAACACATCCGCCAATTCGTGCTCGGCAGCCAACCGGACGAGTGGAGCTCGGCCTACGGCAAAGTCGCCGGAGTGTTACCGCTGGAAGAACTCCGTCCCGGTAAGAATCCGACCGTTCTGATCCTGCAAGGCGAAGTTCAAGTCAACGAAGCCGGCAAGTTGGCCTTCAAGATTTCATCGACGGAATCATTCCAAGCTTGGATCGACGCCGAAGCCTTTGAGTCGAAGACCGACCTCGAAGCGACTCTGGAACCCGGCCGGCACACGATCACACTGCGAGTCGAAGTCTCCGACCGCGAGTCTCCAGAACTGAAGGTCGAACCCACGAAGCCAGAAGGTTCGACGGTGCAGTTTGAAGTCGTTGGTGGGGCGTAGACGGCCATTGGCATCCTCGACTCTGCGGATTCCAAGGAAAGTTGTCATTCACGAATCGAAATGGGTAATCTGAATCTGCGGCGCTACCAGACGATTCTGGCGCGATCGAACCTGTGCGACACATCGGCCGAGAAAGTCCACCATGCCCACGACCCTCGATCCTCCGCTGCACGATGAGGTGATTTCGGAGCTTGAACAGGTCACTCTTCCAGAAACGGATGGTGTCCCCTTGGAATCTCCTTGGCATCGCGACAACATCAATTTGCTCGCCGATTCGCTGAAGCATCATTGGCGGCACCGCAGTGACTTTTTTGTCGGCGGGAATATGTGCGTCTATTACAGCCTGAAGCAGGCTCGGAATCGGGATTTCATCGGCCCCGATGTATTCGTCGTCAGCGGCGGCGTTGACTTGCAGACGCCGCGAGATGTCTGGGCGATCTGGCGAGAGAACAATCGCGGTCTGGATGTCGCCATCGAATTGCTCTCCCCCAGCACGGCGACTCATGACCGCACCGACAAGAAAGACATCTACGAGCAGACGCTGCGAACTCCGGAGTATTTTTGCTACGACCCGGAAACCCACTTGCTGGAAGGCTGGCGGCTCGACAACCGGCATTGTTATCGCCCGATGGAGCGTTCCGCGGACGGTCGCTTGTGGAGCGAAGAGTTGGAACTGTGGCTCGGAACTTGGACCGGCGAGTACAGCCTGACTCCCGGCACTTGGTTGAGGTGGTTCGATCCACACGGCAACGTGTGCCTGTTGGAGGCAGAAAACGCAGCTCGCCGCGCCGATGAGGAAGCACGTCGCGCCGATGAGGAAGCTCGCCGCGCTGATGAGGAAGCTCACCGTGCGAATCTGGCGGAAGCGGAAGTCCGTCGATTGCGTGAGTTGCTCGACGCACAAGGGGCTCCGAATTCTTAGACAACGTCCAAGATACACATCGTGTTTTGAAGGGCGAGAACTGCCCTGGCCTTCGTTCCCGCGCCAGTCTTCATCCGTGGCTCCGGCCTTGCCATCCGTGCGTCATCTGACTTTCCGCGATTCTTCAAGCCCGTTAGGAACCGCACGGACGGCAAGGCCGATGCACGGATGAAGACAGACAAACGCCCGCCGACCAAGAATCGGTGTTGATTGTTGAAACATGAGATCTGAAATGAGGATTCCCATGAAATGCCGTCTCTGGGCCGTGCTGGCCACGATGTTGGTTTTTGCTCCGTTCGCTCAGGCTCAGCAGTTTGAACTCAACAAAGGGGACCACATCTGCATTGTCGGCAACACGCTGGCCGAGCGGATGCAGCACTTTGGGTGGTTGGAGACGCTGATTCATGCGCGGTTCCCGGAGCACAATCTGGTGTTCCGCAATCTCGGTTATTCCGGCGATGAGATTGATGGGTGGCAGAATCCGAATCATCGGCTGCGGTCGATGTCGTTTGGGTCGCATGATGAGTGGTTGAGCGGGGTGGCTCCGTGTCCGCAGCCGGCCAAGTTGTCGAAGAAGGATCTCGACAAGGTTCGCGAGAACCGCTTCGAGCTGACCAATACCAAGGCGGACGTGATCTTCGCCTTCTACGGCTACAACGAAGCGTTCGCCGGCGAGGCGGGGTTGGACACGTTCAAACAGAACGTCGCCGCCTTCATCAAGCACACGCTCGAGCAGAAGTACAACGGCAAGTCGGCTCCCAGGCTCGTGCTGTTCTCACCCATCGCCCACGAGTTCATCGACTCGCCCAACCTGCCCAGCAAAGAGGTGGT
>CAMDPX010000148.1 GCA_945905295.1 Planctomyces sp. SH-PL62 | reverse complement strand
AGACCGCGATCACCGGGGGGCTGACGCCGCCCCGCTCGCCAATTCTTTCGTGACTGAATCGTGGCGTACTGAGTCGCTTGGGTGGTTTGGGAAAATGCGTCATCGCGATCATCGGTATTTGGGTCAAACTCTGACGCCGTCTTCCGCCGATGACGAATGCTGAGTCCATTCATCCAACTCCGCTTTCCTGTTTGGCGAACCGAGTGCAGATGCTTCTCTCAATTCGCCAGGTTGCCTGGTTATCGCTGAGTCTCTGCACGCTCATGCTTGCCAGTTCCGGCTGCACGCGAGCTTGGTGGCGCAAGCAAGCGGACGATGAAGTGCAGGTGACTGTCGCCGAGAAGAACGGCTACTTCGACAACGGTGAGGTGACTCCTCCGGCCGATTCGCGGCTGTTCGACCCGTTCGATCCTGACTTCGAGCCGCTGCCCCCCGATGACCCAGCTTCGCATCAGTTGATGCACTGCGTCGATGGGCATCGCGGCTGGAAGCATTGGCATGACAAAGGGGACGCTCCGTTCGTGGATGCTCAGACTTGGTTGTCGTCATTGCCGCGTGACGAGAAGGGCGAGGTGGTGCTCGACTTGCCAAATTCCGTGCGTGTCGCTCGCAAGCAGTCGCGCGAGTATCAGACCGAGTTGGAAGACTTGTACCTCTCGGCACTCGACGTGACGTTTCAGCGGTTCCGATTTGATGCTCAGTTTTTCGCGCAGAATGCGACGACATCGACCTTCAACGGAGTCGATCGGGCTGGCTCGGATGGCCGGAGCGCGCTGCGAACGACGACGACAGGCTCCGTCGACAAACTCACTGCGTCTGGCGGTGAGTTCACCGCGAACCTCGCGAACTCATTGATGTGGCAATTCTCAGGCAGCGATTCGGAGATGATCGGATCGCTGCTGGACTTCAGCCTCAAGCAGCCGTTGTTGCAGTTTGGTGGCCGAGCCTTTGCACTTGCGGGGCTGACACTGGCCGAGCGGCGGCTGCTGGCCAACGTGCGGCAGATGCAACAGTTTCGACAAGGCTTCTACGTCGAGGTGGTCACGGGACGAAACTCCGGCGATGGCCCGTTGCGAAACGGGGCGGTCGGCCAGAGCGGACTCGGAGTGCTCGCGGGCACGCCTGCGGGTCGCGCGGGAAGTCCTCCGATCGAAGGCTTTCTTGGCGTTCTGCAAGAACAGCAACGGCTCAGGAATCAGACAGGCAATCTCGCCGCGTTGCGGGACAGCGTGGCGCTGTTCGAGTTCAATTTCACTGCGGGACGAGTGCAGCGACTGCAAGTCGATCAGACTCGGCAGGCGTACTACAACGCTCAGAGCATTCTGCTGACAGCACGCGCGGCTTACGCGGGCCGCGTGGATCGGTTCAAAATCAGCCTTGGGCTGCCGCCGAGTCTTCCGATGCGTGTCGCCGACCCGATGATTGATCGCTTCAATTTCTTCGATCCGGACCTGACCACCTTGCTGGACCAAGTCAATGATCTGCTGGACCCCCTGCGATCCGAGTCGGTTCCGCCGGAGAAGATGAAGCTCCCTGAACGTTACCACGAACTGCTGGCGTTCGGGCCGCGCATTCTTCGACAGTTGGACTTGTCGCGAGCCGAACTCGACAAATTACTTGCCAACTCACCGCGGCGTGTCGCGCGGCTGAATCAACTTCGCGAGCAGACCCAAAGCTACGGCTACGACGTCGCCCCGGAACTTTTCGATGCGGAGTTGATCGGCGCACGCATCGGGAAGCATCAGGTGCGGCTGGCGAAGAACTCCGAGGAGTTTGAAAAACTGATGATCGCCATTCGTGCTCTGTCCGTGGACTCACTGCGTGAGAAACCAAAGGAGGGACGCAAGTCATTGCTCGAATTGACGACCGAACTTTCGGGTGTTGTTTTGGACTCGATGCTGACGCAAGCCTCCATTCGATTGGAGGCGGTGGAACTGATTCCTCTGGAGATATCCGAGTCGCAGGCTCTGGAAACGGCTCGGCATCATCGCCTCGATTGGATGAATGCTCGTGCCAACTTGGTCGATGTTTGGCGTCAAATCGAAGTCACTGGAAATCAACTGGAAAGCGGCTTGGACCTGACAGTTAGCGGCGACCTCGGCACGCGTGGAGACAACCCCACCGAGTTCACGGCCGACAAGGGACGTCTGCGGATGGGGCTGGAATTCGATTCGCCAATCACTCGGTTGGCCGAACGAAACAAGTACCGCGAAACTCTGATTGAGTATCAACACGCGCGACGCGATTACATGTTGTTCGAGGATCAGATCAGCCAGAGCCTGCGAAACACGCTGCGGATCATCGACCTCGGTCAGATCAATTTTGAGATTCGCCGTGCGGCGGTCTTGGTCGCTGCGTCACAGGTCGCGCAGGCCCGATTTCGTCTCGCCGAGCCTCCGAAGGGACCGCTCGCCCCCGGGGTCGCCGCGCAGGCCCAAACGTCACCAACGGCCGCACGCGACTTGGTGTCGGCGCTCAACGACTTGCTCGATGCCCAGAATGATTTCCTGAATTCGTGGATCGGTTTCGAGGTGCTGCGCGTGCTGCTCGACTTCGAGATGGGGACGATGCAGTTGAATCAAGAAGGTCTGTGGATCGATCCCGGTCCGATCGCACCAAAGGTCTCCGTGCCGCCGGCACCGACCGATCTGGAGGCAGGATCATCCCGTCGGGAAGGCATTACGACCGGCACGACATGGCGGACTTTTCCCGATCCGTAGGATTTCACTGGGCTGACAAGCAGTTCCGGCTGAAGTACCCTACGCCGCCGATGACGATACTCATCAGGCTCTCCAGATTGGTTCCCTCCTCAGTGCCTTGCCAGACAGCTCGCGACAAGCGGGCTCCTACCTGAAATCACCGGCCCCCGCCGGTTCTGCCCGATCGAAATCATGCGACGACTTCCCGCTGAATCGAGCGCAGCGATTCGCGTTGTGGCCGGTCTCCTGACCGAGTCACCTCGTTTGGCCGAAGGTCTTTCTCAACATCGCCGTGGTTCATCGTTGTGGACGATCGTGATCGCCTTGGTTGTGGTCGGTGTCCCGTTGGCGGCGTGGAAGATTCTGCCCGACTTCTTCCACCGCGAGGCGGCCCCGAATGTCCTGACCGCTGAGGTCACGCTCGGCCCGTTCATCAATCGCGTGCTGGAGCAGGGGGAAATCGAAAGCTCCAGCAGCGTTGAAGTCCGTTGCGAGGTTCGGTCGCGGGTTTCCAGCGGCACGAACATTCTGGAGATCGTGCCGGAGGGGACTCGCGTGAAGGCGGGTGACTTCCTGGTGAAGCTGGACGATGCGGCGTTGCAAACGGAATTGGTTCAGCAACAGATCCTTTGCAGCGGCAGCGAATCACAAGCGATCGAAGCCGAAGCCGCCATGCAGTCGGCTGGTCTGGCTTTGAACGAGTACGAAGAGGGCACCTTCCGCGAACAGCAAGAGACGATGGAAAGCGCGCTCGTGGTTGCCAGCGAAAACCAACGCCGTGCGGAAGAGTATCTGGCTTACAGTCAGAAGCTGGCCGAACGCGGTTATGTGTCTCAGGTCCAGCTTGATGCGGATCGGTTCGCCGTGGAGAAGGCGCGCATTGAATTGGGAGTCGCCAAGACCAAGAAGGATGTGCTCGAAAAATTCTCGAAGAGGAAGATGCTCACGCAATTGAACGCCGACATTCGGACGACGCGCGCGAAACAGGATGCTCGCGAGAAGACTTGGCAACTCGATAAGCAGCGGCTCAAGGAAATCGAAGAGCAGATTGCGAAGTGCATCATCCGCGCGCCCTCCGACGGCCAGGTCGTCTATGCCAACGACGCCAATCGGGGTAAGGCCACGGGAGAACTGCTGATCGCCGAAGGGATGCCGGTCCGCGAACGGCAGATTCTCGTACGCTTGCCCGATCCGACCCGCATGCGTGTTCTGGCAAAGGTGCATGAGTCGCGTATCAGTCAGGTTCGGAAAGGGCTGACCGCCGAAGTCACGACTGATGCCCTGCCCGATCGTCCGCTGACCGGCACCGTGGCGATGGTTAGCGAGTATCCGATTCCGAGCATCAACATCTACACAACGCACATCAAGGAATACGCGGTCGAGATTGAAATTCACAACCCTCCCAAAGAATTGCGTCCGGGGATGTCGGCTCAGGTTGACGTGCTGGTGGAGCAACTCGATTCACAACTTCAAATCCCGATCGACGCGGCGATCGCTCGCGGTGATAAGTTCTTCGTCGCGGTCCCGCACGAGGATGGCAAGTTTGAGACTCGCGAGATCAAAGTCGGCAGCGCCAACGACGCAATCATCACCATTCGCGAGGGGCTTGAGGTCGGCGAGAAGGTGATCCTCAATCACTCGGAGATCAAAGACCGACTCAACCTGCCGGAATTGAAACTGACCGTTCCGACTGCCGCACAGCCGGTCGCTGCCAAGCCGGACGTTCCCAAAACAGATACCGCGAATGTGAAGTCGGTCACAAACAACGCCGCCAAAAAATCGTAGGAAGGGCACTCGTGCCCGTCCTACAAGAACCTCCGCCATGAGCGCCACTCTGACTAGGCCGGCAACTTCCGCGAAAGCAACCACAGGATCATCGTCCTCCGCGCTGCGGCTGAATCAGCTTTGCAAAGACTACTACCTCGGCGGCGAGACCGTGCGCGTGCTGCGAGCCATCACCTTCGATGTTCCCGAAGGAGACTATGTGGCGATCATGGGGCCGTCCGGGTCGGGCAAGAGCACGCTGCTGAATTTGCTCGGTTGTCTCGATCAGCCGACCGGCGGCGACTACCTGATTGGCGATCAGAACGTCGCTCACTTGAGCGACGACGAACTCTCCGCGATCCGAGCAGAACGGATCGGATTTGTCTTTCAGGCTTACAACCTGATTCAGCAACTGTCGGTGCTGGAGAACATCGAAGCTCCGCTGGCGTACCGAGAGCACGTCACGTCCGAGGATCGCGATCTCTGCCGCGAGCTGGCCCAAACGGTGGGATTGGCGGACCGACTCGGCCATCGGCCGCCACAACTTTCCGGCGGGCAGCAACAGCGAGCGGGCATCGCGCGCAGTTTGGTGAATCGCCCACGGTTCGTTCTGGCGGACGAAGCCACCGGCAACCTCGATTCGGCAACGACGGGCGAGATTCTCGATCTGTTCGACAAACTGAACGAATCGGGCACTACGATCGTGATGGTGACTCACGAGGACGACGTCGCCCGCCGTGCTCGCCGAGTCATTCGTCTTCGCGACGGCGTCATCGAATCTGACACACGAATCAAAGACCCTGCCGTTCCAGCGACGGAACTCTCGGTGACGGCAACTCCGCAGCGAACCACCCGCTGGCGACGATCGCACTTCCGCACGCTGCTTTTCCGCCTGCGTGACATTCGAGTTGGCATCAAGAGCCTGTTGCTACATCCGCTCCGTTCGCTGTTGACCGTGCTGGGGATTTTCATCGGCGTGGCCAGCGTCATTTGGCTTCTCGCCATCGGTGAGGGGATTGCCAACAAGGCTCAAGAGCAGATTGCGGAACTTGGGGCTCGCAACATTCTCGTCACCACGAATCGGCCGCCGTCCGAGCAAAGCAAAGGCAAAGCACAAACCTACGGACTGACTGAAGAGGACGTCCCGGTGCTCGGCGCTTTGCCGAGTGTCGAAGCGGTTGTCCCGTTCGCACGCCGCAACGGACTCGAATTTCGCTACCTCGATCGCGTGGCTCGCGGCGAGATCAATGCCTGCACACCGCAGTATCGCGAACTCTTCTTGTTAACAATCGCGCGAGGACGGTTCCTGACCGAGGCGGACAATGCGCTCAAGTCCAAAGTCTGCGTGCTGGCTCAAGAAATCGCACTGCTGCTGTTCAAGCACGAAGACCCGATTGGAAAGTCGGTGCGGATCGGAGCGGATTACTACCGCGTTGTGGGAATTATTGCCGCGCGATCTCAGATCGAAGGCCTGAAAGGCAAAGTCCGCAGCCAGGACTTCTCCGACAACCTCTACATGCCCATCGAAACGTTTCAGGTCCGCTACGGCGACTATTACAGCACGGGCAATAATGGCGGCCGAGGTGTTTCGCAGATCACGCTGCGGTTGAAGGATCAAAACACCGCCGTCGCCACCGGCGAGGCCGTGCGAGTCGCGCTGCAACGCACGCATCCTCTGGAAGACTACGAAATCGCCGTGCCGATGGAGTTGCTGGAGCAAGCTCGCAACACGCGGCTGATGTTCATGGCCATGATGGGGCTGATCGCCGCGATCTCGTTGGTCGTCGGTGGCATCGGCATCATGAATATCATGCTGGCCACCGTCACCGAAAGGACTCGCGAGATCGGCATCCGCCGAGCACTCGGAGCACGCCGCCGTGACATCACTCGGCAATTCATCATCGAGACCATCTTGCTGTCGGTCTGCGGCGGAGTCACCGGCATCGCCGGAGGCTTTGCCTGCCAACCGTTCGTCGATGGCCTGCGCTGGTCCGTCACACAACTCTTCCCTGACATCATGAAGTCGCTTCCCGAGACCGTGCGAACCGTCGAACCGATCGTGCTGACCTGGTCGATTCCGGTGGCGTTCGGCATCTCGGTCGCGGTCGGCGTGATCTTTGGCCTCTATCCCGCGCGCCGAGCCGCCGCGATGAACCCGATCGACGCGCTGCGGCATGTCGCGTGATTGTCGCCCGACACGAATGCGCGAGCCGCGTTGACTCAGAGAGATTCCGTCAGTCCAATGTCACTCGACGCATCGGACATAGCCGATGATTGAACGACCCACCTGCTTCGACATTCCCCGCATCCCCGCCAATTTCGGTCACTTGCCTACCGAGACCGCCGCATGGTTCCGTCACGTTTAGCGATGGCTCAATCTGCCTTCGATCCGGCTCGCCGCCAGTTGTTGCAGTCGGTGTCGGCCGGAGTGATGGGATTCGGATTGAGCGATTGGCTGGCTCTGGATTCTGTGGCCAAGGCGAGCAACTCGGTAAGGCATGCCAAGCAAATCTTGGTCGTCTACGAAGAGGGCGGAATTTCGCAGATGGACTCGTGGGATCCGAAGCCGGAGGCTCCGGTGGCTCACCGGTCGCCGTTCGGGCCGATCTCGACCAACGTGCCTGGCATTCAGTTTTCCTCGCTGATGCCGATGATCGCGCAGCACGCCGACATGCTGGCCGTGGTTCGCTCGATGACGACCACTAAAGTCGCGGGGCACATGGAGGGCTGCCAGGAGTTCTTCAAGGGCTATCGCTTTGAGCAAGCGAAAGGCTTTCCCGACATCGGCTCGGTCGTGAGCGAAGTGCTCGGCACTGACTGTCCCCAACTGCCGGGCTACATCTTCTGTCCCGGCGCGAATATGCCGAACCACATTTCGACGACCGGTTTTCTGTCGGCCAGTCGTTCGCCGTGGAAGCTCGGCACGAAGAGCCTTGGGGAAAACGTTGCCGCGCCGGACTGGAACGTCCGCGCCGTGCAACCGCTCGCCGATCTCAGCCGTCAGCGATTTGATTCGCGGCGTCAGTTGCTCGATGGACTCGATCAAACGACGCTCGCGCGAGCCGACTCCGCGCAGTTATTGCGCCGCTCGTATGAGAATGCGTTCGACTTATTGACCAGTTCGCGAGTTCAATCGGCATTCGATCTCGCGACTGAGAATGACCGCACACGCGACCGCTACGGGCGCGATCATCGAGGCTGCTGCTATCTGCTCGGCCGCAAGTTGATCGAGGCCGGTGTTCGATTCGTGACGGTCACGGTGATCCAACCACAGGCGCATGTGAACCGGCCAGGTTACGGCGAGCCGAACGGCGTCTTCTTGAATTGGGATCATCACGAGGGGATCTACAACAACGGCCCGTGCGGCGGACCTCAAGCGATGAGTAACTCCGAACGATATGGCCTGCCGCATCCGGTGATGATGCCCAGCCTCGATCGCTCGTTCAGCGCGTTGCTGGCCGATCTGCGGGAACGCGGACTGCTTGAGGAAACATTGGTCTGTTTCATCACCGAGATGGGCCGCACTCCGCACATCAACAAATGGGCCGGCCGAGACCATTGGGCGCGAGCCATGTCGATCGCCTTCGCCGGAGCCGGCGTACGCGGCGGACAAGTCATCGGAGCCACCAACCTCGATGGCGGCGACGTCATTGATCGCCGCTACACGCCTTACGACTACGCCGAAACGATTTATCGGAAGCTCGGCATCGACACGGACCAACGCCTCCACAAAGCCGACGGCCTGCCGATGGAATTCACCGACGGCGGCCAACCGATTCGCGAATTATTCTAGTGCTCACTGGAAACCACGATGCCGCCGACCTCGCCAGACCGTCGCCAATTCCTGTCTCGCAGTGGACTGAGCGGACTCGGTCTACTCTGGGCAAACTCGCTGGGGCGGAGTGTTGCTGCGGAGACGGCCGGCAAGGCCAAGTCGGTCATTCTGATTTTTAATTGTGGAGCTCCTAGTCACGTCGACCTGTGGGATTTGAAGCCGCACGCCACCGACACCGTACGCGGGCCGTACAAGCCGATCGCCACCAGTGCTCCCGGTATTGAGATTTCGGAACTGCTGCCGCGACTGGCGAAGCACGCTCACCGGTTCTCGATCGTCCGCAGCGTGCATCACTCGCACGGCGGACACAACTCCGGCATGTATTGGTCGATTGTCGGCCGGCCGTATCCAATGGACAGCACGCTGATCAATCCCAGCCGCAACGACATTCCCAGCTTCGGCACGCTGACCGGCTGGCTGGCTCGACGTGATGGCTACAGCGGCGCCTTGCCGCCGTATGTCATCACTCCTGCACCGCACTGCGACAGCAAGGTGTATCTCACGCCGGGACAACTCGGCGGTTGCTTGGGTGCGAGCCACGATCCATTCGTGCTCAATGCCGATCCCAACGCCGCCGACTTCAGCGTGCCGAATCTCGGCGCGGTGGAGGGGATCACCGCACACCGCCAAGACGACCGTCGGTTATTGCTGGGGCAGATTCAGCAACGGTGCCTGACGATTACGGCCAGCGGCTCGCAGGACATCGACATCAATCAATCGAAAGCCTTGTCGCTGGTCGGTTCCGCCGCCGTGCGTGAGGCGTTCGATCTCACGCGCGAACCGGCCGAAGTTCGCGAGCGATACGGCCGGCACACCTGGGGGCAATCGCATCTGTTGGCGCGGCGCTTGATCGAGTCGGGTGTCCGCTTCGTCACGACCGTGAACGGTCAGAGCATCATCTGGGACACTCACGCGGACAACTTTGGCCGCTTGGAAAAGACGCTCGTGCCGCCGATGGAACGAGCCTTCGCGACCTTGCTGGACGATCTCTCGGAGCGTGGTCTGTTGGACTCGACGCTGGTGATCTGGATGGGGGACTTCGGCCGCACGCCGATCATCAACGCCGCCGCCGGACGAGATCATTGGCCGCAATGCTATTCCATGATCCTGGCGGGCGGCGGCATTCGCGGCGGGCAAGTCATCGGCGAATCCGACAAGATCGGTGCCGTGCCGAAGTCTCGCCCGATCACTCCCGCCGATGTTCATGCCACGGTCTTCACCGCGCTGGGCTACGATCCGCACGGGATCACCTACTCCACCAACGACGGCCGCCCGTGCCTGCTCTCCGATGGGCAACCGATTCGAGAGTTGCTGAGTTAGTCCGATGCGAACCTTTGCTCGTAGTGACCCCATTGATGGGGGCGAGCGCGCGACACTGACCCGATCAATCGGGTCACTACGAGCGAGACCAGACGACGATCAACCCATCAATTCCGGGATCGGTTTGCCGTGATCGACGATGGGGGTCGGACGTCCGTTGAAGTCCTTGATCAGCGTGTTGGCCGAGTCAATTCCCAGGTGATGATAGATCGTCGCCAGGAAATCTCCGGGGCCGCAGATGCGTTCGATGGAATCTTCGCCGCGCTTATCGGTGCCGCCGATGTAGCGTCCGTGTTGGATGCCTCCGCCGGCCCAGATGTTGGAGAAGGCTCGCGGCCAGTGGTCGCGGCCGGGTTGCATTGTGCCGGCGGGAGCGCTCGCGTCTCCGGCTCCCGTGCTGGCGGCGTAGCTGATCTTCGGAGTGCGACCGAATTCTCCGGTGACGACGACAAGCACTCGTTCATTCAATCCGCGTTCGTAGATGTCTTCGATCAACGCGGTGACCGCTTGATCGTAGGCGGCCGAGCGGAACTTCATCCCGTCGAAGACGTGATGATTGACCGCATGGTCGTCCCAGTTCTGGACTCGGCCACAGAGCGGACCGGCGAGGCTCGTCGTCAGCACTTCCACCCCCGCCTCAATCAATCGCCGCGCGAGCAGCAGTTGTTGGCCCCATTGATTGCGGCCGTAGCGATCACGGGTGCGAGGATCTTCGCGGTTGAGATCGAACGCCTCCTTCGTTTTCGGGTTGGTCAGCAGCGTCATCGCCTTGGCCTCGAACTCATCGAGTGCAGCGAGTTCCTTTTGTTGATCAAAGGTTCGTTCGAGTGTGTCGAGGTTTTGTCGCAATGACGAACGGCGACCGAGGCGTTTGACTTCGCTCGTGTCGGAAAGACCGATGTTCGGCACAGAGAACGTCGGCTGATTCGGATCACCCGAAACCACGAACGGTGAGTACGCATCGCCGAGATAGGCCGGGCCGTTGTATTCGAGCGGCGGGTTGATCCCGACATAGGCCGGCAGCGGATTCTGGCGCGGACCGCGTTGTGATCGAACGAAGTTGGTCACCGACATCCAATCGGGCAGGCGAGGCTTGGGTTTGTCGCGAGTGTCAGGATCGCCAGAGAGCAACTGCATTGAACCGGCAGGATGACCACCCGCGTTCTGTCGCATCGAACGCAGCACGGTGAACTTGTCGGCGATCGCAGCTTGCCGCGGCAGGAGTTCACAAAAATTGAGCCCCGGCACCTTCGTAGGAATGGTCGCGAACGGGCCGCGATACTCACTGCCGGAGTTGGGCTTTGGATCATACGTTTCCAAGTGTGAACAACCACCGGGTTGCCAGACCATGATCACGGCGTTCTTGTCGCGACTGGTTCCAGAATCGTCAGCCATCGCTCTCTGAGCTTGCAGACGAAGGATGCCCGGCAAACTGAGCGTGGCGAATCCAGCCAAGCCGGTTTGAAGAAATCCGCGTCGGCCCGAACAGATGCTGTCAGGACCGGGGCAGAACACGTTGTGATTGGTCATCGTCAAACTCCGAAAACAGGAATACTTGTCGGTGCGGGTGCGTCAAAAATGAAATGTCCTCGACCGAATTACGGAATCAAGCCCGCGCGAATTTGTAATTGACTAGCGAACAAACGCGACGGGTTGTTGACTTGCAGTACGGAGACGGTGGCTTCTCCAATTGGTGTTCGCGGCAGAATCAATCCCGTGCCAAGATCAAGTTCAAAATGCAAATGCCATCCGAAAGATGCAGGGGTGTATTCACGAGGGTTGAATAACGGCGTTGTCTTTCCATGACGATCCTTTCCATTCGTGCGGTCTCCTTTGGCCAGATTACATCCGGAACAACTCAAGGCCAAATTTTGGATTGTCGTTTGGCCTCCTTGGGACTGCGGCCAAATATGTTCGATGTGAAACCTCGTTCCAGTCGCGATCTCCAACAAGCGGCAAAATTCACAGGCACCACCGGCACGGGCTACGACGAGCGATCGAAAGGACTCGGCCGTGGCCATCGATTATTGCTCCCGATTCGCAGGTGATACCCAAACGGTGACGGCAACCGCGTTCGCCGGTCGAGGATTTCCGCTTCCCTCCGCGAACCTCGCCAGTCTTTTGCCATTTGCGACGGCCAGCGATTCGGCTTCCCCAACCAATCGCTTCAAGACCGAGAATTCCTTTGGCGTGATGGTGCCTTCCCGATTCTTGTCCAAAAGCTCATCCATGCGGCGTTGCTTGGCCAGTGGAAATCGACGAATGACAGGGGGGGCCAGAGTCTTGTTCATTTTGGCCTTCTCGATTCTCGGGTCTCAGGCTGGTTTGAATCGCCAGACATTCAAGTCATTCGACCAATCATTTTGCCGCTGCGGGGCTGACACGAATCTTAATCGGTTCGGACACGACAATATCAACAATGTCTCGCGGTTGAGCGGCTGCCGTTGCCTGTTTGATCTTTTCGGCGGCCGCAGCCACGGCGGCGGTTGCCGCTTTCTGTTTGACCGTTACCGCTTCGACGGCTTTATCGGCTTCAGGCTTGGTTTCAGTCGTTGCGGCCTTGGCGGCTTCGGTCAATTTCTTCACTTCGGCCTCGATGGCCATCAATTCCT
This sequence comes from Planctomyces sp. SH-PL62, assembly GCA_945905295.1. GTDB lineage: Bacteria > Planctomycetota > Planctomycetia > Planctomycetales > Planctomycetaceae > SXKJ01. Next base: position 8,777 of record CAMDPX010000148.1, on the reverse strand, counting down.
GCATCGCATTCTTGTGAGCGACTTCAGCGGCGGCAACCGCTTCCGGTTGATGCCGGTACTTCGCGACGGCACCGCCGTAGAAGGCGATCAAGTAATCTCCCGGAGCCGTCTTCAACGCCGCCGTATCGAGAACCGCATGCGAGCCGTCTGCGGTCAGCGACACATCGAATTGCGGAGCACGATCGAAGCTGGCTCCCATCGTTCGCAGTTGCAGAGTGGCTCCGGAGAACTCGCTGCGGCGAGTATGCACCAACGGGATCGTCAGCTTCTCGCCGGCGATCACGGTTTGAACTTCTTTCGGCGGAGAAAGCGTCAGAGGGGCGAACTCAAGACCGCTGACCGAGACCGGTACGTCGGCCATCAGTCGCGGGCTGGGGATCTCGCCCCACGAATCCGTGATCGGCCAGGCGAACGAAGCCAATCGACAAGGACGAGTGACGGCCGCACCGTCGATGGTGGCTCGGCCGAAAAACGTCGCGCTGCCGACTGCTCGCGGCGCGTTCTGATGCGCGGTGACGAGCATCAAGCCGCGCGATTGACCAGCCGGAATCTTCAAGCCGCTCGCTGTGACACCTTCCGGCAGACCTTCCATCGCGAGGTCGATGTCGCCATCGAAACCGTCGCGACGAATAGCGACGACTTCCAGTGCCATCGTCGCTCCGCCGCGCAGAGCCAGCGGCTTCGAGACTGCGTTGCGATCTCCGTTTCGCAGTTCCATGTGCAACGCCCACGCGACGACGGCGAAGTCAGGAGCCGCTTTGCGAATGACGAGTCGATAGATGTTCTTGGGATCGTTGCGCGTCCCGCCGAACAGGTCGGTGATTTGCAATCGGTGCAGACCGTCTTCCTTGATCTCCAGCTTGCCGAGGATGTCCGCTGATCCGGCATTGTACGGCGGACCGTCATACGCATAGCCGTTACTCGACACCCTCACGGGACTAGGGATGTCGCTGAACTCGGCGACGTCGGTGGCCTTCTCGGTGTCGCCGGTGCGAGCGACATGCTGAACCAGGATCGACGGATCGGTCGGCAAACCGAATCGCTCGGAGGCGACCTCGACCCACCAGACGTCTCCCTTCTTGGCCTCGAACTCGAAGACATCAACATCGGCCGCCGGGAAGAAACTCCCGGCAATGTCGCACGGCAACGAAATCTTCTGAGCCTTCGTGCGATCGTTGTTCGGTTCGCTCTCGGCCAGCTCGGCCTGTTCCTTGAGACCCTGCGGAGGCCACGAGAATGAGTTCACCGGCTTTGTCGACGGTAGCCGCACGATTGGCGCTCCGACTGGCACCTCTGACACGGCCAAGCGGTAGTAATAAGCCTGCCCTCCCTTGAAGGTCAGTTCGTGGACCTTGATCACATACTTGCCGTCAGCCGGCACAGTGAAGTCGAGCGCGCCCCCTCGGCGTTCCACCAGCAGATCGCGACCGGCGGCATCGGCGATGATCACGACCGCAGCGAGCTTGGAATCAATACCGCGCGTCGCGCAATCGACGATGATTCGCTGTCCCTTGGTCGCTTCAAAGACGTAATGATCGACCGCCCGCTGAGTCATCGTGGCGTTGCAGATCGAGTTGACCTTCAACTCCATCGCCGTCGCCAGCGTCGTGTTCGCCTTCGTCTGCACGGCTTCGTCGAGTGTGCCGACCGAAAACGCTCGCGAGGACGAAATCCCCAACCGCGTCATCACGCGAGCCTCATGAATCCCGACCGGACAATCGGCGGCAATCGTCACCACATATTTCCCGTTTGGCTCCGGCTGCCCCGCCGCGTTCAACTTGCGAGCCGCCGTGATGCGACGATCCGAGAACGTCAACTCGTCCGCGTCCTCAATGTGCTCGCCGCTGATCGTGACCTCGACCTGAGACCCGACCTTGGCCCCCATCGGAATCGTCGTCAGCAACCGGGGAGCCGGTAAGCCGACCGATTGGGCGAACGACGGCGAGACCAAGCTCAACGACGCTCCAAAGATCATTGTCGCGACGAGCAACGAACGGAAACACGAGTAACGATTGAATTCAACTACCATTTCATAGTTCCTCAGTGATTTTGTCTGGCTGAGTTCCGTTGCAGAATCACGCGTTCGTGAATCATTGCCGCGACCTCGGCCTCAGTGTGCGAGTTGGCATCAATGTAGCCATCGTTAGAAAACACACCATCAATGGCAGCATTGTCGTGCCGCACAAACATGACCGTGTCATTGTTCTTTTCGTTGATGATTTCACGGATGGCTCTGAACTCGATGCCACACCACTTTTTGCTTGCATAGTCTTGCGACAAGAATGCGACGATCAGACGAGAGCGATGACGGTAGATCGCTTGCAGCGCGGTGTCGAGATTGGGGATCGCCAATTGTGATTTGTAGAAATTGTCGTAGAAGACGCTGTTGTGCCCGACTGCTCTGACGAGTTGCCTCGCAACAGATTCGACGTAGCCTCGCAATTCGCCGGGAAAGGACAGAGCAACTTGGAATTCATGTTCGTGAATGTTTACGAGGGGTTGATCAACAAATGGAATCGCCGGAAAACCAGCCTGTTGCAGCGCAGCGGACAGGTCTTCGTCCTTCAACGCCCAATGCGTTCGGTATAACTCCGCGTCATGAATGCCCAAGTCCCACTGCATCTCCTTTAGTAGGTCATTCGTGATTGGCGGGTACGCCTCAAGGAATTGAAAATCAACGCGAACATTCATGCCGTGCTTTCTGATTGTGCGCACTCGTCCGAGGCGAGCGTCACGTTTGCAACCGGTTTCGTAAGCGAAGATTGCCGGAAGCTGAATCAGTAGTGCGATCTGTTCCCGGGAATACTGGCAGTATTCTTCGACCAGTTGTGCGGCAGTCCATTCGGCGTTCTTCAGGCAACGATCCGCCGTCAGGGTCGCGAAATCGCTGTCCCATGTGTCGTCGGATCCGCTGACGAAGAGATGATACATGAGTGCTGATCCAGCCTAAGTAATGCTTGAGGATGAAGAACCGGATGGCCGTCCCACAAGTTGCCTAATGGTTAAACAGGAATTCCTTGGTATTGATCAACGCCCAAATGAGATCTTGGTAATTCGCATTCGCGGCGGAGCCGGGTTCATTCAAATAGTCGATCGCGGTCTTCAGTTCTTGCGGACGCGGCTCGCGAGAGAACGCCGCCAAATACAGTTCGCGGACTTTCGCTTCGGCCGGTTTGTCTTCTTTCGCGAGGCGTTCGGCTCGGCCAGTGGCGGCAGCGAGTTTGGTTTTCATTTCCGGCGCGTTGAGCAAGTGCAGACTCTGCGCGAGGCTCGATGATTGAACGCGCTCGCATTCGCAGACGCTCTCGGCTTCGGGGCGGCCGAAGACTCGCAGGAATTGCGACGAACGGTTGTAGCTGTTGTCGGGCAGAGCGACCGCTCGCGTTCCCGGAGGGAGATTGGCGAAATCGGTCTGAGTCCCCGCCAGCCGGTCGATCGCGTCCAGCAGCACCTCGGCCTGCAAGCGGCGCGGGTAGTAACGCGAGTAGTTCTGCCGATCGACGACGTTGTGTGCGTTTGGAACTTCGCTCAACTGGTAGGCTCGCGATTGAGTGATCACTCGCACGAGTTCCTTCAGATCAAACCCGCTGGCGACAAAATGCTTTTCGAGAGCTTCCAGAAGCGCGGGATTCGTCGGCGGGTTCGTGTCGCGGATGTCGTCTTCCGGTTCGATCAGCCCGCGCACGAAGAAGTGTTTCCAATACCGATTGACGAGCGACTTCGCGAAGAACGGATTGTTCTTCGAGCCCATCCAATCGGCGAGCTTCAATCGCGGGTCTTCATCAGCGGCGATCTCCGGAATTGCATCGCCCAGCGCACCGGGTTTGAGCGGCACGCCCGTCTTCATGTTCGCGGCGACTGCGATCCCGCGCTTGTGGAAGATTAAATCCTCGCCGCGCGTCCCCGACGGCTTGCGTCCAACCTGGCTGAAGAACGCCGCCAGCGAGTAATAGTCATCCTGGCTCCAGCGTTCAAAAGGATGATGATGACACTGGGCACACTGCATGCGGACGCCGAGGAAGAGCTGCGCCACATCTTCGATTTGCTGCTTTGGCTCTTTCACCCGCTTGTACCACGCAACCGGCGGATTGCCGATCACGGTCCCGGTCGCGGCCAGCAGCTCGCGGACGAACTGGTCGTAAGGCTTGTTGGCGAGAAAGCTGTCTCGCACCCACGCATGAAATGCGAAGTTGGAAACCGTGTCGCTCTCATCGTCGCGGCGATTCTTCAGCAGCGCCGTCCACTTGTTGGCGAAGAAGTCGGCGTAGTCGGGACTTCGCAGCAACTCGTCGATGACTTTGTCTCGTTTGCCCTCGTCCTTGCTGGCGAGGAACGCGGCCGATTCTTCTTCGGTCGGCAACCGCCCGCCGATGTCGAGCGTTACTCGACGCAGGAACGTCGCGTCATCACAGAGGACGGACGGCGGAATGCCGAGTGCCTTGAGGTTTGCGAAGACATGCTCGTCCACAAAGTTCTTCGACGACGGCAGATTCTCGACCGGCGCACCCAGCGGGACCGACGCGCTGTAAACCGACACCTTCGCTTGGTAGCGGACCATCACCGCGACATTACCGACGATGTCGGAGATCTTCACCAGACCGCGTTCGCTCACGTCGGCCATCGCCTTGTCGTTGGATTCATAGAGCGCCATGCTCGTGACATCACGAATGCTGCCGTCCGAATACTTCGCGATGGCTTTGAGCTGCTGTTCGCCACCACGGTTGATTGAACCACGAGTCGGCTGAACTTCAAACGACAACAGCTTCGGAGCGGTCTGGCTATCAAACGTCGCTCCCTGACGAATCCATTCGCGGAGCAGGGCGTAGCCTTCCGATGATGCGGCCAGACGGACGCCGCCGCCGTGCGGTATCTGGCCCGAAGCTTTCAGGAGCAACAGGCTCTGGTCGGGAGCTCCGAAGAACAGTCGCCGACTGCGGCTCTCCGTGACCAGATGATCGAAGTCTTCCAGCGGCTCGAATCCCAGCAGGGACAACTGAAATCCCTTTTGACCGCCCCCAGCCTTCGCATGACAAACACCGACATTGCAGCCAGCCTTCGTGAATACTGGCATGACATCGTTGACGAAACTCACGGGCGGCTCGGCGGCGTCGACAGGCTGCGGCATCACCGCCAGGAAGAAAAATCCTCCCAGTGAAACGAGCCAACCTCGCAGCACAAACCGCCGTCGGGAAACGTGATCAGAGTAGGGCATGTGGCTTCCGTTGGAGTCCGTAGTGGAGGTCAGAAATCGCGGGGTAGCCTAACACGTTCCCGGCCGCAACTCGACAGAATTGAGCGAAAAACTGGACAACATCCTCAGCGTCAACGACGTCTTCGCCTTAAACAACGCCGTGTTTCAAAAAGCCGATTCAGGGTCGTGTCCGAGTTCGGAAGTCTGGTCGTCAAATGAGGACACCTTCTCCGGTCAGCGACTGACGGCCGCTTCGCGCAATAACCCGAGTGCCGCTTCAACGAGCATCTCGCCAGCGCCGGGTTGTAGTGCGGAGTTTGTGACTTCGTAGCTGCCTCCGGCGTAGGCCGCGCGGTGGGGGATGTAGATGGTCTCGACGCTGTTTGAGAGTTCGATGACCAGCGTCGTGCGGAACGGTGAGCCTTGTTTGATGGCGAGGCCGAGTTCGACGAAGACTTCGCCCGGCAGGCAGACGATCGCGACGTCGCGGCCGAGCGTCATCACGGTCACATCGACGGGCAGCGTGTCACCGATGCCGGCCAGCGAGCGGCTGAGTCCCCAGGTGATGTGTTCGGCGGTGTTCGCGTGCGGTTCGCGGTGCCGCAGTTGGTCGAGCATCAGTTTTTTGTACGCGGTGACGTGGTCGAGGAACTCGACTTCCTCTTTGCGATTGGCGGCGTCGAGGATCTGAATCGAGCGGGCGACTTCTTCCTTCGTCGCGTCTTGCAGCGGGACGTTGACCACGCGCGACTTAACCACAAGGTCCGTCTGGTCCATTCGCGTCAGTTGGCCAAGCCGCTTTTGAATCGACTCGCCGATCGAGCTGCCGATGAAGTCGGCTTTGTGGCGATCTTTGCTGCGCGGGTTGGCATGATTGATGTCGCCGCAGCAACCGGTTCCGAAGATCGAGATCACGTCGGAGCCAACCGCTTTGCGCAGCGATTGCTCGATGAAGTACGGATAGTCCGCGCTCCATTTCAGCCCGCCGACGGTGTCGAGATGCAACGCGAAGTTGCTGAGCACCGCCGTAGGTTGGGACTCCGTCCCGACCGCTTTCCTCGTGCTGGTCGGGACGGAGTCCCAACCGACGACGAGCAGGCCGATCTCTGGATCAATCGGCCCGGCCGAGCGGACGACGTCGCGATTCTCAAAGTTCTGCCAGGTCTTCACGCTGCCGTCGCGCATGACGAAGCGGCGATTGAACGACACCGACGTCTCTTGCGTCGCCGAGCCGCATTGCAGCGAGGCAGGCTTCGCGTCGGCGTGAGCCTTCGTGATCGCCTCGGTCACGCCGTTGATGAGCTGATCGATGTAAGCCGCGCGCAACGGGTCTTGCTTCTCGTCGCCGAGACGCAGCCAGAGTTCCTTCATGTAGTCGGGCGCGGTGTGCGAGTGCGTCGCCGCAATCACGATGTGCGACACCGGAATGCCGGTCTTGTCGGAGGCTCGCTTCCGCACCTCGCGCGACAGGTCGGTGGCAATCCCGATCAGGTCGCACACGACCAACGCGGCGGAAGCGTTCGTGTCGCGAAACACGATCGCCTTCGCCTTGAGCCGATCCGTCGTGCCGTCCGCCAGCCGCTCGTGGTAGTAGCCCGCGATCGGGAACCCCACCGGCGGCGTGATGTCCACCTCGGCCAGGCCAACCTTCAGAGGCTCCGCCGCGGCTGACATCGTCGTGACCAGCAGGCATGTGTACGCAAGAACGAGAACTCGGCAGAAGCTTCGCATGGGAGACCTTTCCAGGGGGACGACTTTGATTGATCCGCAGGCTGATCTCTTCGCTGCCAAATTGCCACCGTCTGGATGGTCCCATCGAATCGACTGGCAATCAGTGCCGTTGTTGGCGGCGGCGGACGATTGAATAGAATCTCCGCTTGCTCTTCCCGCTCCATGATTCTGTGAAGGAACCAACCGATGCGAATGACTCGACAAACTGGGCTGGCTGCCGCGCGCGTGAGCGGTTTGATGGTGCTATCGCTGTCGGCGTTCGTGCTGAACGGCCACGGCGCTGGGGCTGAAGAGCCGGATGCTCCGAAACGGGTGCAAGCGGTCGTCGCGGCGGCCGGAGGCGAGGAGAAACTTCTGAAACTGTTCCGGTTCAGCGAGCGAGTGCTGATCACCGCGACCGCGACTCCGTTGAAGCCGGAAGACAAGAGCAATCGGACGTCAGTGGTCGAAGTCGGCAATCGCTGGTGGATCGGGGCCGCCCCGCGCGACAAGGACAAAGTCCGAGTTCTCTGCTGGGCGTGGAGTTTGCGAATGCTGCTCGATCCGAAGTCGAAGGTCGCTCATCTCGACGACCTCAAGATCGGCGAACACACGGCGTTTGGACTACGAGTCACCGAAGCGGTTAAGGAACCGATCGACCTCTTCTTCGACAAGCAGGATCAACGGCTGCTGGCGATCGACTACATCGACACGCGGCATCTCTTCAGCGAGTGGAAGAAGACCGAGGAAGGTCACTCATACCCGACCCACGTCGCCGGCTTCCGCTTCGCTGACCGAACCGCGCGAACGCTGAATGAGAAGCAGTGGTATCAGACCGACATCCTCGAACTGACCCCGCTGAAGGAACTGCCGGCGGAAGTGGCAAAGTGAGGCTCGTTGATCGCGTCGTCAACTGAAACGCGCTCGCGTCCGGTTCGGACGCAAGCGAATCTTCGACCAGCAGTCCGTTCGGGAGTTACCGCTGCGAATGTGAGGTTGCGAGATCCTTGCTCGTTCGTATCACGGCCAGGGCAAACGTGAATCGGTTTCAAGCACAGAGAAAAGTCTTGTGACACGATCACCGCCATCTCGCTCGTCGTCGCAGGCATTTCCGCTACGCCGTCCATGCGGGGCCACAACGTGTTCGCGAAGGACTATCGGACACGCGGCCCTGTCTTCGCGGCACGCGACCGCTGCGATGAGACGGTCGAGAGGATTCGCAGCGTCCGCACGGATCGGTTTCTCTACATCCGCAATTTTCATCCGCAGCGGCCGCACTTGCAGCCCAACGCCTACAAAGATGGCAAATCGATCGTCACCGACGGTGACGGCATCCGTGTTGGCAAAGTGCGGATGAACGAGACAACGATTACTTGACAAAGTTCCGGCCCGGCGGCAAAGTGTACTAGTCGTTCTAGTACACAAGGCTGCGGCATGAGCATCGAGTTCCAAATCACTCCCGGCAGCGCGACGCCGATCTATCAGCAGGTCGTCGATCAGGTTCGTCTGGCTGTTGCGGTGGGAGAACTGAAAACGGGAGATCCGCTCCCCAGCGTCCGGACGTTGGCCGAGCAGTTGGTGGTGAACCCCAACACGGTGGCTCGCGCGTTCGGAGAATTGGTGCGTGACGGAGTCATTGAGTCGCGTCATGGGCAAGGGGTCTTCGTAGCCACCAAGCGTCGCGTCTTTGCGGACGATGAACGCGACCGGCGAATGAGCCTGGCGTTGGACGGATTGCTCAGCGAGGCGGCGGCTCTGGATTTCTCAGCCGCCGAAGTGCGGGCCGCTGTGGACCGACGTTTGAAGGAAGTGGGCTTGCGCAAACGCTGAATGTTATCAGCCGGAACGCGCTAGCGTCCGGTTGGAGCGACTCCAA
>CAMDPX010000147.1 GCA_945905295.1 Planctomyces sp. SH-PL62 | reverse complement strand
GGGTCGGGAGTCTTTTTCAGGTCGGCGGTAAAGACTTCCGAGCATCCAAACCCGACCTCGCCGACCTGAAAAAGACTCCCGACCCCTTCACTGTGAAAGCTCACTGTGACTCGACTGCAATTGCCATTGAAACGTCGTTACTTGGTCCGCTTTGATCCGAAGCGTGTGCCGCATGTCTTTGCGGATGTGCTGGTGATCGGCGGCGGGATCGCGGGGATTCGCGCGGCGTTGGCCGTGGACCCGCGACTGACGACGGTTGTTGTGACGAAGGATGCGCTCGATCAATCCAACAGCGCGTACGCTCAAGGGGGAATCGCCGGAGTGCTCGACCCGCTGGACGACGTCGCGAATCATGCGTCTGACACGATGGCCGCCGGCAAGGGGCTGTGCGATGAAGCGGTCGTCAACATGGTCGTCCACGAGGCTCCCGAACGAATTCGTGAGTTAGTCGCGTTTGGAGCCAACTTCGATCTGAAAGACGGCGAGATCGCGCTGACTCAAGAAGGGGGACACAGTCATCGCCGAGTCGCTCACGCGCTGGGCGACGCGACCGGCAAAGAAGTCATGCGGGCGATGATGGCCCGCGTTCGCGCGGCCGAACATGCTCAGGTTTGGGAACAGACAGCGACGCTCGATCTGCTGACTCATGAAGGGGTGTGCCGCGGAGCGATCGTGTGGAATGCGCAGCACGGGAAAACGCTGGTCTGGGCCAAGCAGACGATTCTCTGCACCGGCGGAGCCGGGCGGCTGTATCGCGAGACGACCAATCCCGACATCGCCACCGCCGACGGCCACGCGCTGAGTTTCCGCGCGGGTGCCGAGCTTCGCGACATGGAGTTCATGCAGTTTCATCCGACGGTGCTCTACATCGCCGGCAGTTCGCGGCATCTGATCAGCGAAGCAGTGCGCGGCGAAGGAGCCTATCTGCGCGATTGCTTCGGTCATCGCTTTATGGGGGATTATCACGCTTCATTGGAACTCGCCCCGCGCGACGAGGTCAGCCTGGCGATCACGCGGCAGATGGAAAAGACGAAGCACTCGTGCGTGTATCTCGATCTCACGCACTTGCCGAAGCCGCTGATCCGCGAACGCTTCCCGCACATCGGCCGTGTCTGCGCCGGGTTCGGTCTCGACATCACCGCCGACCAGATCCCAGTGCGGCCCGGCGCTCACTACATGATCGGCGGCCTGACCGTGGACCTGGATGGTCGCTCGACCCTGCCCGGCCTGTGGGCCGCCGGCGAAGTCACCTCCACCGGACTGCACGGTGCGAATCGGCTCGCTTCGAACAGCCTGCTCGAAGGCTTGGTCTATGGCTTGCGCTGCGGTCGCGGTGCTTCGGAGATCGCACTCGCGCAGCCCGATCACTTCGCCGCGTTCCCGTTGCGGGCTGACGGACCGCCCGACACGCAAGAGGATCACGACCTCAACCTGACCGACCTGACGAACTCGCTGCAAAGTCTGATGGGGCGTCACGTCGGCATCACGCGCGACGCCGCTGGTTTGAAAGAAGCGCTCACTCAGATCGACTTCTGGGACCGCTACGTTTCAATTCGCGAGTTCACGCAGCTCAAAGGCTGGGAACTGCAAAACCTGTTGCTGATCGCGCGGCTGATGGCCACTGCCGCCGCCACTCGCACCGAAAGCCGAGGCGTTCACTTCCGCGATGATTTCCCGCTGACCGATCCGCAACAAGCGAATCACATCGCGCTGGCGGCGAGCTAAGTCGACGCGCAGAGATGTCTGCGTAGCCGCGTTTCGCCAGAACGCGGGTGAATGACCGAAAACTCGCGTTCTGGCGAACGCGGCTACTGAAGGCACGCTCGAAAGCTGGCGATCGTTTGCCGCGCGGCTTCGTTGGAGTCCGGCAACGGCAGCACTTCGGCCGAGAGGTAGCCGTCGAAACCGATACGCCGCAACGCCGAGATGATCGGCGACATCGGTGTGTGTCCGAAGCCGACCGCTCGGCGATTGCTGTCGGCGAAATGCACGTGCCCGACCAGCCGGCCGGCGTCGCTCAAAGCACCGGCGATGTCGCGTTCTTCGATGTTCATGTGAAACAGATCGCACAGCAATTTGACGTTGTCGGCCTTCAGCGAGCCGATCAACTTTGCACCGTCAGCCACCGACCGGATCAAGTTGGTCTCGTATCGGTTCAGCGGTTCGATCAACAGCGTCGTGCCGTGCTCGGCCGCTCGCGGCGCGAGTTCATCCAACGCTTCGGCCAGCCAGGCTAAATGCTGCTCGTGGCTGACTCCCCCTTCGGTGCGTCCCTGCATCGAACCGATGATCGCGGGGGCTCCGAATGATCCGGCGATGTCGATGATCTCGCCGATGAATGCACAGGCTCGTCGCCGCACGGCTTCCTCGTGATCAGTCAGCCGCAACTTATGCACGACCCAACCCGCTCCGGTTCCCATCGCCGCCAGCTTCAGTCCGTGGCGATCGAGACAACTTCGCAACAACGCCACATCCAACTCTGGTGCCGATCGCGGAAACACTTCGACCGCATCAAATCCCAACTCCGCCGCCTGCGCACAACCGGCCGCTAAATCGTGCCAGAACACAAACGGCCCGCCGGACGCTTCCGGGACCAAGGAAATCGTGACAGCGGATCGCATGTTGGTTGGCTCGTGATCGGAGTGAGTGGGACTGTATCGCCGCGCGACGATGAGGCTCGATTGTGCGGATTCATGCCGCGTTGTCGAGCGAGACGATCCGCAGCGGAGTTCGGCTTCCCCTCGCCAAATTCAGTGACTATAAACCCGCCCCACGTCGCGGCCCCGCGACGATCCGCCGCCGTAGCTCAGTTGGCAGAGCGACGCTTTCGTAAAGCGTAGGTCCTCGGTTCAAATCCGAGCGGTGGCTCTTCAGAATACCATAAGCCAATCGGGTTTGTGGCTTTTTTTGTTTGCACGTCTCACCCGCCATTTCGAGTTCTACGCCCTATTTACGCCCTATCACGCCGAACGGACTCGGAGAGCGATGTCGAGCTTGGCCGCGGCGTCGTCTTGCATTCCCGGCATCAGGTGCGAGTAGGTGTCCATCGTCAAACTGATTTTGCTGTGACCGAGACGCTCTTGGACAACCTTGGGATGCGCACCCGTGGCGAGCAGCAATGATGCCGACGTGTGCCGGAGGTCGTGAAAGACAACCGTGGAAGCGATTTCCGCCTTGGCTCGAATCGGCTTCCAGTCGCGGCGAGCGAAGTTGCTTTTGCGAAGAAACTGACCGTTGGCGTCACAGAACACCAGCTTGGACGATGCCAAGCCCTCGGTCAGTTGTTGGGCCTTGTGCTCCCACAACGCAGCGACCGCCATCGCAGGGAGCTTTACGGATCGTCGGCCGCTCTTGCTCTTGGGTTCCTTCAGTCGCAGTTGGCTTTTCACTTCTTCGAGTGTGTACCGCACCGCCAGCACGCCAGCCTTGAGGTCGATGTCTGCCCAATGAATCGCGAACAGTTCGCCTTGCCGTAGTCCGCTTGTGATCGCCAGAACAAACAACGCATGAAGTCGATGCCCGCTGCTGATCTTCAGCAGCGATTGAACTTGCTCGACAGTCAGCGGCGAGATTTCCCGACGTGTGACCTTGGGTTGATCGACCATGCCGCACGGATTGCGCACGATCAATCCCCAGCGTTCGGCGACATTCAACGCACGCCGCAGAACTTGGAAGGAATATCGCCGCGTCTCATCGCCTGCCTTTTGCTGTTCCAATTTCGAGAGCATTCCTTGAATGTGAATCGGTTTCAGAAGCGACAGCTTGATCGTCCCCAAGTGCGGCTTGATCGACCGTTTGACGAGTCCCTCGTACCGATTCAACGTGCTCGGTGCGACCGAGAGCCGCGCCGAATCTTCCAGCCACTTGTCGAGCAAATCGCCCACGGTCATCCGTCCGGTATCAATCAACGTGCCATCGAGCTTTTGATGAGCCAGTTTCGTGAGCTTGTCGGCCACTTCTTTCTTGGTCGAACCATAGACCAACTTCCGCATCCGCTTGCCAGTCGCATCAGTCCCAACATTGATCCGAGCTTCCCAAAGCCCGTTAGGTCTTTGCGAGATACTACCCTCGCCCTTGCCACGTCGATTCGCCATGACAGCACCGCTTTCATACCTCAGAGCATGAGGCAAAAGGTGAGACCGCCCCTCCGCGACTGACCCTAGGCGAATCGAGTCCGCCTGTAGTCCTCACGGATTCCTACACAGTTGCGAAGGGGCGGACTCTCGTTTCTCGATTGGTTTAGGGGTTCTCGATTGCACGCAGCCAGATTGAAGCGACTGGCGGGCTTTTAGGGAGCGGAATCATCCACGTTCATCAGCTTCGGGTCAACTTGGCAAAAACGACCGCACCATTTGCGTCAGGATCGACGCTCGGCCGTCGGTCGGACTCAGAGCACGTCCAGAAACGGCGGCCTCAGAGCGGCTACGGGGCATCGCCCAGAGGGTGCGTCCGTTGCTGGTCGAGTCTCGCCATCTGGGAGACCAGCACCGCCAGCGTGCGAAGGTCGTCGTCGATCTTCGTACCCAAAGCATCAACCTCAGATTTCAGGTCGGCGATGTCGTGTTCCAATTTGGCTTGGTCGGTCACGCTGATACCTCCGATGCGCTGGTGAGTTCCTTCGCCAGTTGTTCGCCGGTCGCGGTCAGTGCGAGGTACTTGATTTGCGTGTCGCCGTAGCCGCTCTTGTGACCGATCAGCAGGCCATCAGCGATCAACCGGTGAATCGCGCGGCTGCCGGCCTTTCGCTCGCGAGCATCAGGGAAATGGCCGAGCCATCCAGCCCAATCGACGCCGACAATGCCGACGTGAGCACGCTCGATTTCAACGCGGTCGCGAGCGTACTCAACACGATCAGTGCCCCGCGTCCAGATCAACGGGAACATCGCGGCCAGTCGGTCGCGGTGATGCAACACGCTGATGATCAGCAACTTTTCCACCTCAGAAAGTTTCATTCGACCGCCTCGTTTTTGTCACACCCGAAATAAGTGCGGTTTTTGTGCTCTTCCGGTAAGTGAGTCCGACTGATTTGAAGTCGAAAAGTACCTACGACCTTGGGAGGGAGCGCGGTGATGTTAAGCCGCGCTCCCTCCCCGCCTCAGAGCCTCACGTCCAAATCACTAAACGCGAGGCTCTCCGACACGCAACGGACGAGAAAGGGCTGCTAAATCGTCCGCTGCGTAGGGAGCGGCCGATGGCAACGAGCCACCGCTCCCATTCGCTTGTGGATCAAGCGATCGCTTCGGCCAGGTCACACAACTCGGCCGCGGCGTCAGGCATCGCGATTACTTCACCAAGCAGTTCTTCGAGTTCACGCTTTGCGTCGGTGACGACTTGGACCGCTGCTTGAGCGTTTTGCTGTGCAGCCGTGACTTTCGAGCACTCGTCCCGCTCGTTGCGAAAGTTCTCTTGGCGTCGCAAACAAAACTCTTGAAACGCGGCCTCTGCTTTTTGCGCGGCGTGTTCAACCTCCGGCCAAGTGGTCAACACACTTCTCAAGTCGAGAATTCGTTTTTGCCAACCGACCGCCGATTGCAATTCGCCGAGACTGCGGCCAGTCGCCTTGATCGCTCCGAGAATTTCCTTTTCGGTGCCGGTATCGACGGCGAGTTTTTCGACAACGCCTTGCCATTCGGCTTCAGCGGCGAGCCGATCTTGTTCCGCTTTCTGATTGATCCGCTCAAGCAGTGCGTTCATCATTTGTGAGGTTCCTTGTCTCAAGAGTTCGGGTGATGGGTTACGCGGTCGGAAGTCGCATCGCGTTGGACATGCGGCGCAAGGCAGCGGGCGTCGTTTCGATCGGCGAACGTGGCATCCCACGATCGACGGCGGGGAAGAGCTTTTGCTCGGCCATCAGTCCTTGGAGTCGCCGGGTCGCGATGGTCAGTCGTTCGGTGAGCTTGGCAATCTCGGCGTCTTTGGCGGCGAGTTCGCGGGCGTGTTCCGCTTGCAAACGCGCGGCTCGTTCGGGATGTAACATGATTCGTTTCCTTCAAAAAAGACTCGGTCGGGTTGCGGTCGGCGACGTTGCCGGCCGCTGGGGGTCAGGTTGCCGCCGCGAGCATCCGGTCGAATTCGTCGCCGGTCATCGGGGGCGATAGCTGCGGGACAGCTTTGGTGGTCGCTGAGAGGATCGCTGAGATCGCTCTGTCTGTGTCACTGAGAGGATCGGGACGGGACATCTCTAAAGAGAGTTGTCCCGATCCCTCAGCTCTCAGCGGGACCAGCGGGACAAGTCCCGCAGCGTCCCGATGAGTCCCGCAGCTTCCAGCGACACAAAAACCATCGAACCGGCGATTGCTTCGGGTCACTTGGCAGGCTTGGATTTTCTTATCGTTGAGCAAGTGGGCATTCGCGGGAGCGAACCTCGTCCCGGACCATCCCGCCTCTTCACGAGCAGCCTTGGCGGTCGATCCTTCGGGGGTCCGCTGGTAAATCTTCAGCAGCTTGGCGGCGTCCGCTTCGATGCGTGCGGCTGACTTCTCTTCGGCTCGGTTGACCTTCAGCTCTTCACGCTGCTCGATGGTCGCGGCGATGGCGGTCGATGCGGTCTCGACCGACACGTCCCAGCGTCGGCCGCCTTGGTCTTTGCGTGAGCCTTCCTCGATATCGAGTGCCCACAAGCCGCTATGACCGGCCGAGCCGCCTACGGACAGCCAGAGCTTGTGTGAGCCAGCCACTTCGGGGTCGTATGCCTCGCGTCTGCCGAGCAGAATCCACTGCCGCGCCCATTCTTGAAATCCGCTCCATGCGATGCTTTCGAGTTCGGGCGGGGCGAATGCCTCCCCCCCTATGTTTTTTCGGTTGTGATGGACGATGCCGATCGTGCAGCCGGTGTCGTGCATCAACTCGGTGAGTTCGGCCAGCTTCTTGCCGACCGAGAACAGATTTCCGGCGTCGTCTCCAAGGTCGAGACACAGATAGGCCGGATCAGCGACCAACACATCGAGAGCGTTGTCGCCGATGAACTTGGTCAGGTCGCGTTTTGTTTGCGGCTGACCGAGTCGCGGCAGGTCGAATGACCAGATCGCATTCGTGTAGTCGCGGAGATTCATCCACGGCTTTGATCGTGCGATTCGTCGGGCGGTCTCTTGAATTACCGCGTCGCCGGATTCACCGCTCATCAATGCGACACGCACCGCGTGCGGGACATAGAACTTGTTCATCCACTTTCCGCCGCTCGCCAGGGACAGGGCGAGGTCGATACAGCCATTCGTCTTCAACATCTTCTTTGCGGCGGCAACGATGAACGGTTGCCCGCGAGCGAGAACATCTTCCACGAGGTAGTCTGTCCGCAGATCAGCGGCATCGAGTTCGGCGGACGTCATCGTCTTGAACTCTTGCGGCTTGCTGTCCACTGTGATCGTGCCGAGCACCGTGCTGATTGTGCCTGCGACTTCGGCGATGCCGTGGCCTTCGGCGAGTTTCTTCAAGCCGTGCTGCAATGCGAGTCTGAGCTTTTGCGATTGCTCGGCGGTCTCGACTTGCTCCGGTGTCGCACATTCAATCGACGCCTTCATCGAGAGATTGCATTCTCGGCGGGCATAGTCGTAAGCGATCTTTTGCAGCTCGTCATCGGGCTTGCCGTTGCCGCAGCGCGTGAGATTGGACGCCCGCAGTACGGCGAGAATCTCGGTCTCGTTCGCTCCGAATGACCGAGTCGCACCAGCCAGCCGGGTCATCATTTCATGCCGACCGCCAACCTGGAACGTCTCCGGGAGGATCAGCTTTGGCGTCGTCGGTGTGTGAGCATCGCCATTGATGCGCGGGCTGGCTGTTGCCGGTCGATCGAACAGAGAAGCGCCTGCGGTCGCTGGTGTCGCTTCGGCAAGAGCGGCCTTTGTCGCGGTGACGATCAGTTCGGCCGAGACGACCCCCATGTCTTCCGGGACCGAGAGTAGTTTCGACAGCCGGTGGGGGCGGTCTTTTCGATTTTCGCCTTTGCGTGCGAACGTCCCGTAACATTTTGTGACGCGGCTCGCATTGTGGACGCTGATGTCCACAGCGACTTGATTGTCAGAGAATCGCTCGCTGAGTGCGTTGAGAAAGTCGCGGATGAGCTGATGTGACTGGTCATCGTTCGGCAGGTCGATCGCGAAGAGCAGATGCCAGCCGTTGCCGCTGTCGGCGATGATCGGAGCGGGCCAGCCTAATTCATCCAACCACAAATCCACTTCGACCATCTTCAGACGAGCCAATTCTTTTTCGGCGTCGGTCGATGCTTCATCGGCACCGCGTTCGGCTGAGTGCGGGTCGAGGTCGATCAGCAGCCGAAGCCGGCTGAGGATGTCTGAGTCCTTCGTCAGCTCAAAAATGGTTTTGAGTCGCGGTCGCTCGTTCAGTACCGGGTCATCTAGTTTGATCCTGTTGAGAATCAGAAACACGCCAGCAGTCGCGTTGATACTCGCCGCGAGTTTTGCCGCTTGTTCAATCTGAGTCGCATCAAAGTAGAAGCCGCCTTTCGGGGTTCGATTTTTGAACGCTCGAATCTCGCCGACGTCACCCGGAGCAACGAACAGTCCCAGAGTGCGGACAATCTCACTGACTTGTTCGGTGGTGTCGATTACATTCATCTCGCTGGCTCCGTGCGTGATTCGCGGGGTCGCTGCGACGGCTCCGATGCCATTCGGGGCCGTCGCGTTTTGTTGGTCTCAGACTGCACCACTGCCGTTGTGCTGGTCGAGGAATTCAGCCACCGCTGCGACCGGGATTCTTCGAGCGTTGTCGATCTTGATTGACCGCAAGCGACCGGATGCGATCAGCTCATAGACCTTCGAGCGACCGAGACCGAGATACTGTCCAGCCTCGGCGATCCGCAGATTGCGCAGGCCGGCGAGTTCCGGGATGATGTTGTCGAGAACCACTTGCATGTCTTTGCCCTCCTCACTTGGCCGCTGTGTGTGTGCCGCGTTCGCTGTCGTTCGCGGCGTCATGAGGGGCAGAACCTAAACGAAAAAGCCCGTCTGAAAAGACGGGCTGAGCGCGTTGTCACGAGGTTGTCACGAGGTTGTCACGTCCGCCAGAGGTGCGGGAACCTCTTCGCCTGACGGAGCAAATTCTCGGCGTCGTTCACGTCTCGGCCGTTCCGGCGGCAGAAATCCCGTGCGCATTCCACCATCGTAGAGGACTTGCCCAGTTTCGTTTGCAGGTGACGGCACAACTCCAGAACGTCGGGACTCTGTGGCAAACTATTTTCGGCGTTTTGCTCGTTGTCATGCTCGACTTCCACAATCGGCTTGGCCTCGCCGAAAAACTGGCTGTAGAAAATCCAGCCGATGACGCTTTCCGTGTCACCGCTCGCCATCGCGTCGCGGGCATACCCCCCCTGCGAACTTAAACGAACCTCGGCTGCCGAAACGGTATCGTTTTTGACGTGGAGCCGCGATTCCAGCAGTCCACGCGAGATCAGCAATCGCAAGGCGTCCTCGCGCAGAGCGGTGCAAGTCTCGTCATCGACTGCCGCCCAGTTTGTCGGCCACGTCCGCAACACGTCCAGCACTGTCGCTTGCAACGCGGCAGGGATCGGCGGGAAAAGTTCGGCCTCGATCGCACGATCGTCGTGAGGGCAAACCGCGTTGAAATCAAACGTCTCTGAGTTCGATACGCCGCGAACGACAGTCGGTTCGCCGATGGCCTCTGGTCGCTTCGTCTTCTTCGCTGCCATGATTCGGCCCCTGATGGTCGATGCCCGAATGAAGAAAACGCGGGAAGCGAGTTCAGGTGTCTCGCTTATCGGCTGGCCGGCCTATCCCGCGTTGTGTGCTCGATTCACTACGCCCTATTTACGCCCAATCTAGCGGAACGTTGCGGACAATGGCGGACAGCGTGAAGCCCAAAACCTCGTTTTTCTCGGCATTCCGAACGTTCACGGACACCAGTGGACACCCCCCTTTGCTTTCGTAAAGCGTAGGTCCTCGGTTCAAATCCGAGCGGTGGCTCTTGCTCAGTAGCAGTCAATTCTCGATGAAAGCCCTCGTTTTCCGCTTGGAAATGAGGGCTTTGTTGTTCGCAGGTGGTCTGGTGATCCGTCTCGATTGAGACCGCTGCGAACGGTTGTAAACGGCTGTCGCAGGGTGTGGCGTTGCAACTTTTTGTGCAACTTAAAACCGAGCCATCTTGAGCAGCCATCGCGAGAGAAGCCTTCCCGGTAGCAACTCCGACCGCCGTGGTTACGGTTACCATCGGTGTGAACTCAGCATCGGTGCCCGTTGCTCGCATTGTCTGGGCCGACTCACTCCAAGGAATTGGCGGCAGTTGGGTGAGGCTGCCGGCCACGTCTCGGACTTGCAGGTTCGTGTAGGTTTGCATGGTCAACCGGATGTCGGAGTGTCGCATCAGTTCTTGAGCAGCCTTCGGACTGACTCCCGACTTGGACAACATCGTCGCGAAAGTTCCTCGCAGCGCGTGAAAGTCTAACACCATGCCCCCTGAGTCCTCGAAAGCGATGCCAGCCGCCGCCAAATCAATCCTGAGCATCTCTGCCGCGTCCTTGAACCATTTCCCTGGCCAGAGGCGTGCATGTGCCACATCGCGTCCCACACGCTTCATGGGCAGCGTTGTTGGAAGTTCAGCGGCCCTGAGTTCGGACACCAGTTCCTGAAGTAGCGCGGCGAGGTCCGGTCGGATCGGCTGCTGATCCTTGCGGCGGCGTTTGGAATAACCCGCTTTCACGATGATCACCGGCGGGTCTGAGTCCAGATCAAAGCTACCAGCGGTGAGCGTGGCCAGTTCGTGTGCTCGCAAGCCTGTGTAGGCGGCCGTCAGATACAGGGCCGCTCGGTCGCGACCACTCAACCCACGGAACGGTCGTCCCTGTCGCGCCGCCTCGACCAACCGACGCAGTTCGTCATGTGTCGCGGGCCGGCGGTCGAGTCTCACATCTTCCTCGGCGTTCAGTTTGCCGACGGGCGAGAAGGGATTCTCCGGCCATCGCTTCGGCACGGTCTCAGTAAGCCAGTTTCCAAAGTTCTTGCACGCGGCCACGTAGTCGTTGCTGCCGGCAATGCTCATGCCGGGTTCGACAAGCGGACATTGATCGGGAAGACCGCAGTTGAATTCGCGACAAAGCAGCGGGCGAAGTACCGACCAATTCCACCGTGCGGCCGATCCACGCTTCGCTGCAATGTCCGGCGGAATTCGTTTGACGAGGCGACGAAGTTGGTTCATTGGCGGCGAGTCCAACCCTGCTCCCTCGATCACAACTTCCGCAGCCTGACTCAGCGAGAGAACGTCTACGATGCTCGCTTGTCGGCGATCGAGCAGGTAGTTCGCGAGGTCGGCACTCTTGATGTCCTTCAGTCGTTTCCAGCCACAAGCATTCGCCGTTCGACGCACGTAACTGGTGGTCTTGAAAACGTGGTGTGCTGAACTGCCCTTGGACCGCAGGTGTTGCTCAAATTCGTCGATGTGCTCGCTCAGTGGCTTCAGACGGCTGGACTCATACGGGTCAGCATCTCCCGATCGCTCACGCCGAGCACGTTTCACCAAGTCGGCCAACATGCTCTCGGCCGTCTCTTGATCAGAATCAAGGGAAACGGTTTGGACTTCTCCCTCGCCATCCCGATACCGCCCCCAAATCGTCTTGGATTTCTGGCGGACTCGCCGCGCACCGGGCGTGCCCTTACGAACTTGCCGGCCCTGCGAGTCGAGGAAACGAATGACGGTCGGACGATAGGTGCTCGCCATGATCGGCCTACTTCCGTTGAACTGGCTTGCGGCCCGAAACGATCGACAGTTCCAAATACTCCGCGATGGCGTCGAGTGCCGGCGTGGACAGGCCACGTTCACCGGACATGAACCGGCTCAGCGTTGCGTTGTCGAGTTCCGTGGCGTCGCAGATCGCAGAATGCGTCTCGCCACAGTCTTTGATGGCTTGGCGCACTTGGTCGCTCAACATCACTCGTTTGGCTTTTGCGGTCATGATTGCAGTCTGGTGAGTTTTTGACGTATTGTCAAATCGCGTTCCGACCCTGATCGGTTTCTGACAACGGTTGACGATCGTTGATCTAGGTCAACAACACTCGAATTCGGTGAATAACGGTTGAGAACAGTTGCGAGTCTTCCGAGTCGGCCACTTGACCCGGATTAGCGCTTGCAATCCGCCGCTCGATCCTGACTGATCACGAATATCACCGGCCAGCCGTACCTTGGCACGCGATGGCACGCGATCCAATCCATTGCACCCTACTTTCACGAGTATGGGTATGATGCTGCCCCTGTCCGTTCTTCGCGTGCAATTGGTTGGCTCGCGTTCCACTGCGTGCCAGTCTGTAGGCCGATGCCTTTGTAACCCCGAATTCGGCCGCTGGGTGTTCTGGGTTGATTAGCGGTCAGTCCGGGGAGTTTGGTGCGGAGGTCTCGACCCAACGTCTGGGTCGTGCCGGCGTGCGCTCGGCCGTGTTCCTCGCACCAGTTCTCCCAAGAGGCGAATAGGTCATCGACCGCAGTCCAGAACTCTGGTCCGATGTTGCAACGCTCTCGAATGAACTGCGACACTGGAGAAGCCAAGTCGTCCAGGTCTGAAAGTAGTTCACGGCCGGAGTCTGGTTGCTGGAAGTGGCCCCGCTCTTGCAGACGTCGCCAGCCTTCGATGGCCCAATTCAAGAGTCCTGGGAGTTCTTGTTGCAGCCGCGGTTCGAGTTCCTTGTCTTCTCTGCCCAGCCAACTCTCAGTGGTTCGCAGCATCACCACCCGATTGACGAACGCACCCGACGAATCGCGCAAGTTCGGCAGTTCGTTGGTCATCAAAACGAATCGCACGGCGAGTCTGACGCCGTTGATCGTCGGGAGGAACTTGCGAGGGATGTCTTGTGGGTCTTCGCCAGAGATGGACAACAACCGTTCGACAACAGCGATGGCGTCGGCATTGCGACCTAACCGTGCCTCTGGAATCAGCGCTACCGTCTTTCCGTGGAGAGGCCAAAGCCCGAACTGGTCGCTCAAGCTGCTGAGCGAAGGGCTGGCGAGGTTGCGTGCGCCGATCAGGCTTTTGAGGGTCCGTCCGATGGTGCCTTTGCCGCTCCGAGGAGGACCAATCATCATCAACAGCTTATGTTGTCGAGTGTCCGGTAACAGCAGATACCCGAACCACTCTTGCAGGCACCCGATGGTCTGTGAGTCATCCGGCCAAAGCGATTGCAAGAATGCCACCCACGCCGGGCATTTGGCGTCAGGATCGAACCTGTAGCCCACGACGCCGGGTGAGAAGAACCGTGGAGTCGGTGGCATCAAGCAGGGCTTGCCGGCAACCAGACTCGCCAAGTGGATCAATCCCGATTGAGTGGCAAATACTTCGTCGGCCGGGAATGTCGCTCCTGAATCCAGCCAACACGGCTGAGTGATCGTACTGTTGAGAATCCGCAGACTCGTCAGCGCATTCGTCGTGTTCGTGAGCAACCCCTGTTTCACCTGCCGAGCCAATGGCAGAGATTCCTTGTCAGTGCGAGATTGTTGCATCTCATCCAGGTTGAGGCGATCGAATTCCCGTTTGATGTTCGCACCAAGTTTGGCCTTCAACTCTCCGGGGGGCACCGTGCGATAGGCTCCACCGTCCCAGAGCCACCACTCATCTCGCCAGTACCGCAAGCCGGCATCACCATCCGGCGAAGTGCATTGCTGTTTGATAAACAGTCGTGCGAGTCGGTGCGGATCGTCGGGAGCCTCATTCGGTGAGTTTTCGGCTGCCAACTGTTGCAACTGTTCGATCGTGACGAAATCACGCTTCCCTGGCACTGGCATGACAATCTCAGCCCGACGATGCGGTCGTTCTGATGTGGCGTCCCCTTCACGGACCAGCGTGCCGTGTAATGCGCAGATTTCAGACGGGGCAAGTACGCTGGGTTGAATTCCAACGTGAGCGGTGCCGAATTTTCGAGCCAGCACTTGGACGCATCGGTTCGCCAATTCGCCGTTATCGGCTGGCAGGTTGGCCCTGAACAGCAGGGCGTAGCCGCTGCTCATATCCACTCTGATTGGCTCAGGCCATTATTCCTTTTTGAGAGAATCTTCGATGGTGTCTGCCACGGCCTGAGCTGCCTTCCGTTCGAGGCTGTTGGCAGAGATCCCGCTCGGACGCTTCGGGTTACAGACCACAACCAACCAGCTTCGCAAAACGACGTCTCGATTCGTCATCGCTTGCCAATCTTCGGGGTCCAATAGTGTTTGCAAAAAGGCGGCAGTTCCTTCAGCCATGTGGCACCTCGCTGTGAGCCGTGGATTTGGCTTGGTCGTTGAACGACGGACATCCCGCTGAAATCCAGGCTTGCACGTCCGACCGTCGCCAGCGGATGCACTGGCTGGTCAACGTGATCGCTGGTGGCAACTTGAGGTTCTCGCGCAGTCGCCAAACGGTTGCCTTGCTGACACGGAGCAGGTCCGCCAGTTCGTCGGGGCCCATCAGTGCAGATGGAGAGTTGGAGGCATTAGACATTGTCACCCTCCGTCTTCTGATTCTGGATCGTGAGCTTAGGATCGCTTCCGGTCGTGAGTCCTCGACCGATTGTCTTCGCGAGGCCCGCGATTACAGCCTTTAGGTCCAACTCTTCGACCGCTTCCAGGCTCACATCTACCGACAGAATACGGACGCGCTGCGCCTGCTTCTTGCGAAGCAACTGCGTCGCCATCGACCTCGCCGTATCGAGAGTCCAATAGATGTCCCCGCTTCGCCGCCACCCCGTACCAGTCAGCGTCTCAAGAATGAATGCTTGCATGTACCTGCCTCCGATTCTCGTGTTCGTTCGCCCGAAAATAGATTCGGGCAAAACGATCACTCGTATTCGGCTGCGGGTGGTTCCAGGGAAAGTGCGGCGGTTCTCGCTGCAATGTACTCGATGCGAATTTGTCCTAGTTGTCTCGATGCTTTGGTGGCGTCAACGAGATTTCACGAAGGGCGAATCTCGGTGCGGTGCGGGCGGTTCCAGAGTAGTCATCGAACGACTCAAGACGCGGCGGGTAGGACGTCGTGTTCGCGACTCTTCAATTCCCTCAAGAGCATCTTTGCGCCGCCAAACCGAGTGATGCGATGTGGCTCGGCGACTTCCAAATACTCGCAAAGTTCCGCCGCCGCATACAAGAACGCTTGAGAATCATCGGTGTCGTAGCCAACCGGGTCAGGAAGTTTCAGGTCGGGACGTTTGACAGTCCGACGCTTCCCCCACTTGTCCTTCATACTGCGAGCCTTCTTTCGGAGTTCCCTGTCCTTCACGTCATCGCTCAGTCCGAGTAATGCCAGGGCGGCGCTCAGCAGCTTCACCCCTCGTGTGACATGCGGTAGAGGCGTGACATGGGACTCAGACAAATCGCTCTGGATGATTTCCAGCACTGCCCGCAGCAATGCTTCGCTGTTGTCCGGCAGCATCTCCAACAGGGCATCCTCATCACGAAACGCGATGAAGGCCATCGCGTCGTATGGATCGGCCAGAGCGTCAGCAGAAGCAACCCGTGGCGTTATCCTGCCCGACGGTTCGAGCAGAGCGTCGTGGATCATGGCGAGCGCGACGTACTTCTCAGGAAGCGACAGGTTCTTGTCGCCCATCGGGAGCGGACAACGAATTCTTGGAGCGGGCGGACTTGCCGAATCCGCATCACGCACCGCTCGCCGCTGAATCTCCGGCCGCTTCCACTCACGGATCATGTCGAGGAACCGCTCACGATTCTTTGGCAGCCCCACCAACTTCGCGACTTCAACCCGGAGTTCCATCACCCACGACGGGACAGTCTTCGTGCGCATCGTCAGCCCCTACTTGGATCGGGCCGGCAAGTCAGCGAAGCGAAGTAGGGAACGCTCCGCCGCTTGCCACATTGCCGCTCGTGGGTTGCAACCCGCAAACGGAACCCGATGCAATGATTGTCGGCAAGGCAAACAATGCCCAGCCACCTTAATCGGGGAACAGCACTGGCGGCGGAGATTCAGCGACACTTACGGCCGTGGAAGTCGGCGACATTGATACGTTGACGGTTTGATTCCCGCTCGTGAACTTTCACCGCGCACGACGAACGATGCGGGCCACAACAGAGGTGACTGCGATCACTTTTCAATTTACGAGAAGGCTCCAAACCATGCCCGAAGTCGCAATGTATCTCCTGAATCTGGGCGGTGGCGTCCTGGCTTGGATGGTCGCTTGTTGTTCGTTTGGCCTCTTCCGTTACTTCTTGCACCGGATGAAGTGGTCATGGGCGTTGACGGGGCACATGGTACTGGCACTTGTCTTCGGTGGACTGATCGTGGTCGCAATGGTTGAGATTGCCAACACCCACAAGCACACTGGCCCAGTGTCAATGAGCCCTGAATACGGTGGTTCCTGGCTCGCATCAGAGGAGCAATACAAACGCAGCCGCTACTGTGAGAATGGGCTGATGCTGATTTTTGGCCTCGTCGGCTGGTGTATCGTCGCAAAAGTCGAGGACTGCAAAAAAGTCGCCTCTGAAGCAAAGACCGCGATGCACGAGACAGAAGCGAACCGACTTCGAGCCTACATCTCGGCCATCGAATGCCAAATGGAATCGGACGTCTGGAATGCCGCTTTGAAACAGGCGCGGGAGTCGCCGAATTACCTCGCCGCTGCCGAACTCGCCGAACGAGCCAGGACAAAACAGTCTGTTGCCGAACGAGAGATCTAAAATCGCTGACGGTGGTTTCGCAGTTGGACCGCCGGTTGACATCGGGTCACAGTCACCGCTCACGGTCGATTTGTCGCTCGGCCGCTCGTAGATCGAGACGGACGAATTAGCACACCAAGCGAATGCCGCTGCGGTGTCTCCCTCTCTGTTGAGCACCGCAGCGGGACACCCGCCTCTACCCAATGGAAATCACGAGTCTGCTGTCTGACACCCGGTGTCAGGGGCGGCGCGCTTCATCTTGGCAATTGCGTGATCGGTCATCCCGAACGCAGCCTTCAACTCGGCCGCTGTCACATAAGGCCCTGCGTTCGGCAAGCTCCGCTTTCAATTCTGCAATCCGTTGCGTCGTGCTGAGCGTCGTACTCATTTCCAACCTCCCTATCGAAGAATCCACGGGACATGCGGTGCCCCAAGCCGGGAGAGTTCAACTCTCCAAAATCGTTTTGAAATTTCAAATTTTTGTCGCGCCGAGGCACCCAGATAGGTGAGGTACTTGAAGCTCGAAGCCGGTAGGGGGTCGGTTAAGAAATCCACCGACTTCGAGCAGCCCGAGCTCGACACACGCCGTCAACGCCTCCCTTTCCTTGCAGGGCCTGAGAACTTCGTACTCATCTCGCTCGCCACTGATCTCGTTTATCACTCCACGTTGTCCAGATTACGACACGTTCAACGCTCGTCCCCAATCGCTGCGACTTCATCCGCTTGGTCAGCATCCAGTGCCGCCAGAATCATCCGCTTCACGAGAGCCGACAGCTTCGGCCACGCCGCCACAAGCCGAGCCAATTCGGGGTCAGCATCAGCAGCCGACATCAACCGTTCGCAGGCGTTTTCAACCGTCTCGGTTGCAACTTTTGGTGCAACTGAAAGAACGCGATTTGCGTTTCGCTCTGTCGCGGCGGGACTTGCATCAACACCCCAATGCCTTCGTAAAGCGTAGGTCCTCGGTTCAAATCCGAGCGGTGGCTTTGAATCAGCAGCTTTCAATGTGATCTCAGTGATCTCAACGGCCCCGCCTTTCTCTCGGAAGGCGGGGTTTTTCGTTGGAGAGAACGTCAGAAGCCGAGTGTTTGATCGACGCTGCGGTTTCTGTTCTGCCGTCGGGAGGTTTCGCGTTTGTTACCTGATGCAGCCGAAGCTTCCAATGACCACCGAACGACACTTGCTCATTGCGGTGTTGGCCTTTGATAGCGATTTGATCGAATTCGCGCAGCTCACCGCCGCTTGCCGAGCGTGGGTCGCCGACAAATCGAAACCGATTGCCGACTTGTTCGTCGAGCGGGGCTGAATCACCGCCGAGGATCGCGGCTTCGTCGAGTAGCAACTCGAACGCAAGCTGGCCAAGCATCAGCACGATCCGCGAGTCACATTGAACTCGATCGTGCGCGGCGACGTCTGGTCCGCCGAGAGGGGGACGAGCCATTCGGACTGCGGATGGCCCTGGTCTCGCAGGAAGTGAATCAGACTCAGGGCCTCACGCTCCGCTCGCAACTCCGGGCTTTGGGAGTGCTCCCGCTCGATGGAGCTCAACTCGTCCGTCCCGTTGACCTTGCCGATGATCAAATGGGGACCGCTTTCGCGGGGTTGTCACAAACCTGGAGGCCAAATCCCTCGTAAGACCCACAACCGCCGACATGGGAACCAAAGTTCGTTGTTCATTTGCAGAGTTGCCACGGTCGCTCGACCGATGGACGTGCGACCGACGATGCGCAAACCGTCGCTCGACCATGCGAAGTGGTGCTTCCAAACATCAACACGCGGATTGAACAGCGGCACGGTTTTGCCCGTTTCTGGGTCGGTCGCCGAAACGAGGTCTCGTTTGTACCGATTACATGTCGGGCAACTCAGCCAAAGATTTGTGAGGCTGGTCGAGCCACCCAACGCGCGGTTGGATGTGTTCCAGTTCCAACGTCACCGGCAAGAACTCTTGCGGAACCAGGCAGTAGCCGCACCGCTTCCGTGCGTCGCGTTCCGCTTGCCGTCGCAATGAGATTTGACAGCGTTTGGCCACAGATTAGCGCTTCTTGGTCAGTTGATCGAGGATGCGCGCGGCCTCCGCTTTGCGAGCCATCAATTCATGCACATCCACCAGCAGTTGGTCGAGTTGTCGTTCCTCAGCCGCTGTGAGCGAACGGACTTTGTTGGCTTTCAGCAGCCCGCTCAGCCGCTGCTGTTTGCGTGGTGCGAGGCTGGCCCTCGCCGTCGCTCGAACGGATCGCAAATCCTCGTCGAGGATTGTCACCAGACACCGGGTGTTGTTCGACACATCCAGCGGGACTGCTGTGC
Organism: Planctomyces sp. SH-PL62; assembly: GCA_945905295.1. Taxonomy (GTDB): domain Bacteria; phylum Planctomycetota; class Planctomycetia; order Planctomycetales; family Planctomycetaceae; genus SXKJ01. Next base: position 2,278 of record CAMDPX010000147.1, on the reverse strand, counting down.
GAACCTGACCACGCTCCACAATGGCTTCAATGGTTTGCATTTTGGTTGCTGACTCCGGCGATCAATTGAGAACTCGACGGCGGTTCTACGCCATCGTCGCCGCAATGCCACGTAACTCTTATGGTCGCGTGGCAAACTTGATTCGATCACGTCCAGGTCGTCGGGACGGAGTCTCAACCTACGGCTTCCATTCGCGGGCGAATTGCAGGACGCATTGGCGGACGGGTTCGCTGAGGGTCTGGTCCGCCGAGAGGGCGGCGAGCCATTCGGACTACGGTTGGCCTTGGTCTCGCAGGAAGTGAAGCTGACTCAGGGCCGCATGCTCCGCTCACAAATTGTTTTCCGTTGGCAGTGAGTTTGACTGTCTGTTCGATTCTTCGCTCAAATGACGGTTGGAGGCTCACATGCTGTTTTGCTGGGACTACGATGAGCGCGGAAATGTGGAACACATCGCCGAACATGGGCTGACAACGGAGGACGTCGAGCATGCGTTCGAGAATGTGACCGATTACACCACGAGCCGTTCGAGTGGACGTCCTGCTCTTTACGGCCTGACACCTGATGATCGTACAATTTTCGTCAGCTACGAACTCGAAATTGAAGACGGCGAAGAGATCGTCGTCGTGATCACGGCCTACTTCATCGGAGAGAATTCATGAAGACTCAACCGAACATCTCACCTGAGCGCTTGCGGCAGCTTCGCGAGCAAAGTCTTGCCCAACGTGAGCAGGACGAGGCCGATCGTCCGCAGGTTGTGGCCGAATTTCGCGAAATCATGAAGGAGTGGCAACGAGTTGTGGCCTCGCACTCGCGACAGATCGACGAATACATCGCCGCTCATGGACCAATGACGCGGGCCGAAGTCATCGACAAAGCCCTGACGAAGCTGCTGTCTGATGCTTGACGGAGCCGACCCAAAATCACTTCCATTCGCAGGCGAATTACAGGACACGTTGGCGGCCCGCGTTTGTAGGTTGGGACTCTGTCCCGACCCGCTTGTGAATCTCGAACGCACGAACCGTTGCGATGTCGGTCGCGCGATCTGACATGCAATACGGTCGGGACGGAGTCCCAACCTACGGCTTCCATTCGCGGGCGAATTGCAGGGCGCGTTGGCGGACGGGTTCGCTGAGGGTCTGGTCCGCCGAGAGGGCAGCGAGCCATTCGGACTGCGGCCTCGTAGGCTGGGACTCCGTCCCGACCCGCACTCCAACAATCCGACAACCAATACCACGACTCTGGCATCGGACTGGACGAGATCGTCTAGGAACATTGAACTCCTCAATGTTGTAGTTCGATTCAATCCGAGTTTGAACGGCACTTTGTCGTGAGCAGATATGCCAGAGGAACCGCAGAACGCTGTCGAACTGGAGCACTACGCTGATGTGAAGGCGGTCGGGACAGAGTCCCAACCTACGTTTCGGCCGTTCAACGCAGATTGGCCGCTTCAAGTTTACTATCGGCACTTGCCGCACTGGCGACAGTCGGGCGCGACGTATTTCGTGACGTTTCGTCAGGCGGACTCGATCCCGAAAGCAGTGCTCGCCGAATGGCTCGATGTGCGGCAGCGCTGGTATCGCGCGCATGGACTTGATTCCGAATGGCTCAAGAACGATCCCGATCGCCTTGCAATGGCCTATGCCAAAATTCTTCCCGGAGTTCGGCAGGCGTTTGAACGGCAGCAGGCTCGGTTCTTGCACGACGAACTCGATCGTGCTCACGGAAGCTGCGTGTTGCGACACGCAGCGCCGCAGCAGGAGTTGATTGAGTCGCTGTCACACTTCCACGCCGCACGATTTTGGCTAGGCGATTTCGTCGTCATGCCCAATCATGTGCATGCTCTGATCCAGCCGTTCGACATTTGGGAGTTGGAAGACCTGCTGGGCTCGATCAAGAAGTGGACCTCACGACGCATTGGCCACTGGTTGACCGCGCATCCCGAAGCGATCCCGCCGGACGAACCGCAATACGAGCGAGATCGCTTCTGGCAACAGGAATCCTATGACCGCATCGTGCGCGACGCCGAAGAACTGAGTTGGTTTCGTAAGTACATCGCGGACAATGCCGCCCAAGCTCAAGTCCCCGCTGGCGAGTTCCACTACTCCGCCGCCGAGTGGCTCGACCAATTCGCTCCCCGCCCGACGTAGGTTGGGACTCCGTCCCGACCCTGGCTTCAAAACTACGCCGATGACTTTACCACTCACGGTTTGCTGCGTGGTCGCGCGTTTGGGCTAATCACGCTTTTGGGTCGGGACGGAGTCCCAACCTACGGCTTCCA
>CAMDPX010000146.1 GCA_945905295.1 Planctomyces sp. SH-PL62 | reverse complement strand
CACCCCCGACCCCAAAGCGGTGCCCTTCGTCCGAGTTTGGAAGGGAGAAGTTCGATGATGTTGCAGATTCCTCGACAAACTCCGGTTGATCGCCGTGCGTTCCTGGTCGCAGGCGGCGCGGGTTTTTGTGGAGTCAATCTGGCTCGCGCGGCGGAATCGGCGGCGACGAACCGCACAACTTCACGCGGTAAGCAGCCCGCCAAGTCGTGCATCATGATCTGGCTCAGCGGAGGTGTTTCGCACATCGACACCACGGACATGAAGCCCGATGCGCCGCTGGAATATCGCGGCGAGTTCAATCCCGTCGCGACGAGTGCTCCTGGCTTAGAGATGTGCGAGCACTTGCCGTTCACGGCGAAGCAGGCGCATCACCTCGCGGTCGTGCGATCGTTGGGAGACTTTGGCCGAGGGACCGGCGACCATCATCACGGTTACTACTACAACCTCACCGGCCACGCGGGCGATCCGTCGTTTCGGCAGTTGCTGAATGCTCGCACTCCGTACCCGACCGATTGGCCGTCGATGGCTTCGACGGTCGCGTACAAGCGGCCGCCGCATCCGTTCTTGCCGTCGGTGATCTCGCTGCCGCAGAAAGAAGGTGCTCCCGAATACACGCGGCCGGGTCAATTCGGAGCGCGACTCGGTTTGGAATTCGATCCGGTGTTTGTCGATGGATCGCGCGAGAAGCCGCTGAAGTTCACGGCTCCGGCGTTGCAGCTTCACGGCGACATCGGACTCGGGCGTTTGCAGTCGCGGCGAGATTTGTTGTCGTCGCTCGACGGCACGACTCGGCTGGTCGATCACTCGCTGGCAGCGGGTGGATACTCGAAGCAGCAAGAGAAGGCGTTCTCACTGCTGACCGCGACGCAGACGAAAGCCGCGTTTGATGTCTCGGCTGAGCCGGAGTCGATTCGCAATCAATACGGCAACTCGATCACCGCGACCAGCTTCCTGATGGCTCGGCGGTTGGTCGAAGCGGGCGTGCCGTTCGTCACCGTTTTTTGGAAAGAGCACAAGCTGCTCAGCAAGCTCTGCAAGAGCGGCGGCGGCTGGGACACTCACGGCAACAATTTCGGCTGCCTGCGAGACCACTTGCTGCCGGAGTTCGATCGTCCGTTCGCCGCGCTGTTGGCCGACCTGCACGAGCGCGGGTTGCTCGACACGACGCTGGTCCTCGTCAGCAGCGAGATGGGACGCAAGCCAAAGATCGGCGACCCTCGTTCCGGCGGCGTCAGTGGAGCGGGCCGCGATCACTGGACCGCCTGCCAATCCATTCTGCTCGCTGGCGGAGGTATCCAAGGGGGCCAAGCCTATGGCACGACCGACAAGGTTGCCGAGTATCCCGCCGACAATCCTGTCGGAGCCGAAGACATCGCTCACACTGTCTATCGCGCAATGGGAATCGACGACTTGAATGCCATCGACGCCCTCGGCCGCCCGTTTCGATTGATGGAAGAGGGGCAACCGATTGCCGCTTTGTTTTAACCGGACTGCATGCCTTGGCTCGCAGTGCCTGGCGTGCAATCAGCTAAAACGCGGCAGCATGGCGTCCGGATCGCGCGTCACCCGCCGCATCGAATTGACCGGCGGGGTCGATGCGAATCACGCTGGGGGCCCACAACGCGCCGGGAGTTGGTTGGACCTTGTGTCCCAATTGTTCCAGCGCGCTGATCGTGGCTGGCTCAGCATTCGCGTGGATCAGCAGGCTTCCCAACACGGGCGGAGTCTGACGGAACGAACCGAGATGATGATTGGTTCCGAACCGCACGGCCTTCATCGACTCGGAAGCTGACAGGCCGAACTCGATGTGATTCAGCACCGCCTGCAAGCCCGCCTGATCCTGGCCGTCTCCACCGGCGACGCTGACCGCCAACACCGGTTTCGCGTCTTTGAGGACCAGCGTCGGCGTCAACGTGATGCGCGGTCGCTTGCCCGGTTCGATGCAGTTGGGATGCCCTTCCCACGTATTAAAACTTTGCAGGCGCGTGCCCAACCAGATTCCGGTCTCTCCCGCCTGCACGCCGCTCCAACCGCTGGGAGTGGCGACGACGACGTTGCCCCAGCGATCGGCCGTGGCGCACGTTGTTGTGTCATGCACGGGACCGCCGAGTCCCTTTCGCTTGTCGATATCAGGCAACAACGCGCGGCCCCGGCGCGGATCTCCCGGACGTTGTTCGAGCGACGCATGCTCGCGGTCAATCAATGCTCGGCGCAAGCTGGCGTACTCTTTCGCCAACAGCGTCTCAATCGGCACCTCCACGAACAGCGGGTCGGCGTAGTACACATCGCGATCGGCGAGAGCCAACTTCATCGCTTCGAGCGTGACGTGAATCGTCTGCGGCTGGTTGTGCCCCAGTGCGGCGAGATCGAATCCTTCCAGCAGACGCAGCGTTTGCAGCAGATACGCTCCCTGCGTCCAAGTCCCGCATTTGAAAACCGTGTGGCCTCGGTAATCGACCGCGAGCGGTTCCTCAATGCGAGTCACATGCGTCGCAAGATCTTCATAGCGGATCAATCCGCCATGTTGCTCAGACCACAGAGCCAACTCACGGGCGAGCGGCCCGCGATAGAAATAGTCGCTGGCCAATCGCAGGCCGCGACTGCGATCCGCGCCCCCTTCGGCCTCGGCGGCGATCAAGCGACGCAGCGACCGTGCCAGCAGCGGATGCCATTCCACCTTCGCGCGATCGAGCAACCTCAGCGTCGGTTCGGCGACATCGGCCAGTCGCAGCGTTCCATACCGATCGAGCAACGTCACCACCGCATCGAAGGCGGCCGGCACCGTAGCGGGGGTGAGTCCTGTTCCCGGAATGCCTCCACGCAGAGCAAAGTATTCGCGCGTTGCCAATCGCGGAGCGGTTCCTTGTCCGGCGAGCACCTCGACCACTTTTCGCCGAGCGTCATAAACCAGAATCGGCACCTCCCCACCGAAACAGAAGCCGCCCGAATCGGTGACGCTCAGCGCGAGAATCGTCGCCGCTGCCGAATCGGCCGCATTGCCGCCCCGTTTGAGAATCTCCAAGCCCGCCGCGACCGCCTCGGCACCGCCGGCGCTGACCGCTCCTTGACGGCCGGTCCCTTCGGCTCCAGGCAAGTCATCCGCCGCGTACGACGGCGACAGTCGCACGATCAATAAGCCGATCAAAGACACCCAAGTCCAGGCACGCAATTGGCGACTCATGCTGTTGTTCTCCTTCGGCCACCATAAATGTCCGCGATGAGAGTTGCCAGCGCGTCGCGCGGAATTCAGAGACCGTGTTTTATTCTCCGCACGGCATTCAATGAGCGATTTCACCGGAGCCGCGTTTCGCCCGAACGCGGGCCGGAGAGTGCAAAACAACAATTCCACAGACACGGGTCAGGCACCGCAAACTTCATTTTGGGCCTCGCGAATGAGGTGCGATGTGAATTGGAACGACGAGGTGGAACCTATGTCATGGAGTGAATCGCTCCGCCAAAAATGAAATTTGAAGACCTGTCCCCTCAACCGTCCCGTTGACCGCGCGCTTGGTTTTCGAGTCCACTCCCCCCGATGAATGGCTCAAGGAGGATGCCGATGACAATCAGTGCAAGCAGTCTCGAACGTGTGACGGAATCAAAAATCGTGTTGGACGGAAGCGTGCCAGCGATGAACCCCAATCCCGCGCGGCGCTCTGAGCCGTCGGTGAAGGAGATCATCGCGGCCGCGCGGTCACTGCCGGCAGCGGCTCGTGGTGGGATGCTGCTCAGTGGCGTCTCGGCCGTGCTGTTGTGGGCGAGCTTCACGCCGCTCGATTGGTCGCCTCTGGCGTGGCTCGCGCTGCTGCCGCTGTGCGTGCTCGTCCGCTTGGAACGTGCGCCGCGTCGGCTGTGGCTGACAACCTGGGCGGGCGGACTCGCCTTCTGGTTGCCGACGCTGCAATGGCTGCGACTCGGACATGAGTCGATGTACGTGGCGTGGTTCGCGCTGGCGTTTTACTTGGCGGCGTATTGGACGGCGTTCGTCGGCCTGTCGCGCGTGGCGGTGCATCGTTGTGGGTTGCCGTTGATCGCCGCTGTGCCGCTCGTCTGGACCGGCCTGGAATTTGTCCGAGCTCATTTGATGACCGGCTTCGCGTGGTATCAGTTGGGACACTCACAGTACCGCTGGATCGAACTGATTCAGATTTCCGATGTGTGCGGCGCGTATGGCGTGAGCGGAGTGGTTGCGCTCGGCAACGCAATGCTCGCGGGCTTGGTGCCGGAATCGTGGCTGAGCCGGTTGAAGTTGATCACGCCGGTGCAACTGCCCTCGGAACTGCGTCACCTGCCGCCTCCCACGATTGAAGAGTCACCGATCCGCTCGCGCGGTCAGTGGCGTCAGCAATGTGCCGCGGTCGCGGCTGGTTTGCTCGTCATCGTGACGACGTTGGCTTACGGCTACTTCCGACGCAGTCAGGCGGAGTTCACCGCTGGTCCGCGCGTGGCGCTGATTCAAGGCAACTTCCCCTCGTCCGTGAAGCACGACCCGACCGAGTTCGGGCAGATGTATCGGATTCACGAACTGCTGACCGGCTATTCGGTGCCGTACAAGCCAGACCTCATCGTCTGGCCGGAGACGATGTTTCGCTGGCCGCTCTCCGACGCCGATCCCGCTCTGACCGAGAACGAGTTGCGACGCCTCGCTCCGCAAGTGCCGGTCGATCACTGGCGCGATCCGTACGTCCGCAAGGCGTTGCACGAGATGTCGCAAAAGGCCGGAGCCAACTTGGTCATCGGCCTCGACCGCTTCAGCGCGGACGCAAACGGCCTCAAGCATTTCAATTCGGCCGCGCTGGTCACACCGAATCGCGGTGTCGCCGATACCTACGACAAGCGGCATCGCGTGATCTTCGGCGAGTACGTCCCGCTCAAGGAATCGTTGCCGTGGTTGCAGGCATTCTCGCCGTTGCCCGAAGACTTCGGCATCACCGCCGGAAAGAGTCCGGTGTCATTCGATGCCGGTCGTTGGAATGTCGCACCGATCATCTGCTTTGAAGACACCGTGCCGCACTTAGTGCGCGACATCGTCCGCACGTTCGACTTCACGGAATCTCACAACAACATCAAGCCGGAACGACAACGGCTCGCCTGCCTGTTGAATCTGACGAACGACGGCTGGTTCCACGGCAGCAGCGAACTGGATCAGCATCTCATCACGTCGGCCTTTCGTGCCGTCGAATGCCGCACGCCGCTCGTCCGAGCGGTCAACACCGGCATCTCCGCAGTCATCGATGGCGACGGTGTGATCCGCGAACCGGAAGTCTTCATCGACGGTGACGAAACCTGGAAGAAGCAGCACGACCAACTGCAACACGCCAGCCGCGACCATTCCGAACGCCGCGTGCCGCTGTCGATGTTCGACCCCGTGCGCTCATCACTGAGAGATCCCGCGACAGGCCGCTGGCGCAAATCGCTCAACGCAGCCATCATCGACACTGTGCCGCTCGACAACCGCCGCAGCGCGTACGTTGCGTACGGCGATTGGTTCGCCGGGACATGCTCGGCAGCCTGCGGACTGTTCCTGATGATCGGGTTGATTCCGCGCCGGCGTCAGCAATCATGAGCGGCAAGGCGCTAGCCGCCGGTTTTGGCGTGTGAATGTCGATGCCGCGAAACCGGTGGCTAGCGCCATTCCGCTCAGTTCGGTGCCAGGCGATCAACGAATGTCAGGCGGCATTGATTTGTGCCGAGCGGATATCGCTCTCAAGCTGGGCGCTGATTAAGCCCCCGCGAGCGATGGTGAAATCGTGGCTATTCGCAAACCGAATCTCGCTGATCGAGAGCGGGAAGCGAGCCAACTCAATGGCTTGCCGCAGCAGGCCCTCGAAGCCGCCGATGCGAGCGACTCCACCGGCGACGACCATCGGCAACGGCTGTGGAATGTCCAGGACACGCGGCAGGCTCGCCAACGTAAAGGTTGCGCTGCGAATCAGCGCGTAGAGCAGATCGCGATGCAGGCTGGCCAGGAAGCGTTCGGCATTGCTGGTCGGCGCGTTGAGCAGACCTTCGAAGGTGTGCCGGCGATTCGCCGCTTTGGGAAGATCCAAAATCGGTTCGCCGACGTCGTCGAGCAGTGTGTCGCCGAACTCTTTCGCGATTTGCTCGTCGAGCCAATCGCCCCCCTGCGGGACCGAGCACATCGCGAGTTCAACGCCGCGATGCGCTACGACCAATTCGCTGGTGTTGGCTCCGAACGACAGGCCCAGGCCGCTGAACGAGTGCCGCGACAGTTCCGCCAGCACCACCGACAATCCCGCGGACAACACTTGTGGAGAGAAACCCCGTAGCCGGATCAGCCGAGAGAAAAATTCCAGTTCACTGCTAGTGGCCAGTGACTGGAACGATTCGCCTCCCGGAAGAGTAACACCACACATCTCTCCCGGCTGATCTGGCTCGCCGAGCAACGCGTCGACCAAAGCGGCCAACGATTGTCGGGCGACGGGGTCGTTCGTCGGCAGCCGCCCATGAGGCATCAGGCGCTGCGGTCGAACGTGAAACAACAACGAATACTCGGCGGAGTTGTCGCCGACAATCGTCAACGCACCATCGCACACCGCGAACGGAATGCGACCCGCTTCCAGCAACGCGCGGTATTCCGGCGCGTCGGGCAACGGAGTAAACAACGCCTGCACGGCACGGCCCATGAGCCGTTCGTCGCGACGGCGCACACAACGAATTTGAGAAGAGCCGATATCTAGTCCAACGCTCATGCGTCGCGCTCCTCTCGTAATTGAGTGATTTGTTTTTGCACGGCCAACAACGCCCGATCCAATGCCCCAGCAGTCGCTGAGCTGTTCGCTGTTCCCGTAATGACCTGCGTTCCGGTCCCCGTCGCTCCCGAACGATCAACGCGAAACTTCTGAGAAGCGGTGGCGACCGTTTTGGGGGCGGCAGGTGGCTGACTTCTAATCTCTGACTTCTGACTTCTAATCTCTGACTTCTGACTTCTGACTTCTGACCTCTGACCTCTGACCACCGGCTCCTGCAAATGCGGCTTCGGCAGCACGTGACTCTGATCCACGCGAATCGTTTTCGCCGGTTGTGGTCGTCCGTGAAATTGCATTTGCGATGCGAGCGTCACACGCTCTTCGGTCAAAGGCAATTGGTCGCTGATGATGGCTTCGAGTGCATCGCGACGCATCGGTTTCGGAGACAGGATTGTCGGCGAAGTCGGTGGCACCGCATGAGCCGTTTGCGTGCGGCGACGCAATGAGAAACTAAATCCGATCAGCGCGAGCAATCCGATTCCCGCCGTGAGCAATGGCGGCCAGATGGACCAACTCGAACTGGCCGAGTCGGTCTTGGTTTCCACATTGTCGAGATCCACGTCGGTGAATTGTTCGTGATCCGCAAGAATCGGGCGGTGTTGACTGTGAGCGTTGAGCAATGACGGCTCAACCGGCCGGTAATCGGCAATGGTCGGTTGTGGCACGGGAGCGCGATCATTGGTTTCGGCGGGAGGTGCCAGCACCATCTGCGAGTCGCGAGCGATGAGATCCTGACCACGCGGTGCCCCGCGGACTCCGCCGGCCCGCTTCGTGGTTGCCGCTTCGGCGGGCGGAGGCGGAACCTCGGCAACGTCGGTGGCTGGTTCGCTGCTGGGCTGTGAGACCGCCCGCGCGGCTTCGGGTAAAGGCTGCGAGTCTTGCCAAGCTCCGATCGACGGCTGTGTTCGTGGCGGTTGAGTTCGCGGCGACTGCGTCACGTCGGGCGAGATGTTCGCTCGCGGTTCTGGCTGTTGAGTCGCGTCTTCGTCGTCGTCACGTTTGAGCTTGAATGGTTCCGGCAACGGAGCGAGCCGTGCGGCTCGGACAGAGTTCGGCGGAAAGACCAACACGGTCTCGGAGGGCAGGGGCGTCTCCGGCCGAGTTTGTCCGGCGGAACGTTGGTTCGGCGGTGCGATGATTTGGATTTTCGAGGCCAAGCTTTCGTCCTGACGCATCAGCGCCAGGATCTCGTTCAGACTGGCATGTTCCCGGCGAAGCTTCAGCACCACCGGCCGATCGACGAGATTCACAAAGCCAATTTGAATCGCCGTGGAAGATTCCGACTTCGAATTCGGTCTGCTCAGCGAACCAATGGCTGGTGATGAATACTGCGCATCCGCGATCACCAAGTCGCCCGCCATCAACTCAAACTGTGCGGCTCCGGCATACGACGTCATCTGCCCTGGCCGGCCATTGCGAATGATGCGGAACTGCCCGGAGGCATCGCGAGCCAAGCCGCCGATCTCTTTAAGCAAGTCGCCAAGCTTCGCGCCCCGATTCTCAATCTCATACACGCCGGGCCGAGTCACCTGGCCCAGCAAACCGACGTAAGGTTGCTGAGTCGTGTCGACTGCCCACGAGACTTTGGATTGAGTTCGATTCGCGCTCACTGCCTGCGGCGAACCATACAGAGAGCCGGCTTGATTCCACCCCTGCTGAGAGCGTTGTCCCTGTTGCTGCGAACCGAATTGGTTCGGGGTGTTCGAACCGTTGGGACCATTGAATTGTTGTTGACCGTTTGGGGGATTCCCCACCGGTGGCCCATTCGTCGCGTCGGCTCCCGACGGCCCATTCGCCGGTTGACGAAACGGCGCTTGGCCGTTGGCGCTAAAGGCCATGTTGTTTGCGATGTACGGCGGTTGATTGGCCGGCGGATTCAGGTTACCGCCGTTGACGCCGTATTGACTGACTCCTCCCGGCATCGTGCCGAGCTTCGTGAGCGGAAAGCTATCGTTGCTGATGGGTGAACCGTCGGCCGAGCGGTGCCACATTCCCAGCGACGGGCCGAATTCGCCCATCGAATAATTGGCTCCGCCGCTATTCCACAGACCTTCACCCACCCAAGCCCCTGGATTGTACCCGTGTCGCGCGTTGTTGATTTCCTCGATGAAGGGCTGCGATTGAAACGCCCACGCGGACGTGCCCGTGACGGCACTTCCCACGCCGCATAAGACGGCAATCAAGCGTGACCAGCGATAGCCTGGCATGAGCGTTCCTTCAGACTCGACAATGGTGCCCGCGCACCCTCTGCCTCATGATCGGAATAGTTCGGCGGTCCGCATCAGGTAATTTGGGGACACTTTGCCGGTTAAGCGGACTCGTTCGATTTTCGAGAACCTGCGGACTACCGCCGTGCGTCCCAGTTCGCCGAGTTCTTCCAAATTGACACGGTTCGGCCGGTCATGCCGATTCTTCCCAGCCGAGCGGCGCGTTTCCGAATTGCCTCGGCACGGTCTCGGTCGCGTCCCAAACGGCGCAAGATTGTGAACTAGATTCTTAGACGTTGCGTGGCAACGCATGATTCAGGTGAGCGGCACGGCGCTAGCCGCCGGTTTTTCTCCACAACACCGATGGCTAGCGCCATTCTGCTCAAAGTAAGAGTCCGGGTAATTCATGATCCGCCCTGTTTCCTCACTGCTCGAACCGAAGCGCCGGCTGGGTGACTTGCTGGTCACGCGCGGCTATTTGAGCGAAGAACAGTTGCAGGTCGTCCTTGATGACCAACGCTCGTCGCGCGGTGCGAAGCTGCTGGGCGAACTACTGGTCGAGCGGAGTTGGGCCAGTGAAGAGCAAGTCCTGGAATGTCTCGCGATCGAGCTGGGCCTGCCGTACGTCAAACTCGACAGCCGGTTGTTCGATGCCAAGATCGTGGACACGCTGCCGCGCGACGTGATCGAGAAGCACACGGTTCTGCCGCTGTTCAAAGTCCGCAACACCCTGACCGTCGCCGTCAGCGAGCCGACCAACGTCTTCCTGGTTGAGCAATTGGCGGAAGTCGCCAAGTGCGAGATTCAGATCGTCATCGCCGCTGCCAAAGACATTCGCCGCATGGTGCAGACCTATCTGCCCAACGAGCGGGTGTTCGTGATCGACGACATCATCGACGATGCGAAAGAGGACTCGGTCCGACTGATCGAAGCGTCGGTGGAAGACATCGCCGCCGACGCCGTGGCCGCCGGACAAAGCCCGATTATCAAGCTCGTCAACTACATCCTCTACAACGCCGTGAAGGACAAGGCCAGCGACATCCACATCGAACCGGGCGACCGGATGCTGCGGATTCGCTACCGGGTGGACGGCGCACTGTATCAGTCGCTCGAACTGCCGATGAATCTCGCGCCGGCGGTCGCGTCACGCATCAAAATCATGGCCAGCCTCGACATCAGCGAGCGACGCCTGCCGCAAGACGGACGCATTCATGTGCTGATGGAAAGGCATCCGATCGATCTCCGAATCAGTACCCTGCCGGGTCAATTCGGCGAGAAGGTCGTGATCCGCGTGCTCGACAACGAAGCGATCAACATGTCGCTGCAACAGCTCGGCTTCAGTGCCGACATCTACGAGCAGTTCCGCATTCAACTCGAAAAACCCAACGGCATCGCGCTCGTCACCGGCCCGACCGGCAGCGGCAAGAGCACCACGCTCTACTCGGCGTTGAACACGGTCAACTCGATCGAGTCCAACGTCTGCACCGTCGAAGACCCGATCGAGTTCCAGTTGTCCGGTATCAATCAGTTCCAAACGAACGAGAAGATCGGCCTCACATTCGGAGCCGTCCTGCGCAGCTTGCTGCGACAAGACCCGGATACGGTCCTGATCGGCGAAATCCGAGATGAAGACACCGCTCGCGTAGCGATCCAAGCGGCGCTGACTGGGCATCTCGTCTTCAGCACGCTGCACACGAACGACGCCTGCGGCACTGTCACGCGACTGCTCGACATGGGGGTCGAGGGCTACTTGCTGGCCGCCTCGCTGAACATGGTGCTGGCGCAGCGTCTCGGTCGGCGGCTCTGTCCGAAATGCAAAAAGCCCTACGACGCGCCGAAAGACGTGCGCCAAGTCATGGAACGCTACAGCCTCGAAGTCGAGACGTTCTTCCGACCCGTCGGCTGCAAGAAGTGCCGCAACACCGGCTTCTCCGGCCGCATCGCGATGCACGAACTGCTCGTCATCGACGACCACATGCGCGAGATCATCGCCACGAACCCGACGCTCGGCGTGCTCCGTGAAGCCGCGCGGCAGTCAGGCATGATCACGCTGCGCTACGACGGATTGCGCAAGGTCAAAGAGGGCATCACCACGGTCGAAGAAGTGCTGCGGTCCAGCAACGAAGGCTGGGCACCACCGAAGAAGACAGAGGGTGAGAAGGGGAGAGAGGGAGAAAAGGAGACTCCCTCTTAGTTCTGTGTTGATTGGTTGGAGTGAAAGGTTTGAGTGCGATTTCAGATTTCAGATTTCAGATCTCAGATCTCAGATTTCAGATCTCAGATTTCAGATTTCAGATCTCAGATCTCAGATCTCAGATCTCAGATCTCAGATTTCAGATCTCAGATCTCAGATCTCAGATTTCAGATTTCAGATTTCAGATTTCAGATTTCAGATTTGAAATTTGAAATTTGAAATTTGAAATTTGAAATTTGAAATTTGAAATTTAGCCGGCCGGTATCTGACCCCTCGCTTCAGGAAACAAATCATGCGATTCATTTACCAGGCCAAAGATACGAACGGCTCGCTGAAATCGGGCGAGTTGAACTGCGATAGCCAAGAAGCCGCGACGACGCAGCTTCGGCAGCAGGGCTTGTACGTGGTCTCGCTGGAGGCTGTCGCGGAAAGCTCCGCCAAGCAGGGATCGTCATTGTTCGCGAAGCCGGTCACGAAGCGGGATATCGTCGAGTTCGCCAGCCAGTTGGCGGTGATGGTCGACGCCGGCGTACCGATTTCCAGCGCGCTCGAAGGACTGGCCGGGCAGACCGACAATCCGTCGATGAAGGCGCTCACCGTGCGTCTTCAAGACAGCGTGCAAGCGGGCGACGATCTGTCGAGCGCGCTGGCGAAGTATCCCAAACATTTCGACAAGGCGTTCGTGAACCTCGTCAAAGCCAGTGAAGCGAGCGGCCAGCTTGGCCCGATGCTCGAGCGAATCGCGACGCAATACCGCACCGAGTCGGAGATGCGGTCGAAGATCAAAGGCGCTCTGATCTATCCCGCGGCGATGTGTACGATGTGCGTCGGCGTGGTGGTCTTCCTGCTGACCTACGTGTTTCCCAAGTTGATGCCGATGTTTGCCGGACGTGAGAAGGACATCCCCGGTGCGACCAAATTCCTGCTGGCGCTCTCGACGTCGATGACAACCTATTGGCCGTGGTATCTGGGAGTGTCGCTGGTCTTGCTCGGAGTCGGCATCTTCCTGTTCCGCCAAGAGTCGGGACGCATTGCTCTGGATTGGATGAAAATTTATCTGCCGCCGTTCAACGGGCTGTCACGCAAAGTCGCGCTCAGTCGCAGCCTGCGCACACTCTCGACCACGCTCAACGCCGGAGTGCCGATGCTCGAAGCGTTGGAACTCAGCGGCGGCACAGCCAACAACCACTTCTACGAAAACTGTTGGAAGCACGTCGGCGAGCAAGTCACCACCGGCCGCCAGATTCACGAGGCTCTGCAAGGCCAAGCACTGTTTCCCAAAATGGTCGTGCAGATGATCGCCTCGGGCGAGAAGACCGGACGGCTGGGCAAAGTCTTGGAGAAGGTCGCCGAATACCTCGAACGCGAAGTCGCCAACGCCGTGAAGACGGTCACGAGTTTGCTCGAACCACTGATCATCACGGTCCTGGGGAGCGCCATCGGCGGCATCGCCATCGCCATGCTGTTGCCGATCTTCAAGCTCAGCAGCCCCGTGCGGTGATCGTCGCCATTCCGACGCGACCCCTATCCTGGGATCCTTCAAACCAGGATGTCACGCAGGACGTGGCCATGCACGTCGGTCAAACGAATGTCTCTCCCGCCGAAGCGGAACGTCAAACGTTCGTGGTCGATGCCCAACAAATGCAGCAGAGTCGCTTGCAGGTCATACGGGGTGACAATGTTCTCAATCGCGTGATAGCCGTACTCGTCGGTCGCGCCGTAGGTCATGCCTCCGCGAATGCCGCCCCCCGCCAGCCACAGCGAAAAGCCTTGCGGGTTGTGATCGCGGCCGTCGCTCCCCTGAGCGAACGGCGTCCGGCCGAACTCGCCCGTCCACACGACGAGCGTGTCGTCGAGCAATCCGCGCTGCTTGAGATCCGCCAACAGCGCGGCGATCGGACGATCGACGATCTCGGCATTCTTTTTGTGCTCTCCTTTGATGTCGTTGTGCGAGTCCCACGGTGAGACGAAACGAATGCCACCAACGCACGTCAGTTCGACAAACCGCACGCCGCGCTCCAACAGACGTCGAGCCAGTAAGCACTGCCGCGCGTACCGAGCCTCGAAAGCGTTGGACGAATTGAGGCCGTATCTCTCCAGCGTTTCCGGCGTCTCGTCTTTGAAGTCGGCCACTTCAGGAACCGAGCGTTGCATCGCGAACGCGAGTTCGTAATTCCGGATCGCCGATTCGATTTGATCCTCACCGCTACCGGCACGGCCGGCGAAGTCGCGGTCGTTGTCGGCAATGAACCGCAGCTTGTTACGTTGCAGTCCCGGCTTCGGCTCGTCCGGCTGGATGTTGTCCACAACCGGAGTGTTCAATCCGACGTGAAACAGCGACGCCTCATGGACCGCCGGCAGGAAGCCGCTCGAATAGTTCGCGATCCCACCCAGCGGCAGTTGCCCGCCGTTGACGACGACAAAGCTCGGCAAGTTCTCCGACTCGCTACCGAGTCCGTAGGAGACCCACGCTCCCAAACTCGGCCGGCCCTGCAACTGATGCCCCGTGTGCAGCATGTAACACGCCTGAGCGTGCTCGGCGAACGGCGACTGCATTGAGCGGATCACGCACAGGTCATCGACGTGCTGGGCAATGTGCGGAAACATGTTGCTGACCGGAATGCCCGAATCGCCGTACTGCTTGAACGTGAACGGCGAACCGAACGTCGAGCCGTTGTTCTCGAACTGCGTCGTCTCGATCTTCATTTTGAACGGCTGCCCGTGCTCGGCCGTCAGCCGCGGTTTTGGATCGAACGAGTCGACCTGCGAAACTCCTCCGTCCATAAACAGCATCACAACGCGCTTGGCCTTCGGTGCGAAATGCGGAGCGGCCGCCTTCGCGGCGTCGCTCAACATCCCGGCAAGTGCCAGCGTGCCGAACCCAAATCGCGAGCGTTGCAGCCATTCGCGACGAGTCAGCGGACCCGAACTGAAACAACATTGTGACATGGAGAACTCCGGCCGAATGCCCTGAGACCGTTTTTGAATCTGAAATAACAGCGATCGGCTCCCGGCGATTGGCGACTAGTGCCACAGATCAGAATTAAACTTCCACCAGAACCATCGTTGGTTGCCTGCCGATCAAAACGTCAATTTTTAGACCGATGTTTCCCACGGATGGCATGGCGATACCACGGATAAAACAAGGCTTCTCGTTTTTCATCCGTGGTATTGCCATGCCATCCGTGGGGATTTTGGGACTCCATGACAGTTCAACTGCGATCTGTGGAACTAGCGCAGATACAAAAACTCTTTCGTGTTCAGCAGCGCGTGAGCCAACTCGTTCCAGGCACTCGGATCATTTTGCCATCCGTCGCCGGTCGTCCCCAGAATGTTGGCTTGCGATTTCAGGAATTCCATCGCGCGAGTCGTCTCGATTTCCGTGATCGGGCGAGCGAATGCCATCTGCCACAACGCTGGAAGTCGCAATTCGGTGGTCGGCAACAATCGGACTCGGTCGGACAACAGCCGGGCTTGGTTCAAAACGAATTGATCATTGAGCAGCACCAGACTTTGAGCCGGCACATTCGTGGCGTTGCGTTCGCCGACGGTCAGCACCGGCTTCGGCTGATCGAACGCGATCAGCAGCGACTGCGGATAATTTCGCCGAGCTTCGAGATACACACTCCGCCGACCGTTGCCATCGGCCGGGCCGGCGAGCGGGTTCTCGAAGTCTTTGAATCCCGTTCGCAACGGCAACGGCACGCCGAGTCCGCCTTGCGTTCGATCCAAGCGGCCGGAGACGAACAACAGCGAGTCACGCAACGACTCTGCTTCCAACCGTCGCACGCTCGCGTGTGACAGCAGCCGGTTGTTCGGATCGCGTTCGCGCGCGGCGAGAGACGCCTCGCTCGAAAGCTGAAACGTGCGGCTGGTCAGCATCAGTCTGAGCATGTGCTTGATCGACCAACCGGAGTCAACGAACTCGGCCGCCAGCCAGTCGAGCAATTCGGGATGACTCGGCCGCTCGCCGAGTTCCCCGAAGTTATCGACCGTCTTCACCAGTCCGACGCCGAAGACATGCTGCCACAGCCGATTGACCATGACTCGCGCCGTCAACGGGTTACGCGGATCAACAACCGCCTCAGCCAATTCGCGCCGGCCAGATCGGGAGGGCGAGGCTCCCGCCGAGCCGTTGTTCGCGCGAGGCGGTTCGGCGGGAGCCTCGCCCTCCCGAACGCCCTGATCTCTGCCAAGCACCTCCAGATACCTTCGTGGCACCGCCATCCCCGCACGGCGATAGTTACCACGAGGAAAGAGATGCTCGTCAAAGCCTTGCTCATCGGCGACACCGCCGACTCGCGTCGCCACGGGGATGTGAGCTTCAATCTCGCGATACCGAGCGACCAATCGGGCCAACTCATGATCGACCGGAGCCTCGTTGAGCAGCACGCCGGAGCGCAGCAACTCATCGACAAACCGAGCTTGCTCGTCGGAGCAGCGTTCGTCCGCCCAAGCATTGATCGCGTCACCCGCCAGCGTCGCCAACTTCTTCGCCAGCGATGGCCACGATCCCTCCGTTTGCCACAACTCTGTCGGCATCGGGGACGAGATTTCGGGAGCGCCGGCTTGATCGTGAAACGCAACCGCTCGCACGGCGACACCGCTGCGTCCGTCGGTGTTGAGGATTCGCGTATCGGCATGTTTGCCGGGATACGGCATCTCGTCACGCGGAATGATTTCCAGATACGCTCGCCGCCCCACCCACGCCTCGCGAACCGACAGCGTGATCCACCGCAAACGCGGCTCGTTGAGGGTCGGCATCACCTGCGTGAACAGCACCCCATCAGCCACAAAGTTCTCGATCACCAGTCGCACGCGCGCGGCGTTCGTTCCACCCGCGAGAACGCTGACGAACTTCATGTCGAGCGTGAAGTTCGGCGACCGCAATGTGCCGCCATGCTTGTTGCTGACCAAGTGCGTGCCGCGACTGCGCGGCAAGATTGCCGTGAGAACGTTGCTTCCGATCGGGGACACCGCGAACTCACCGGCGGAGCCTGTTCGGTCAAAGTTATCGGCGGCAAACCAATCGCCACTCTTCGTCAGCAATCCGGAAGCGTCGGTGTCGGTGAATTCGGCGAACCAGCGGAATCGACCAGCGGTTGTCGTTCGGCGTTCTTCAAACGCGCGCCGCTCGTTCGCCAGATCGGTCCACAGCTTCGAGTCAATCGCGTCTGGGATTGCAGCCGCTCCAGTCGCACTCGGTAGCGGTATCAATCGCGTCAGCAGATTCAGAGATTCGGCAGGCTTGCTCTTCACCGCTTTGAGC
The DNA here is from genome assembly GCA_945905295.1 of Planctomyces sp. SH-PL62. Lineage (GTDB taxonomy): Bacteria > Planctomycetota > Planctomycetia > Planctomycetales > Planctomycetaceae > SXKJ01. The sequence goes on along the minus strand of CAMDPX010000146.1, from coordinate 4,836 downwards.
GCCGTCAGCCAACGAAACGATTCGGCTTCGAGCGATCGTGTTCCCGCCGCGAATGGAGGTGGCATCGACGGAACCGGTTTGTCTTTGTCGGCCGGTTTCGGCGGATCAGGTTCGTGAACCTTGTCGCGAGCGGCCAGGATCGCGGTCGGCCAGTGAGTCAGTTGCTCACGCCACAGTTCGGCAAGTGCGCGGCGAATCGGGCGTTTGAGTTCGACGAGTTGCTGATCGATCGCATGTTGAGCCACCGGATCATTGACGCGGTGCATCGTCGTGCGAGTGCTCGCGAAGATGCCGTACAGCGCGGCGAAATCCTGAGCGGAGATCGCATCGAACTTGTGATCGTGACACCGAGCACACGCGACGGTCAGTCCTTGAAACGTCTTGCTGAAGGAGTCGATCTGCGCGTCGATGACGACGATCTCTTCATTCTTCACGTCGATCGGCGTGGGATAGAACTCGACGAACCGAAACCAGCCGGTCCCGATGGGGGACTCGTTGATGCCGAGCGTCGGATTCCAACGCGGTGGCAGCAGGTCACCGGCCAAGTGCTCGCGCACGAAGCGGTCATACGGCACGTCGCCGTTGAGGGCGCGGATCACATAATCGCGATACCGCCAAGCATGCGGGATCAGCGGATCATGTTCCGAACCGTGCGTGTCGCTGTAACGGACGAGGTCCATCCAATGCCGCGCCCAATGCTCGCCGAACTGCGGCGACGCGAGCGTTTGATCGACGAGTTGTTCGTAGTCTCGTGGGCTCAAAACCGTACCGCGACCGTCAGGGAGCGGCCGATTCTCCACGGCCGGGCCGCTCCCTGACGGTCGCGGTACGGATTCGCTCACCTCCGGCGGCAACCCCGTCACCACGAACGACAGCCGCCGCGCCAGCGACCACGCATCCGCATCTCGCGCAGGGGATAACCCCTCGGCTTCCAGTCGCGCGAGCACAAAGCGATCAATCAGATTGTTGGGCCAATCGCTCTGCTTGACGTGCGGCACAGCCGGTCGTTTGACCGGTTGCCAGCACCAATGTTTCCGTCGCTGAGCCAGCTTCTCGGTCCACGATCCGCCACCGCTTTCCGAGTCCGGTGACTCGCGCGGATCGGCCGCTCCGCGACGAACCCACTCAACCAGGACCGCGATCTCCTCGTCCTTCAGCTTCTCGTTGGGGGGCATCTGCAAGTCTTTGCTCGTGCGCCGCACCGCCTTGATGAGCAAACTTTCGTCCGGCTTGCCCGGCACGACCGCTGGTCCCGAATCGCCTCCCTTGACCCAACCGCTGCGCGAATCGAGCGTCAGGCCCCCTTGTAATTCCTTGGAGCGATGGCTGTGGCATTCGTAGCAACGACGCTCCAGCAACGGCTGCACGCGCTGCTTGAAGTCATCCTGCTCGTCCGCGGAAGCGGTTCGAGCAAGCAACAGCGAACAGAGAATTGAGGCGGCGATTCGCCAGCGACCAATCAAGACAGACTCCTCCGCGAATGGACCGAAACACCGTCGGGATGAGCGAAGATTAACGTCGATTCGCGTTCAAAAAAGAAGCCCCGCATCGAGCGATGCGGGGCTTCATGAAATGGATTGCGGTCCGATCGTTTGCCGAGTTACTCGTCAGAATCGGTCCCAGCCGTCTCGGCGTTGGTTTGAGTCTCGTTCTTCGCCTCGTCCTGCTTCTCGTTTTGCTCGTCCTTCTTCGCTTTCTTCTCGGAGAGTGCGAGGAGCTTCTGTCGCAGGTCGGCCAGTTCTTCTCCGGCCTTCTTCAAATCGGCAGCGACTTTGGTCTTTTCGTCAATGGCTTGCTTCGCCGCGTCCTTCTCTTTGACGAGCGCGGTTTGAGCCTGTTTCAGTTGCTCGCTGATCTCCTCCTTTGCTTTGGCGAGTTCCGTCTTCGATTTCTCTGCGACAGCAGCAGCCGCTTCGGCTTCACTCTTGGCCTTCGATGCCGCCTCGGCCGTTAGCTTCGCGGCATCGGCCTGCTTCTTTTGATCGTTAGCCGCTTTCGCTGATTCGACTGCCTCAGCGCGAGACTTGTCTCGCTCGGCAACCGCCGAATCGCGATCGCTCTTCGCCTTGTCACGTTCGGCGATGGCGGCGTTACGCTCGGCAACCGCGGCACCGCGTGCAGCGACGGCGGCTTTGAGCTCCGCCTGCAACTTGGCCATCTCTGCTTGCAGGTTGCTCTTCTCTTGAGTGACCTGAGCCAACGCGGCTTCCGCGTGCGTGGCATCCTCAGCACGCTTCAGCGAGACGTGATAAGGCAAGAGCGTTCCCGCACAGCATTGCGCTTGCAGGTGAGCCGGCCACGGATCGCAGCAGCACATCCGATCTTTAGCAGACGCACTCGAAACAAACCCAGTCACCATCAACAGACCCAACAGCAGGGCGTACTTCTTCATAGTGAAACTCCGAAATCGGGCTTTGGAAATTCTTCACGGCGGGTCGCCACAGACCACGCGAATCACAGCGAATACAAGGCGGGACATCTCACACCCGGCGCTGACCGGCAAGGGCTGCCGCGGCCGCAGAAGACATCGGCCGAGTTGGATGGCTGCCATGACCTGCGGGTTTGTGTCGCGTGGGAAACCAGCGGAGACAGAATCGGTGATACCCGCTGTTCCAGTTATGCACATCGCACACAGTCCGACGGTGGCGATTCTGCCGCTTGCGAAAGAGGCTGCGCTCGACAACCCAAACAGTGTCATCTCGGAGAGCCATCGGTCGCTCGATCCAGACAAGCTGGACGGGGGACGGGCAACGCGGACAGCGCGTCGTTTACGTGCGGGGCGATCGGCTGGCTCAAGGGGAGGAACCAGATCGCGGATTTGTTTTGCTCGCGATACTGGCGGTCGAGCGTCTCGAAGACTTCCTGGGTCGATTTCAGACAAGACGCTTCCGACTTTTTCGAGGCACAGTCAGAGCCAATTTTCCCACTTCAAACGCACCACGCCTTTGAAATCTTGATCGGCGGACAGCAGCACCAAATTCTGTTGGCGAGCCACCGCAGCAATCGTCATGTCGAACTGCGACATGACCCGCCCTTGTTCGCGGCATTCTCGAAAGAGGTCGGCAAACTCGCCGGATGTTTCCACGTCCATCGGCCAAACACGAAACAGCGTCAAGCTGGCGCGAAGCCGAGACAAGTTTCGTTGGTAATACTGACCAAGGCGAATGCCCGCTCGGTATTCAAACAGCACGGGCAGAGACAAGCCAAATCGGTCGCCCGCACGCATTGCCGAGTCGATTCGAGTCTCCAGCGTCGAATGCCGGCCGAGGTACGCCGAGAGATGATTCGTGTCGAGCAAATACTTGGTCACAGCGAAGCTTCCCGCATCAACCGAGCAACCTCATCTCGACTGCGACGATCCATTTCGGACCACGCTTCCGTGATTTGCCGCGCTTCTCCGTCAGCGAACTCCGTCGCACCGAGAGCGTGGAATGCAGACAGCCGTTGCTCCAAATCGTCCGCGAGTTCTTCTGGCAGCAACGGCAGCACTTGTACGGTCAGTCCCTCCCACACATCGGGAATCGGCTGTTCCGGTTCGATGCGACCTTCATAAATCTTGGCAGTCAACATGATTGTCTCCACGGACTCGCAATCAGGACGGCCACCAGCATACGCCAACCCGCGCTCCGTCGAAAGATGCGACGGCATGATCTCTTGTTGTGGCCGGTCTCCTGACCGAGTCACAGTGCGTTGACCGGAGGTCTCCTCGTTTCGAACAGCAGCTTAGATTTGCATTCCCAATCTTCTTGGCCATTCGGGGAGACCTATCGGTCGGCCGGAGTGGCTCGGTCGGGAGACCGGCCACAACGGAGGTTTTATTCCTTGACCTTGGCCGGCAACGGGCCGAGGAGTTCGTCGAGGTGCGGGGCGATCGGCTGGCTCAAGGGCAGGAACCAGATCGCGGATTTGTTTTGCTCGCGATACTGGCGGTCGAGCGTCTCGAAGACTTCCTGGGGCGATTTCGTCGGGCCGAGCACTTGATCGAGCAGGGGAACCGCCGACTGATTCAAGGGGAGCGTGGCCAGGGCCGCTCTGGCCCGAAACCGGACTCGCGCATTCTCCAAGGCCGCAACCACATCGACCTTCGCCAGCGGAGGGAGTGGTTTGTTTGCCTTCAGGTCCGCGACCAATTGCTCGGTCTGTTTCTTGTCCGCCGCGAATACGGGGTCGTCGCTAAAAGCCTTCAGAGATTCTTTCGCCTCGCGCAGCGCGACTTCGCGGTCTCCGAGTCGCCATTCGCAAATGGCCAAGTGTTGGTGGACTCGACCTTTGATGAACGCCGGTGTGCTGTCATCTGATTCAACCAACGACAACAGCCCGCGCAGTTCGTCACGAGCCGGTTGCACACCTCCCAGTTCACGAAGCGCGATTGTGCGACTCAGGCGTTGCGTACGGGTTGTCTGTGCTTTGATTGGGTCCGCCGCAAGCAATTTGAAGTATTCGTCGTAGAGCGTGACGGCGTCGGCATGAGCGCCGTTCCGATATGCACGCCGCGCTGCCGCATTCAAGAAATCAGTATTAGGCTTAAGCAGGTCATTGAGGTGCGGAGCGATCGGCTGATCGGGCTCCAGGAAATAGACGGCAGGCTTGTTGCCGACTTTGTATTGGCGATCCAGCGCCGCCAGCACGTCGGTGACCGGCTCAGCCGGACCAAGCAGTCGATCGACCTCCGGCGCTATGGCCTTCAGTTGAGGTGCTCGGTGTTTCACGGACAGTGTGAGTCACTATTTTCGGCGAGCATTTGAGATTCGAATTCGGTGGGGGTGAGGTAATCGAGGGATGAGTGTCGGCGGGAGTTGTTGTAGTAGGCGATGTAGGTCGCGATCTCTCGCCGTG
>CAMDPX010000145.1 GCA_945905295.1 Planctomyces sp. SH-PL62 | reverse complement strand
CAAGGTATTTGACGTCCGACTTTCGGAACACTGGACCGTTGAAGATGCAAAGGTTCCGCTTGTTAGTTTTGCCTTGTGAGGCGACGTGATCTTCCAATTTGCCCCACAGCTTCAGTCCTGATGGAGCCTCTTTCACTTTGCCCTGATTCGTAATCTCGTGCTGTGGCGAACAATTCGTGAAATGGAACGTATCATCATTGGCGAGCTTGGCCTCTTTCTTGGTTGCGCCCCAGCCCGCATCCGCGCGGCGTACCAAGTGGCCACGGTCGAGCGGATTCCCGACATACAAAGCTTCGCCCGCTTGAAGTTCTTTCTCGGGTGTTACACGCGGGTCGTAGAACCACTTGTCGCCGTCTTTATCTCGTGGATGTTGGACCTTCGCCGTTGGGTCGTAGTTCACTCCGGCCACGAAGGCGAGCTTGCGAACCCGATTGAAGATGACGCTGTAGTGGTGGTACTTGATCAAAGTCGCGTCATCTCCACCTTCCCCATCAAGGACATATGCCTTGGGGCGTGAGGCATTCGTGAGCTTCGGAAATGGAACATCAAGCCCCAGGAAATCCGACTCGTATCCAGGGCGACGTTCGTAGTCCGTATCGCTTGGATCGGGCTCGACCTTTTCAAGCAAACCTTCGTCCGGCGTCGCGGTTGGGCCGACTACTAAGGACGTGGTACCAGCGGCAGGAACGCCGAAACTCAAGGTGATGTGCAGAGGAACTGTCATGGTGACGCTGCAACCGCTTGAAGGTTTCACGCAATCGGACATGGGTAGATCCTTATGATTCGTGGTATCGGAAGAGGGAATATCGGGCGAGATCACGCTCGCTTGGTCTGATTCAGATTCAACAGGCAACTTAGGCTCAAGGAATTCCTTCAGCAGCGGCTTCGCGGCATTGCTCACTGACGCCTTGGAGATGAATTCGACGAGTTTGGAGATTCTCACTCCTTCATTGGCCACCCAATCCAGTCGTGACGGGTCTCCGCCTTCTCGCCAGACAGTCCCATCAATATCGAGGAGTTCGCCCTTCTTATTTCGTCTGGGAACTCCACTATGGTGGAGCGCGACCACTTCCCATTGGTCGTTGAAGACCGGCGAACCAGATGAGCCCGGTTCGGTGTCTGCCTCGTAGTGGTAGAAGATGTCCGCGCCATCGAAAGCGTCGAGCAAGCGATTCTCTCGGATCACCACTTGCTTCAGTTCCCCCTTGGGATGCTGAATGATGTTGATTGGCTCCCCTGTGATAATCTTGCCCGGATCCTTACGGAGTGGACACCAGCCATAGTCTCGGAGCGGTCGTCCAGAACTGCCTAGTGACACGGCGACCAATGCGAAGTCCAGTTTCTTATCGTTGAGAAAAAAGGTCGTTGGATCCAACTGAAACTTTTGAGAGCGCATCACTTTGCCACGCCGGTCGCGTTGGAAGTCAAACTCGATGGTGCTTTTTGCTGCGTCGTCAGCCGACGTTAAGACGTGATGGTTCGTCATCAACAATCGGGGAGATACCATAAAGCCTGTGCCGAAGCTGACTCTTCCTCCGCCCAATTTGGTCTCAACTCGACCGACCGACTTACTGACAAACACGGCCATTTCCAGGAACTCAACGAACTGAAAGTCGCGAGTCATTCCAATCACTCGTTCGAGCAGGGCATCACTGACCATCTTTGGTGTGACTTCGCTGTTGGCGAAATCAGCGCCCATTGACTCCTGAAATTCTCGGCCAATGACTTCAGCAGAAGCCGGAGCGTTTACTCGGAGCCTACCCAGTAAGCGATTTGTTCGAGCAGCACACCGTTCGGCAGTATCCACTTTGGAATACTGTTTGTTTCGCGATGCTTCCTCGAAAGTCTCATGATGATCCTCGCGTTCAGACCATCGCTCAGCAGCAGCCAAGGCGGCGGCGAGGTCAAACGCGAATTCGTTCGGGGGTGCAGCCATTCTTAAGCCTCACAATCCAAGAGTGAAATGTTTGGTGGATACTGTTCTCTGCGACGTCCGAACAATTCAACGAGATCAGACAGCGTTCAATGAGTTTCGTACTGAAGTCGAGGTTGGCTCTGCTTGCCACCTGGTTGACGGCGATCACAAGAAACTTCTGGTCGGCGTTCATTCAGAATTCATAGGATCGAAATGAAGTTGAAGTTGTCGGATCGGAAAGAACGCGCTGTGCGTGGGTCTCGTGCTCCACCGATTCGGAGCGACTCGTATTCCCGCCCAGGCTTGGTGACTTGCCTTTGGGACTGCGCCAGCAATGCCGTCGCAGACTGAGAGAATGCGAAGCCCGGCGTCTTGAGATGACGATTACATGCCAGAGTAGCGGCTGGGTGGTGCGACCGAAGCTTTTCCGAAGGTCGCAGCCCTCGTGTTGCGGTTGTTGGGCAAGTCGAACCTCGTGGGTGTTGATGCGTCGATCACGCCCAGCGATGGCTCGGCGGTTGCCACCCAACTCACAAGCCGGGGCGACGGAGTTGTCAGAGTTTCGGAGGTTGGTAGACATTGTTGTCATGTGACGTGGATCAGGCTGAGTGACTGGTGTTTGTTGTCTGAAACTCAACTCGTGCGAGTGCGGTCTCATCTTCCAGACTTGACGGAGAATCGCAACAACATTCTCCTCACCTGAACAGGTGAGGTTCCGAGCGTTGACAAAGGACGTGCGAGATGACCGGCGAGTTGTTTTTTGTGATTCGATATGCCGGGGTGGTCGAGCGCATTCAACGTGTTGAGGTTGCCGAGACAACGATAGGCCGCATGGCGACCAATGTGCTGTGCCTGCCCGATTCGGCTGTCTCGCGGAATCATGCGGTGCTTGTGCGGACACCGACCGAGTTCCTGATTCGTGACCTCGACAGCCGCAACGGGACGCGGCTGAATGGTCAGCCGATTGTGGAAGCCGTGTTGCCGGCAGCGGCTCTCGTGGAGATTGGGCCGTACCAATTGAAGGTTTGTCATGACCTCGGCTCGGCTCAAGCGGAGGCCGAGGGTGTTGACGATTCGACGCGCAATCAGCCGGTCCCTGTCCGCACCAACGAAGACAGAGAACGATGCAAACAACAACTCACGCCCGCGCAGCGCCGCGTCTACAACGAGTTGCTGAGCGGACGCTCCGAGAAAGAAGTTGCTAACAAGTTGCAGATCAGCATCAATACCGTGCATTCGCACTCGCGAGCGATTTACACGAAGTTTGAGGTGTCTTCACGTGTCGAACTGCTCTCGTTGTGCGCGGGGCACCTCACTCAGCATGATTGAAACGAAGATCTCGCCGTCGTTCTCGACATCTTTGCGATTTCCCGTTCTGACGGATGACGACCCTCGATCCGATGAGTCGCGACACCGCGACGGAAGAGACTGGCGATGGCCTTGCTGACACGAGACTTCTACGACCGTGATCCGGCGGAAGTGGCTCGCGAGTTGATCGGAATGCGTCTCGTTCGGCGAACTCCACACGGTCTGTGTTCCGGAGTCATCGTCGAAACTGAAGCCTATCTCGCGGCGGACGCCCCGGCGTCGCACTCGTATCGCGGGCGGACTCGCAAGAATGGGACGATGTTCGGCCGCGCGGGATTGTTGTACGTCTATCCGATTCACGGACGGCATTGCCTGAATGCCGTAACGGAATCGCGTGGCATCGCCAGCGCGGTACTCATTCGAGCGGTGATGCCTCTTCAAGGGATCGAACTCATGCAGCAACGCCGTCAGTGTGCTCCGAGCGATCTGGCACGCGGCCCCGCTCGACTCTGCGAAGCGTTCGCCGTGGACCGACGGTTGGATGGCTGGGATCTCACACGCGGAACTCGCATTTGGATCGAACAGCCCAACGATGATTCGGTCCGTGATCAACAGATCGCTGTGTCGCCGCGCATCGGGGTGACGTCGGCTCACGGTTTGGAACGGCGGTTCTTCTCGAAAGACAGCCCGAATGTGAGCGGGCCTCGGATGGTCGGCCGAACTCGGTAGCGCAACGAGGTTGCGATCGAAAAGGAAAAGAGGTGCCCGACGAATTGAAGGAGACGACGAATGTTTCGACGCCTGCGTTCATTCGTCGTCTCCCTTGATTCGTCGGGCTCGTGTTGTCGTTCCAACCCCGTCGAGTTGCTGATGCCGATCCGATGCCACCACGCACACCTCTTGCCGATTGAACGCCAATTGCCGAGCCCGCACACGGCGATAGCCCCACGAGCGGATTCGCTTGTGAAACAACGGCAGTTCGGCGGCCAACGCCAGGTCGGTCAGCTTGAGCGTCAAAAACAATCCTTCGATCCGCACGTTTGGTTGAGTCACGATCGCCTCCACCGTGTCGAGCGTGTATTTCGGAGCGACATTCGCATCCATCGCCAGCCAGCGAAAAGCTTGAAAATCGTTCCGTTCGACTCTCTTCGCTCGCGATCGGAGATGCGTGAAGTTCGGATTGGCCAGCAGAAGCGGGTCCATCTCGGCAGGGTCGATGCCGGTTACGAGGCAACCGCGATTCAACAACGCTTGGCACGAGCCTCCCGGAGAACTGCCAATCTCGACGAACCGATCGCCCTTTTGAATGGGCAACTCGGACCACCGTAATGCTTCCTCGATCTTAAGGAACGCTCGCGAAACCATATTCTCCGGCGAGTCCACACACGGGACACCTCCCGGCCAACGAGTCTCGACGGTATTGGCTCGATGCCAACCGAACCACCATTCGTTCGGTTCGACGATGACGCAGTCCAAAACGCGGTCGTCCACCTGCGCGTCTTCATTCAATGGAAGCGACCAAGTGGAGTAGTTGCTGGTGAGCCGGTGGGCGTCAGCCCCCGGACTCTGGGACGAATCCGTCCGGGGGCTAACGCCCTCCGGCTCACCAAAAGGTTGGGAGGCGATTTTCACGTTTGGCTGATGTTCCAAAATCAGCTCGCCAATTCCCTCGGCCAGCGGAGTGATTCCTGGTTCGAAATCGGAGTCCCCTGGAACAAATCTGTCGCGCTGCCAGACATGCAGATGCTGGAACTGCGACAAGACCTCAGCCGGATACCGCTCGACGAACGGCTGCCAGAAATCGCGTGCCAACTGCTGCCCGTCAGTGCCAATCGCTTTCCCCAATGAAAAGCCCCAGGTCCGAGCGAACGCGCAGTTCAACTCAAACTTGCGATCGCGAGCGACCTCATCGGGAATGCGAAACGTCAGAAACCCGCGTCGCGAAAACGAAAACCGAAAGCTCGGATGCTTTCGAGCGACCTCGTTTTTGACGGTGGCTTCGGTGCCGACTTGGCAGACGACGAACAGAAAGTGAGACGACATCGAGGCGAGAATTCTCTGAAGTTGAGAAGCCGGGCTTTTCAAAACAGCCCGGCTTCTTTGAGGAGTCTTTGAAAACTGAACACCAAGGGGCGAGCAGTGTATCGCAAACGCTCCGCTGGCGATCCAACCGGTGGCCGTTCGTCGGGATTGCCGTTCAGAGTCTCTTTGGGGATTCCGTGCAAGAAAGTCGCCCGTCAGGCACTCTCTTCCACGGAACAAACTCTTGACGCAAAATTCTCCGAGTGTCCAATGTCGGTCGCTGGGTAGATTCCACAATCACACGGCAAGAAATCGAGAGGTCAGCATGCTTGCGTCTTTCAATTATTACGGTCCGACGACAGGAACAATGGCCGTCGGGATTGGCGTGGCACTGTTCATTCTCCTGGCGCTCTATTTTGCTCAATCCGCTCTGAAGGGAGTCTTCTTGGGAGCGATCAGTTGGGGATTGATCGCGGTCGTTGTCTACGGCACCGGTCATGGCGACATGACCGAATTTGCTCAAATCTTCTGGGGCATCGTCTACGGTGTTGCCGGAGCCGTTGCTGGCTCGCTTGCTGGCCTGCTGGGGAAGGCGATGAATCCACCTCCACCTCCACCATCGTAAAAAGAACCAACTGGCAGTCCGGCAGCCCCGTGATTTTGTTGTTCGGCGGCATGTGGCGATGACGCAACCACACGACAGGAAGGCCTGAAGTCGTCACGATGCGAGCCAGTCCGAGTCAGATTGGCTCGACGTCTTGAAACAGACCGTCTCTCGGGAGCAACGACATGACGAATCGACGTGATTGGCTGACTTCGTTGGGTGTTTTGGCGGCAGGAGGTGTCGCGGCCGGCAGCTTCGGGCCACGATTCAACGAGGCGTTCGGCGTCGATGACACAAACAACCCGGCAGCCAACGTCGGCGATCGGACGACGACGATCAAAATCACGAAGCTCACGGCGACGCCGATGCAACGAAAAGTCTTCCTCAAGTTGGAGACGAATCACGGCGTCACCGGATGGGGCGAGATCGACCAGCTTGAGCCGTATGTCGCCGCGCTGCTCGCGAAGTCTCTGTTTGAATTGCTCGACGGCGAGAACCCGACGCGGATCGAGCATCTGTGGCAGAAGATTTATCGCTCGCATCGCGACATGCGCGGCGGGCCATTCATGACGCACACTCTGGCCGGCATCGACATGGCGCTGTGGGACATCACCGGCAAGCTGTGGGGCGTGCCGGTCTATCGGCTGCTCGGCGGGCCGACACGCGACAAGCTGCGGTTCTATCCGACGCCGAACGCCACCAAAGTCGGAGCCGGCCCGCAGCCGTTCTCTGGCACTCCGCAGCAGATCGAAGGCTTCGTGAAGTCGGTCGAGAACGCTCGCAAGCAAGTCGGGCCGGACGGCATCGTGATGTTCGACGCTCACTGCGCGATGCCGCCGCCGTTCCTGATTCAGTTCGCCAACGCGATCAAGCCGTATGACGTGCTCTACCTCGAAGAGCCGGCCGTCCCTGGCAACATCGAAGTCTTCAAGCGACTGAAGCAGCACATCAGCATTCCGCTGGCCGTCGGCGAGCAAGCTCGCACGATCTGGGACGTCATCACCTATCTGCACGAAGGCTGTGCCGACATCCTGCAAGTCGATTGTGCTCACACGGGCGGCATCACGCAGCTTCGCAAGATCGCGATTCTCGGCGAGGCGTATCACGTCCCGATCGCGCCGCACTGCGTGACGACCGATCTCGGAGCGACAGCCAGTCTGCATTGCAGCGCGGCAGTGCCGTTCTATTTGATCCACGAGTACTACCCGAGCATCTCGCCGCCGGGTCTCGTGACGAAGAACTGGTCGATCGACAAAGAGGGCTACGCCTCGCTGCCGCAAGGAGTCGGCCTGTGCTGTGAGGTCGACGAAGCGAAGCTCGCAGAAATCGCGAAGACGCCGAGCAAGCCGGAGTGGCCAACGCGCGGGCGAAATCCGGATGGGTCCATCGCGGATTACTAAGGACGAGCCGGGAGACGCACATGTTTTTCTCGATCTATCGGCATTTGCAAAATCAACACGCTTGCTGCCCTGACGCGCCGACTCGGCGCGAGGTACTGCAAGCGGCATTGTCCGCGGCGGGTGGCTTGTTGGCTCTCGATTCTTGCCGTGCCGCTCCGGCGAGCGACGACTTGCCGCGTGTCGTTGTGGTGGGCGCGGGCTTCGCCGGCTTGGCGTGCGCGGATGAATTGGCGACGGCCGGTTATCGTGTGACGGTGCTGGAAGCGCGGCATCGCGTCGGCGGACGAGTGCTCACGTTTACTGATCTCATCAAAGGCAAGACGATTGAAGGGGGAGGTGAACTGGTCGGCCCCAATCAGCCGACTTGGATGGCCTACGCCAAACGCTTTGGTTTGCAATTCACCGAAATGCCGTGGAATCCGAGCGACGTGATTTCCGTTTGGGGTAAACAGCTCCCGCCTTCGACCGCAGTTCGGATTTGGAAGGAGATGCGGTCCGCATTGGAACAGATCAATGCCGATGCCGCAAAAATCGTCGATGCGAACCGGCCGTGGGAAAGCCCGAATGCAAAGGAACTCGATGCACGCTCGTTGGATGATTGGATTCGGAAGCTCGACGTGGACCCGCGTTGCCGCGAACTGATCGAGATTCAGATGACGGGCATCAACGGATTGATTCCCGCGTGGCAAAATTGGCTGGGCATCTTGGCGATCGTTCGCGGTGGCGGACTTCAAAAGTTTTGGGACGAGACCGACACGTTGCACTGTGTTGGAGGAGCCCAGCAACTGGCGTCCTTGCTGTATCACAACTTTGTGAATTCTTCCCCTAAGCCGACCATCCAGTTCGGCTGCCCTGTCCACGCGATTCGAATTCGCGACAACCGTGTGTTTGTCAAATTGCACGACGGCGAAACGCTCGAAGCGGATGACGTGGTGTTGACGGTTCCGCCGTCGACTTGGAGCAAGATTGCGTTCGATCCCCCGTTGCCGCCGCAACTGACCGTACCGCTGGCGGTCAGCACGAAATATCTCGCGGTCTTCGACCAACCTATTTGGCGCGATCAGCAGCGTCAGCCCAACGCGATGGCGAGCGGACCGATTCAACTGACGTGGGAAACGACGGCGGGGCAAGGTGACGCGGGACCGCACGGGCTGGTGGCCTTTGCCGGCGGACGCGCCGCGGACGAGTGTCGCGGTTGGCCCGAAAGTGAACGCGATACTCGTTGTCGTGCTGCATTGGATCGGCTGTATCCGGGAGCGGCGAAAGCGATCGTCGCCAGTCGGTTCGTCGATTGGGTCAGCGATCCGTGGGCGCGAGGCACGTATTCATTTCCCGCTCCCGGCCAAGTCACGACGGTTGGCCCTCTGTTGGATCGCGGGCACCAAGACCATCTGCACTTCGCCGGTGAGCATACGAGCTACGCCTTCGTCGGTTGGATGGAAGGGGCGCTCGCCTCTGGCGTCCGTACTGCTCGCCGCCTCGCGGAACGAGACGGCGTCGTGTCGCCAGCAAAGTAGACCGGTCACTCCGAGGCTGTGAATAAATGACGTGGGGCACGTTTTCAACGTGCCCAATCAGCCTGTTTTCGAGCACGTTGAAAACGTGCTCCACGAAAACTTCACAGCCTCTCCGTGACTCGTCTACTTTGCCTACCTATCGGTCGAGACCACCGGTCTTGCCGCCAAAGAAACCGCCGGCGGGTTCGTGGATGTGCGCGAGGTCGCCGAATCGCATGGACTCGCTGAGCCACGATAACGTCACGGTGCCGATCGGTCCGTTACGGTTTTTGGCCACGATCAGGTCGGCTTCGCCGCGACGGTCTTCGGGGTCATACATGTCGGGGCGATGGAGAAAGATGACGACGTCGGCATCTTGCTCGATCGCACCGCTTTCGCGCAGGTCGGCCAATCGCGGTCGTTTGTCTTCGCGGTTCTCAACTCCGCGATTGAGCTGGGCCAAGGCGATGACCGGAATGTGCAGTTCCTTGGAGAGAAACTTGAGCCGCCGCGTGATCTGGGCGATTTGCTGTTCGCGTGGCGATTGCCGGTCTTCGGGTTCGATGAGCTGCAAATAGTCGATGATGATCAGTCCCAATCCGAAGCGGCGTTGCAGTCGCCGCGCGACCGCGCTGATCTGCGGCATCGAGCGGCCCGGCTGGTCGTCGATGAACAGCGGCGTCTGGCTGAGTTGCGAAGCGGCGTTCATCAATTGTTCGAGTTCGACTTCGTCAATCGTTCCCGCTCGAAGCCGGTGGCCGTTGACCTTCGCGCGAATGCACAGCAAGCGTTCGGCCAATTCCAGCTTGGACATTTCCAGGCTGAAGATGAGGCAGCCTTTCTTCGAGTCGGCCGCGACCGACTCGGCGATGTTGCAGACCAGCGCGGTTTTTCCCATGCTCGGCCGAGCGGCCAGGATGATGATTTCCGAACCCTGAAAACCGTTGAGTTTTTCGTCGAGATCCGTGAACCCGGAGCTGAGGCCGCTAATCGTCCCTTCCATGTCGAGCCGCGATCGGATGCGGTCGAAGGCGTCGATCAGGATGTCCCCCAGTTGGATTTTGTCGGCCTTCACTTGCTGTTCGAGGATGCCGAACACACGTTGCTCGGCCGAGTGCAGCACATCATCGGTCTCGCGCGTGCCGGAATAGCATTCGTCTAAAATCTCCGTGCAGGCGTAAACGAGGCTGCGCTGAATCCAGCGGTCGCGGACGATCTTCGCGTAGTATTTCGCGTGCGCGGCGTTGGGGACCGTTTCGAGAATCTTGGCGAGGTATTCAACGCCGCCGATCTCATCGAGTTGCTTGCGGCGATCGAGTTCCTCGGCAAGCGTGACCGCGTCGATGCCGCGGACGCCGTTCTCGTACAGCCCCATCACAGCGGCGAACATCTTTTGATGGCGGTCGGCGTAGAAATGGTCGGCGATCAACAAGTCGCCGACTTCGTCGATGGCTTCGTGCATCAGCATGATGCTGCCCAGCACGCCCATCTCGGCTTCGAGATTCTGCGGCGGCAGCTTGCCCTGAAAGCCACGAGCGTCATTCGCAGCGGCCATCGTTGTCCTCCTGTCCGGCAAGCGGCCGGAGCGACAAAACGACAGCGGAGGGCCATTGCCCTCCACTGTTAGAATCCACTTGTCGTTCTGAAATCGGAGATGTCAGACTTCTGGACGCCTCGCGACTACGACTTCGCCGCCGAGGCCGCAGCGGCGGCGGACGGAACCACCCACACCTTAACCTCGGTCTCGATTTCCGGTGCGAAGTGCAACTTGACGGTGTACATGCCCAGCTCTTTCAGCGGCCCGTCCAATTTGACGTGATCGGGCTCGACCGGGTAGCTGGCGGCTTTGAGCGCCTTGCTGATGTCGTTGGCCAAAATCGAACCGTAGAGATGACCTTCAGGGGTCGCGTTGGCTTCCAGCGTCACGCTGTACTTGCTGACGGCGTTCGCCAAGTCTTGAATCGTTTTGCGACGATCGGCCCGGACCTGATCTTGCGCGGCTCGGTGCTTTTCGACGCGCCGCTTGTTCACGGTTGTGGCGACGGTGGCCAGTCCGTAAGGCAACAAATAATTGCGGGCGTAACCGGGACGAACGCGGACGATCTCCCCTTGCTTGCCGAGCGACGGGATTTCTTCCGTCAACAGCAACTCGATCACTGAACGATGACCGGTACTTACTTCCGCGTGTTGATGTCGTTTGTTTGGCATCTTCGCTGACTCTCTCAATCTTTCTCGGATGGATTGGAACTAGAAGGGGACATCGCCGCCACCTTCGCCACCGGAAGGAGCAGATTGTTCGTAGCCGCCGGACTGTTCGGGAGGTTCTTGATTATAGAAGTTTCCACCGGAATCCCCCGCCGATGCTGCTGGACCACCAGGTCCACGTCCACCGCCGCCGCCATCTTGGCGGCTGCCAAGCATCGTCATGTTTTCACCGATGACCTTGAGCTTGTTGCGTTTCTGGCCGGTTTCTTTGTCGTCCCAGGAATCGAGTTGCAAGCGGCCTTCAATCAAGACTTGCTTGCCTTTGGCGAGATACTCACCTGCGATCTCGGCGGTCCGGCCCCAAAGTGTCACGTCAACGAAAGTGACGTCTTCTTTTTTTTGATTGGTCTGCTTGTCGAACCAAGTCCGGTTGACCGCCAAACCAATGTCTGACACCGCCATTCCACCGGGCGTGTAACGCACCTGAGGATCGCGAGTCAGATTACCTATCAGGATGACCTTATTAAAACTGGCCATGATTGGCCCTCCCATCACCGTGACCGGCAGCTTGGTCGGCCTCAAGGAGGAGGCCACGATTCGCGTTATTCTTCGATGTCTGCCAAGGCATCGATGGCTTCGACCGGAATTTCTTCATCACGTCCACGGCGAGCGGGTCGCGGAGCTTCATCGACGTTCTCGACGTGCCGGAACGTCCCTTCCTTGCCGCTGAGCGCGTTGACCATCGCGTCGAAGAGCACCTTCGGGTGCTTCAAGACCATGTGACGCAGGATGATTTCGCTGAGGCTCACTTGCCGAGTGACCTCGGTCAGGCCACTCGACGGCATCGTAAAGTACGTCAACAGGTGCAAGCCCTTTTTGTTGCCTTTCACCGGGTAGGCGAGTTTGCCATCCGCCCACGGACGATGAGCGACAATCGTGGCACCCGACTTTTGCAGGATTTCCAGCACATGATTTGTGCCAGCGTCAGGGCTGGCGGCGTATTTGCCGCTGTCCAGGATAAACATGCCTTCGTAGAGGTTCTGAACCAAGTCGAAACTCCCATGCCATTCAGAGGAAACAAAGTTTAGCTTTGATCGTGGGAAAGGGGCGAGTTTGTAACGTCTCCAACGAGATTTGCAACGGACGTCGGCGTCTGGTTTTCAGCCAGTTGCCTGGCGATTAGGCGTCTCGTCGGCCAGAGATGTCCAAGTTCCTTGGCGCGCTGAAAGAGTGCAGGCATCGGTGAAACGCTGCGCCGCATAGCCGTCGTCGAGGCCGGGATGATCGGTCGGTTCGTTCGCGATGCGCGCGTGCAAAGCCGGGAAGACATGCCGCGCGAACCGATTGCCGAATCCAGGATCAGTGACGGTTTCCAACAGCTCGGGAGGATTGCCCGCGCGAGCCAGCATCAGTCGGCCGCTCACTCGGTCCAGCGACAGCGACGCCTCGGTGCCGTGCAATTCCACTTCTGGGGCCAAGCCTTTGCGAAGGAACGGCGCGTGCGAGAGCAGCAGTGAGCCAACGGCTCCGTTGTCGAGCACGAACGCGATGTCGGCAAAATCGAAGGCGGTGCCACGACGACGCGACGATGATTTAGCGCCCGTGTGATCTCCGCTCCATCGCAATGCCTCGTCCAAATTGACGGCTCCCAAATCGGGCTTGGCGGGTGTGATGACATCCGCGTGAACCAAAACTCGCACGGCTTCTTGGCCGAGCAGCCAGCGGATCGTGTCGTAAGCGTGCGAGCCGACGTCAGCGAGGCTCCCAGCCGCTGAGAGTTCCGCATCGTCACGCCAAGTGAACGGCATCGCCGCCGGTCGCGGATTGTGCCAGCGATAGATGACGGCTCGAATCTCGCCGAGCCTGCCGGATTGGACGATCTCGCGTGTGCGTTGAAAGACCGGCACATACCGTGTCCAGAACGGTACGAAGTGTCCGAGTCCGCGATCACGGAACGCGGACCACATGTCGAACGCTTCGACGGCATTCATTCCGATCGGCTTCTCGCACACAACGTGTTTCCCGGCGGCGGCACAGGCCATGACGGCCTCGTGGTGCCGCGCATCAGGAGTCGCGACGAGGATCAGGTTCACGTCGGGATGCTCGACGACCTGCCGCCAATCGTCGGTGATGAAGGGGGCGTTATCCTGCCGGGCCGCCATGTCCAGTAAATCGCGCCGCCGAGCACAGAGCGCGACGATCCGAGCGTCCGACGGTGACTCCCGAATCTCCTTGCGATACGGCGTGCCGATGTAGCCGGTGGCTCCCAGTATTCCGACGCCGAATGGTGGCATGATTTGCTCAACCTCTGCGAGTGTGTGACGATCGCTCGATCCCGCGTTCGCATTGTAGGCCAGAGATTGTGTGGACGTCGCTCGACACCCGGAGTCCGCGATTTATGATCCTCACGTTGCCTGTCGCCTCCCGCTCGCTCTGCCTTCCAAGAGATTCCCGCCTCGCCCCATGCTTGCTCATCAAACACGTCTGAGAATCTTGTTTGGCGGATGGGTGATGTTCCTTGGCGTTTCAACGGTCTGCGGTGCTGAACGCACGGGCGAGCAGATTTATCAGCAAGTTTGCGTGTCGTGTCACGGCGCGAAGGGTGAAGGGACGATCGAGAGCTATCCGCATCCGCTGGTCGGCGAGCGTTCGGTTGGGGAACTGACCGCGTACATCAGCAAGTCGATGCCGGAGGACAAGCCGGGGACGTGTATCGGTGAGGACGCTCGCAAGGTTTCGCAATTCATTCACGACACGTTCTACTCGCCGACTGCGCAGGCACGGAACAAACCGGTGCGCGTCGAGTTGTCTCGGCTGACTGTGCGGCAGTATCGCTACGCGGTCGCCGATCTGATCGGCAGCTTTCGCGGAGCCGGACGTATTGACGGCAACGAGGGGCTGCGCGGCGAGTACTTCAAAGCTCGCGGCTTCCGAGGTAATGCAAAAGCGCTCGAGCGAGTCGATCCCGTCGTGGCCTTCGACTTCAAAGACAAAAGCCCCGACGACGAGAAGATGGAACCACACGAGTTCTCGATCCGCTGGGAAGGTGCGGTGACGGCCCCCGACACGGGAGAGTACGAATTTGTGATACGCACCGATCAAGCCGCGCGATTGTGGATCAATGATCTCAAGCAACCGCTGGTCGATAACTGGGTGCAATCGGGAAAGGAGACCGAACATCGCGAGTCGATCTTCCTGCTGGCCGGTCGCACGTACGCGCTGCGACTGGAATTCTCGAAAGCCAAGCAAGGGGTTGATGACAAGAAGGTCAAGGAGAAGCCGCCGGCCTCCGCGTCGATCTCGCTGGAGTGGAAGCGCCCGCATCGCATCACCGAAGTCATCCCGGCCCGGTCCCTTTCGACGAGCCGACCGAGCGAAGCGTTTGTGGTGACGACTCGCTTCCCGCCGGACGATCGCAGCGTCGGCTGGGAGAAGGCAACGTCGATCTCCAAAGAATGGGATCAAGCCACGACCGATGCCGCGATCGACGTCGCAACGATTGTCGCTTCGCGGTTCGAGGAATTCGCCGGTACGAAGCGTGACGCGGCGGATCGTGACGAGAAGCTGAAAGGTTTCTGCCGACGGTTCGTCGAGCGTGCGTTTCGTCGGCCGCTCGACGATGAGCAACGAGCAATGTTCGTCGATCGGCATTTCGCGGAGGGAGTCGATTCCGAAACAGCGGTGCGGCGCGTCGTATTGTTGACACTTAAGTCGCCAAGGTTTTTGTATCGGGAGCTCAGTTCGTTGTCCGTACCGCGACCGTTAGGGAGCGGCCCGGTCGAATCTGCCAATCGGGTCGGGCCGCTCCCTAACGGTCGCGGTACGGATGGCGTTTTGGTGTCCGATCCTTACGACGTCGCGTCGCGCATCTCGTTCGCGATGTACGACTCGCTGCCGGATCAAGCGTTGCTCGATGCAGCGGCGAAGGGTGAGCTTAAGACGCGAGAACAAGTCGCTCAGCACGCTCAGCGATTGCTGGCTGATCCAAGAACACGATCCAAGCTGCGCGAGTTCTTGCTGACCTGGCTGAAGGTCGAACACGTTCCCGACGTCTCGAAGGACTCCGAGCGATATCCGGAGTTCAACGCAGTCCTCGCGAACGATCTCCGCACGTCGTTGGAGTTGTTCCTCGAAGACATCATCAAGAGCGATTCCGCCGACTTCCGGCAGTTTTTGTTGGCCGACGGAATCTATTTGAACGGTCGCTTGGCCAAGTTTTACGGAGCGATGAAAGATGACGCAGAATTGCCGGCGGATGCTCCGTTCCAAAAGATCGACCTTGAGCCGGACCAACGCGCGGGGGTGTTGTCGCACCCGTATCTCATGGCGGGCTTCGCCTACACGGGGAGCAGCTCGCCGATTCATCGCGGCATCTTCATCGCTCGCAGCGTGCTGGGTCGCTCGCTGCGACCTCCGCCGGAAGCGGTCGCGCCGTTGGCTCCACAATTGCGGCCCGACCTGACGACGCGCGAGCGGGTCGCTCTGCAAACCAAACCGGAGTCCTGCCAATCCTGTCACGCCATGATCAACCCGTTGGGATTCACACTGGAGCACTTCGACGCCGTCGGCCGATTCCGAAAGGAAGAGAACGGCAAGCCGGTCAACGCGACAGGAGCCTACCGAACTCGCAACGGCGAGATGGTGCAGTTCGACGGCGTCAACGACCTCGCCAAGTTCCTGGCTGACAGCCCAGAAACGCACTCGGCGTTCGTCGAGCAGTTATTCCACTTCCTGGTCAAGCAGCCGATTCGAGCGTTCGGTTCCAACACCCGCGAAACGCTGCGTGCCTCATTCGTCAAAGACAACTTCAACATCCACCGCTTGATGGTCGCGATCATTGCAACGGCCGCGCATCCTAGATTTGCCACAGAACCTGCCGTGACAGCCGCCGAAGAGCGGTGATACATTGTGGCCACTTTGTGTCACCTGAATGCGAAAAGGAAAACAATGATCAAACAATTGACGAAGCACGGAAACAGTTGGGCCATCGTGATCGACAGGCCGGTCATGGACTTGCTGAAGATTGAACCAGAGACGCCGCTGGAGATCACGACCGACGGTCGCGTCCTGACGATCACACCGGTTGCCGACAGCGCTCGGCAAAAGAAGTTTGAGGCAGCCTTAACCAAAACGAATCGGAAGTTCGGCCGGGCATTAAAGAAGCTGGCGGAGTAAAGCATGTCGCCCATGCTGTTGTTTCTGACGTTGGATGAAGTGCTCATGATTCACGCCGACCAAATTGAACGATACGGCGGAAGTCCGGGAGTGCGTGATCTCGGTCTGCTTCAATCGGCGATTGCACAGCCACAAGCGTCCTTTGGCGGAGAACTCCTGCATTCCACAGTCTTCGAGATGGCGTCGGCTTACTTGTTTCATTTGGTGAATAATCACCCGTTTGTGGATGGCAATAAACGAGTCGGTACTGCTGCCGCATTGGTGTTTCTCGAAATGAATGACATCGAAGTGACTGTCGCTGAAGACGACCTTGCCGCGTTCGTCCTGGAGGTTGCTCAAAGCTTGAAGGACAAGTTTGAGATCGCGGAATACTTTCGCCAGAATTCTTCCAAATCATCGACCTGATGTTTTCGAGTGGCCAGTCGTTCCAGACAAGTCTCAAACAATCCATGCCAATAGGGGATTTCAATGAATGTCATCGAACGTGACCTTCGCGACTTTGAACAGTTCGTGATGGACTCTGTGGACGCAAAGTCGGAGGCGCTGGCCTTGGAAGATTATGTCTGCCTCTGGCGAGCACAACGCGAGCAACAAGACACAACCGCCGCCATTCAAGAGGGTCTCGATGATCTGGCGGCGGGACGCGTACGTCCGGCGGCCGAAGTGATGGCGGAGCTGAGACGGCGGTTGGTGTGAGTCGATCAAGATGCCCGATTTTCAAATCCAGTTCACACGTCGGGCCAATCAAGATGTCGCTGACATCCTCAATTGGCTGTATGCGAGATCGCCGCACGGTGCGTAGCGATGGCTGGACGAATTCGAGAGAGTTCAATCGCAGTTGAGTCAGTCTCCGTGGGAGTGCGGACTGGCGGAAGAATCGGAGTCCTTCCTTGAGCCCGTTCGACAGGTTTTGTTTCGAACAAAACGAGGAAACACTTACCGGGCCTCGTATGTTGTTCGAGAAGAATTGGTGTCGATACTCTGCGTCCGTGGTCCCGGACAGCCTTCAGTGACTCCATCCGATCTCCGGCTGTAATCCGGTGTGATCGGACCTGCGAGTTTTTATTCGCCATGAGTTTTGAAAGTGATGCAATGAAAGCCAGCCACAGTTCCCGCCGTGAATTTCTCCGCGACCTCGGCCTCAGTGCCGCCGCATTGCCGTTTGTGTTGAACTTGCCGAGCCTCGGCTTTGCGAATCAGCAAGCTCGGAAGCAACGGCTGGTTGTGATGTTCAGCCCGAACGGCGTTGTGCCTTCAACGTTTTGGCCTGACGAGGAAGGTGCGGAGTTCAAGCTCAAGGAAAGCCTCAGCCCGCTGGAGCCGTTCAAGGATCGGCTGATGACGTTGCATGGCGTCTGCGACAAGGTGCGCGGTGACGGCGACAACCACATGCGCGGCATCGGCTGCTTGCTGACCGGAGTGGAACTCTTTCCCGGCAACATCCAAGGTGGTTCGCACACGCCGGCCGGTTGGGCCAGCGGGTTGTCGATCGACCAGGAGATCAAGAATTATCTGCAAGCCAACGATGCGACTCGCACGAGGTTCGGTTCGCTGGAGTTCGGCGTGATGGTCCCCGAACGCGCCGATACTTGGACTCGGATGTCCTATTCCGGGCCGAACAAGCCGATCACGCCCATCGACGATCCCTACCAAATGTTTTCCAAGCTGTATGGCAAGCTGAAGGATCGTGAGAGTCTCAAGAGCATCCTCGACGACCTACAGGCGGACTTGAAGAAGCTCGCGTCGTCCGTCAGTGCAGAAGACCGGCAACTGCTCGAAGAGCAAACCACGTTTGTGCGTGAACTCGAACAAGAACTGAAGGCGGACTCGACCGCTGCCGTCGGCCATGCGGTTCCGGAGTTGGAGCCGGGGATCAAGGAAGAAAACGACAACATGCCGAAGTTGTGCAAGCTGCAAATCGATCTGATGGTCAACAGCTTCGCGTCGGACTTCGCTCGCGTGGCGACGTTTCAGATTACGAATTCGGTCGGTCAGGCCAAGATGCGGTGGCTGGACATCAACGAGGGCCATCACGAAATCTCGCACAGCCCCGACAGCGACGAGAAGGCTCAAGAGAAACTGACACGCATTAACAAGTGGTATGCCGAGCAACTCGCGTACTTGGCGAAGCGACTCTCGGAGACTCCCGAACCGGGAGGGCAGGGGAGTCTGCTCGACAACACGCTCATCGTCTGGACGAACGAGCTGGGCAAAGGGAACTCGCACACGCTCGACAACATTCCGTGGGTGCTGGTCGGCAACGGTCTCGATTTCAAAATGGGCCGCTCGCTGAAATTCGACAAGAATCCTCAAAGCCGAGTGCTCAATGCGATCGACCAAGGCGTTGATTTCGTGACGGGCAAGTCGGTCAAGCCGGGCAAGGTGGCTCACAATCGACTGTTGTTGTCGCTGGCTCACGGCTTTGGCCATCGCATCACGAAGTTCGGCAACCCTGATTTCTGTGGTGACGGCCCGTTGTCGCTGACTTGATCGTGGGGCGACGTGGAGCACGTTTTCAACGTGCTCGTCACGGACACGTTGGAAACGTGCCCCACGTTCTTGAGGTTGCCCGCTCGACAGGTTTGGGGCCTGGCGCAAGTGGTTCAATTTCTCGTGACGGCTAGAATCCCGCCCATTCATTTTGCCGGGAACTTTCCATGCCGTTGACGATCGAGCAATTCACTCACCGATTGACGACGTCCGGCGTGATGTCCGAGGAGGAGTTGCGCGAGTGGTTTGGCAAACTCCCGGCGGCCAAGCGTCCGCGCGATGGCGAGCAACTCGCACGCGAATTGGTGACGCGGAAGCGGCTGACCGCGTATCAGGCACTCGAGATCTATCTCAACAAAGGCCAGTCGCTGGTGCTGGGAAATTATGTGGTGCTCGACAAGCTTGGCGAAGGGGGCATGGGGATCGTGCTGAAGGCCGAGCATCGCCGCATGAAGCGGATCGTCGCGCTCAAGGTTATTTCTCCGGCGGCGATCAATGCTCGTGGAGCCCTTCAGCGATTCGAGCGTGAGGTGCAAGCGGTCGCGAAGCTCGAACACCCGAATATCGTCACGGCTCACGATGCCGATCTGGCGGGAGATACGCACTTCCTGGTCATGCAGTTTGTCGACGGCGACGACCTGGCCGAGATGGTGAAGCAGTCGGGACCGCTGACGGTGGATCGCGCGGTGGACTGCGTGTTGCAGGCGGCTCGCGGGCTGGAGTTCGCACACCAGCACGGCGTGATTCATCGCGATGTCAAACCGCGGAACTTGCTGCTCAGCAAAGAAGGCGTGTTGAAGATTCTCGATCTCGGCCTGGCTCGTGTGGAAGACACCTTGAACGCCGATCACGAATCGACGCTGACCTCGACCGGGGCGGTGATGGGGACGATCGACTACATGTCTCCCGAACAGGCGGAAGACACCAAGACCGCTGACGAACGGAGTGACATCTATAGTCTCGGCTGCACTCTGTTTTATCTGCTGACCGGCCGATCTCCCTACGCGGGAGAAACGGTGATGAAGCGGTTGCTTGCGCATCGTGAAGCGCCGCTGCCATCCTTGTTGGTCGAACTGGAGACTCGTAACCGCGAGGCGCGCGGTGCGACGGTCGTCACGCTCGACGCCCGACTGGCCACGCTGGACGGGATCTTTCGCAAGATGATCGCGAAGCGTCCGGCGGATCGGCAGCCTTCAATGGCTGCCGTGATCACTGACTTGCAACGTTGCCTGACTGCTCCGGTCGCAAAGGCTGCTCCGGTGATGGCGGTCTCGGAGGATTCCAAGCTCAATGATTTTCTGGCGACGATCAGCGATCCCAATTCCACAACTCCGGGAGATGTCGTGGAGGGTTCGAACGCGCCTGGGTTCTCATTCGACGACGCGCAGACGATTCAATTCCATGGCGACACCGGCGATACCGACCCCACGACGCTCACCAATGTTTCTGAAGCGGCGAAGCTTCGCAAAAAGAGGCAGGCCTGGTGGCGTGATCCGATCCGCCTTGGAATTCTCGCCGTGGCCGCTTTGATGCTGTACGCCGTCTGGTGGCTGGCAACTTCGCCGACCGGTTCGACAGTCCCCGCGAACCAAGAGAACAAGAAACGCGAGACCAAGCCGGGCAAACGCAAACTCAAGTCGGCTCATGTTCCGTCAACCGACATCTCTTCGCACGCTTGAGAGTCCCATGCGAGCCATCGTTCTCGATCGCGATCAAGTCACGGTTCGTGACGACCACCCGCTCCCGATTCTCGCCGATGGCGAAGTGCTGGTGCGTGTGATGCGAGCCGGCATCTGCGAGACTGACTTGCAGCTCATTCGCGGTTACATGGGGTTTCGCGGAGTGCTCGGCCATGAATTCGTCGGTCTCGCCGAGTCGGGTCCATTCGCTGGCCGTCGCGTTGTCGGCGAGATCAATTGCAGTTGCTGGAAGTGCGAGACCTGTTTGGCCGGACGGCCGACGCATTGTCCGCATCGCAGCGTCATCGGCATCTTGAATCACGACGGCGCGTTCGCCGATGTCGTCGCCGTGCCGCAGCGCAATTTGCACGTCGTTCCCGATTCGGTGCCGACGGATCTCGCCGTCTTCACCGAACCGCTCGCGGCCGCGTTTCAGATCCCGGCGCAGTTGTCACTTCACCGCGAGGATCGAATCGTTTTGCTTGGCGATGGTCGGCTCGGCAACCTGTGCGCGCAGGTGCTTGCAAGGTTGTGCGATCGAGTGCTGGTGATCGGTAAGCACACCGAGAAGCTGGCAATCCTTCGGCAACTGGGGCTCGAAACGTGCTTGCTGGAGAATCAGCCCCGCGAGCGATTGGCTGACGTCGTTGTCGATTGCACCGGCTCGGAATCCGGATTGCCGACGGCTCTTCAACTGGTCCGTCCGCGCGGAACGATCGTGTTGAAGACGACCGTCGCCGGAACACAGACGATGCCCTGGGCACCAATCGTGATCGACGAGATCCGCGTCGTCGGTTCCCGATGCGGCCCGTTCGATCGGGCTCTGGCAGCGTTGGAGCAAAACGAAGTTCAGATTCAACCGCTCATCTCCAATCGGTTTGAATTGTCGAACGGCCTCGCCGCATTGGAGCGGGCGCAATCCAAAGACGTGCTCAAGGTTCTGCTGGACGTCGATGCCTAAGGGGTCGGGAGTCTTTTTCATGCCGCACCTGCAGAGATTTGGGTGATTTCACTCGTGTTGTGCGG
>CAMDPX010000144.1 GCA_945905295.1 Planctomyces sp. SH-PL62 | reverse complement strand
CAGGCGAGCGGGGCGGCGTCAGCCCCCCGGTCCCGCGGCAAACTCACCGGGAGGCTGACGCCGCCCCGCTCGCCTGGTTGTTTTCTTGGCCGTTCCGAGAATCACGGCGGCAAGATGTATCGCGAGTCCTTCGCGAAGTCACTCGCGTTGGCTAACGCCGTCCTCAGAGTGTCGGGAGCCCGCCCCGGTTTGCCGCAGCGGACTGTGCTTCACCCAATTGCCAAGAGCTGACTAGAATCCCGCCCCACTCGCGGAACGGGATTTCGCGGGCGATTCAAGGAACGACCTCACGCCGGCCACGGGATGGGCCGGTCTCACGTGCCACATGGAAGCTCTCACAAGATGACGCATTTTTTTGAGAAGCGCGACCGGTGGGGAAACGGACTCTCCCTCTGGATTCTGCTGGGCTGCCTGTTCATCACACCGCTCTGTGCCTATTCGCTGCGGCACACCCACGTCGAAAACGACATCGAGCATTGGCTGCCGGACACCAATCCGAACGCGGTCACGCTCAAGTGGTCGATGCGACAATTCGGGCAGGACGCCGGTGAAAACATCCTTGTGTCGTGGGACGACAGTAGCTTGTCGGATCCACGCATCCAGAAGCTGGCCGAGCAACTCGAAGGCAAACCGGACGAGCAAGGCGTTCGCCGCGGCGGCCTGAAGCAGGTCGCGCGGGTGGTGACGCCGCGCGATGTCCTCACCCGCATGGTCGATCAAGACGTCGATCGCGATGAAGCCGTTCGGCGGTTGCAAGGCGTGTTGGTTGGCACCGGCCCCTTCAAAATTCGTCTCACCGACGCGGGCCGTCTGCGCCAAAAAGACATCCAGCGCGAGTTGGTCGCGAAGGCCAAGCAGGAACTCGGCCTCGAACTGCAAATTCTTCCGGCGTTCCAAGAATTTGAACTTGCCGCGGACGAAGCGGTCGTGGCGGAGAACGCCACCGCCGTCGAATCGACCGTCCCGGAACCGTCCGACGCAGTGGTCGCGGCGGAGCCAATCGTCTTCGAGACCATTCCGGCGCACGATTTCCAAGTCCGCTGGAAGGGGATGCTGTTCGGTGCCACCGCTCCGAAATTGCGCGAGTTGGCGCTGAGCCTGAAAGGAAGTCCGACGGCGACGGTCCCCGACGGGATGTCGCTTGTGGCAGATTGCTTTCAGGTGCTGGGTTCGCCCGTGGCCATGTCGGTGGTGCTCAGTGAAGCGGGCGAGGCGGAGAAAGCCCTCTCGTTGAAGCTCGTGCGTGAAGCCGCGATTGCGGTGGGGGTGAAACCGGAGCAACTGCATCTGGGTGGTCGGCCCGTCGCCGCTACGGCTCTCAATGAAAGTGTCAAAGCGACGGTCTGGAATAAGTCCGCGAAGCTCAGCCGCTTTTGGGAACGCTCCGTCATCGGCATGTCGGGATTGGTCGGCGTGTTGGTCGCATTCACGATGTTGCGCAGCATCAAGCTGTCGCTGCTGGTGTTGTTCGTTTCGTACTTCACCGTGTTTGTGACCCTCGCGCTCGTGCCCGCCACGGGGGGCAGCATGAACATGGTCATGGTCTTGATGCCGACGTTCTTACTGGTCGTCGTGATGTCGGGGGCAATTCACGTCGCGCATTACTGGCGTCACTCGGCCTATCACGACATGTCCACGGCGATCGTCGAATCCTCCAAGATGGCCGCCGAGCCTTGCGTCATCGCGACGATCACGACCGCGATCGGTGTGCTGTCGCTGCTGACCAGCGAGCTGCGGCCGGTCCGCGAATTCGGCATCTATTCGGCCATCGGCGCGCTGATCGGGCTGGGAGCCGTCCTGTACTTGCTGCCGACTTTGATCTCATTGGTCCCGTTCAAACCGCCCAAACCGCAGGAGGTGGACGCGACCAAGTGGGAGAATTTCGGACGCTGGTGTTGCGTCAAACGGCACTGGATCGTGTGGGGCTATACCGCCGCGACGGTCGTTTGTTGCATTGGACTGACTCGCTTCCAGACCGAGACGAAAGTCATCCGCTACTTCCCGCCGGACGCGCCGGTCGTCAAAGACTATTGGTTCCTGGAAGAGAACATCGTCGGCATCGTGCCGGTCGATCTCATCATCCGCTTCGATCGCGACAGTCAGTCGCAAATGAACTTTCTCGAACGCCAGGAAGTTGTCCGTGCGATCGAGAACCGCATGCGCGAACATACCGAGATCAGCGGAGCGGTCGCCTTGCCGGACTTCCGGCCGGTCGCGGACAAGCCCGCCGAAGATGCCGGCTTGGGGGCGAAGATCGCCTACAACCGCAAAGCCACCGAGACGCAACGCCGTCTCCGCGATGGCGAAGTTTCCGGTGCCAAGCCGTTCTATTCCTTCGCCAAACAATCGGGCGATCTGAGCAAACCTGGCGACGCGAAGCTCAATCAACCCGACGACGAACTGTGGCGCATCACCGCTCAATGCTTCATCATGACGGATACGAACTTCGCTGACTTGATCAGGGACGTGGACGGCATCGCGCGGTCGGTGTTGCGGATGCACGCCGGCACGCAGCACATCGTGACCGGCATGGTTCCCGTCTTTATGCAGACGCAGCGTGCGTTGCTCGACAGCCAGGTCAACAGCTTTGGCGTCGCCTATCTGACCGTCGCCATCGTGATGATCTTCACCGTGAGAAGCATTCTGGCGGGCTTCCTGACGATGTTGCCCAACGTGTACCCGATCGGACAGATCTTCGGCCTGATTTCGTTCGCAGGCATTCCGGTCGATATCGGGACGATGATGACCGCCGCGATTGCGATGGGCATCGGCGTGGACGGCACGCTGCACAAGCTGACGTGGTTTAAGAAGGGCATTGCGGACGGCAAGAGCCGGATCGATTCCATCGCGTTAGCCGTCGGTCACAGCGGCCCGGCGATCTGGGAAACCTCCGCCGTGCTCGCGTTGGGCATGTTGATGTTGTATCCCTCCGAGCTGTTGCTCGTCAGCCGCTTCGGCTGGCTGATGGCCGCGATCATCGCGGTGGCGGTCGCCGGTGACATCGTCTTTCTGCCCGCTCTACTGGGTGGAACGTTGGGGACGATCCTCATGAAAGGTGTGAAGCGTCGGCAGGACGTCGCACAAGCGAAAGCCGCGACGTCCGTTGTGCCGCAGCCACATCTCGGGACGAGCAACGTGACAGCTCAGCGGCAGCCGAGCGAGTGAGCGGTACGGCGCTAGACGCCGGTTTTTCGCAGGGAATTTCGATTCCACGACACCGGTGGCCAGCACCATTCCGCTCAAAGTCAGGACCGGGGGACTGACGCCGCCCCGCTCGCCAGTTTCATTTCTAACTTGCGGCGGCCATCGGCAAGTCGATGCGGAAGCCCCCTTGCTGAAAGAAGACACTCAGCTTCGAGAGGCTGTCCACCAAGTCGCGCAGGAAGCGGTCGGAGACTTGGTTTAATTCATGCAGCACGAGACCGCCGGCGATGAACTCGAGAGCATCGGCGAGATTGGCCGCGTCTTCTTCGCTGACCACCAAGTGGTGGAAACAGTCGTCGTAGAGCTCGCGCGGGTGTTTGGGTCGCCAGCCGTTGTCTTGAGCCCAATCGAGCAGATCCACCCAGAGGGCACTCTCGATGGTGTAGCAATCTTGCGGTCCTTGCAAGCGGATGCAGGTCACAGCACACCTCCTTATGTTGCTGATCATTCCGCTCAGCACACGGCCACAGGCGACCGCGTGCGAAGGGCGGCATGGTCGCAGGCCAACCGGCGTGCGCCAACCGTCCCGGGGTAGAAACACTCCGGGACGGTTACGCGCAAACTTCCGGACTAAGGCACGAGACACACTTGAGAATCACTCAGACAAGTCACCCGATTAGAAATCGTTGACAGCCTTCGTGGTCTCGACCACCGACTTGATCGTCGGCGCAACGTTGCCGCGGACCTCGCCGTTGGTGCTGCTGAAAGCCCAACCGTGCGGGCCTGAGCCGTCATAGTCGCTCGTCGCCAACGCGCCGTTGACAACCTTCACATCACGCGAATTGTTGTACGAGTTCGGCGGCAACTGGCCGAGAACGTACGGTCCCAGGTTGCCGGTCGCATCGACCACGCCGCTCAACAGCGTCTTCTTCGTCATTTGATCAATGAACGCGGCGGAGTCGGTGGTGGCGTCGGCCGGCAACTTGCCATCGTGCTGGAACTTGAACAACGACACTTGGTGGCGAATCATTTGCAGATTCTGCACCAGCGAGCTTTCCTTCGCGTCCTTCTGTGCGGCGCTGAATTGTGGCAGGACCGTGGCGGCCAGAATGCCGAGGATGACAACCACGATCAAAATTTCGACCAGCGTAAAGCCAGTCCGACGGGAACGGTGACCAGTTTTCATTTACATGCTCCTAATCCGGGGTTTCAAAAAGGTGGCCCAAGGGAACCGGTGGCCTCGATGATTGGCGAGCGATCACATTCGCCCGCCTCAAACGATGATTCGAGGCTCGCATCTGGGCACCCCTTACCGGGGCGTTCCTGGTGCAAGCCAAACCTAGGTCGAGGTCCGTATCCGTCAAAAAAGGTTTATGTTTCTTGAGCAACTCGACCGGCGTTCATGGCAAGTTGCGAGGGTGCTGCCAGTCGCATGGGGCTTGCCGGTTGTGTCGGCCTCCGCAGTGAGCCGCAAGGCGCTAGCCGCGGGTTTTGAACGAATCCCGAACCCGCGGCTAGCGCCTTGCGGCTCAATTCCGGGCGAAGCCCGCCTTATGAAGAAGGATGACTCATGGCTCAACGGCGTCAAAAGAGGGGTACTCACGAATTACCGTGCGTCATCGTCGGTGCTGGTGCAGCGGGAATCGGGATCGCGCGGGCGTTGCAGGAGGTCGGCGTGGCGGCGGTGATTCTCGAACGACACGAGATCGGCGGCTCCTTTCGCCGCTGGCCGCGCGAGATGCGGTTCATCACTCCGTCATTCCCCTCGAACTCGTTCGGCACGCTGGATCTCAACAGCGTGGCCATCGGCACGTCTCCCGCCTTCACGCTGGAATGCGAGCACCCGACCGGAAAACAGTACGCGGACTATCTGAAGTCGGTGGTCGAGTACTTTCATCTGCCGGTGCAGACGGGCGTCGACGTGAGCTCTCTGGAGGCGCTCACTGGCGGCGGCTTTGAACTCGAAACATCATCGGGACGTCTCAAAGCCAGCACGGTCATCTGGGCGGCGGGCGAGTTTCAATATCCGAGATTGCGACCGTTTCCCGGTGCCGAGCATGGCGTTCACAACAGCCGCGTGAAGTCCTGGAAGCGGCTGGCCGGCGATGACGTCATCGTTATTGGCGGCTACGAGAGCGGCATCGACGCCGCCGTGCATCTGGCGAATGCCGGAAAGCGGGTCCGCGTGCTCGAACGCAATTCGATCTGGTCGAGCGACGCCAGCGACCCGAGCATCACGCTGTCACCGTTCACTTGGGACCGCTTGCTGGAGACGCCCGACGGACACATCGAGATGATCGACGAAGTCGAAATCGAGCGCATTGAAAAGCAACGTGGCGGCTACGCGGTGATTGATGTGACCGGCCAACGCTGGCTGACGAAGCGTCGCCCGATTCTGGCGACTGGCTTTGAAGGGAGTCCGGCGTTGATTCGTGATCGCTTCGACTGGCGCGACGACGGCTTTCCGCTGTTGAACTCGGTCGATGAATCGACGCGCACGCCGGGGTTGTTCCTGGTCGGTTCACTGGTGCGGCACGAACGCTTGGTGTTCTGCTTCATCTACAAATTTCGGCAACGCTTCGGTGTCGTCGCCAATGCGATCGGCCAGCGATTAGGCCACGACACAGCCCCCTTGCAGAAGTACCGCTTCTGGGGCATGTATCTGGACGACCTCACCTGCTGCGGCAGCGAGTGTGTGTGCTAGAGGCTGTTTCAAAACCGAAGTAGGTCAGCCTTTCCAGGCTGATCCGATCGACGATCGACGTGGTATTGCCAATTCGAGTCAGGCTAGAAAGCCTGACCTACCAGATTTGAAACAGCTTCTAGCCCGCCATGCGGAGCACCATCTCTTCCGCCTTCACGGAGACAATGGCGATCCCCAGCTTGTCAGCGAGTTCAATCACCTCTTGCTGATCGAGAAAGATCGTCATGCCGGACTCGATGGCCAGCACACGGCCGCCCGATTCGTGCATGGTCTGCAGCGTTCCAAGTCCGATGGTCGGCACGTCGAATCGCATGTCTTGCTGCGGCTTCGCGACCTTCACGACGGTGAACCCGCCACGCCGACAGAGTTCACCCGCGCGGCGAATGCAGCTATCGGTCCCTTCAATGGCCTCCACCGCGATCACGGCCGAGTCGTTGACGACGACCGATTGGCCGATGTCCAGCCGACCCAGTTCCTTGGCCATCTCCCAACCGAAGCGGATGTCCGTCCATTGCGCCGGCGTCGGCTTGCGACGCGTTAAAAAGCCATGTTTCACGAGTAGCTCCGGGCAGTATTTGAGGGCTGATTCAAAATGAATGTGATCCCGTTCGAACTCGCGAATGACCGCCAGCAGCAGCGTGTCATCCTTCCTGTCGGAGCAGTAGCGAAACACCATGTGCAGCGTCCGCCAGTCCGGCACGAGCTTCACCCAACGCCATTTCTGAAACAGTGCGACCTTCTCGATCTTCCCCGCCATCACGACATGGTCGATCTGGCGTCGCTTGAAGAGCCGAATGGCGCGGCCAATCTTCGACAGCGGTGTCGTGGCGACGCTGTTGCACAGTTCTCGCAACTCTTCCGGGAAGAGTCCTTCCACTCCCACACAATGCACCGCATGTCCCGCCCGTCGAGCCGCCTCGGCGAACACGATCGGAAAGCGGCCCGAGCCCGCCAACAACCCGATCCGCAGACCGGAGCTGGGACTCGCAAGTTGCAGCGTTGAATTTGATGGGGGACAAGACATGGCAAAAAGTTGTCAGTGGCTGTTCGAGAAGTTCGTAGCCTGACTCTCCGAGTCGGGAATTCTCCGGAAAATTGCCCGACGTGGAGAGTCAGGTTACGGCGAAAAGAGGTCGCGATGATCCACTCACGCGGCGGCGGCATCAGGCAACGACTCGGACATTTGGTTGCGAAGTTCCGTCAACTGCTTGGTCAGCTCCGTGACTTGCCGGTCGAGTTGTCGAAGCTGAGTGCGCATCTCCGGAGCCTTCTGGATGGCCATCATGATCTTGAATTGTTCGTCGATCGGTCCGGAGGGAGCGCCGATGTGGGTTTGGCCTTCCGGGATGTTCTTGTGGACTCCGGCCTTCGCCGCCAGCGTGCAGCCGGTCCCCAGATGGACGTGATCGGCGATGCCAACTTGGCCCGCACAGCGCACGTAGTCGCCGGTCGTCACCGAGCCTGCCAGACCGACTTGCGAGACGAAGGCGTTGTGTTTTCCCAGTTCGCAGTTGTGGGCGATCATGACCAGGTTATCGAGCTTCGTCCCCTCACCGACGATCGTCGGGCCGACCATGCCGCGGTCGATCGTCGTGCAGGCTCCGATCTCGACGTCGTCGTCGATGCGCACCGTGCCAAGCTGCGGGATTTTCAAGAACCGGCCTTGCTCGAAGCGATAGCCGAACCCGTCCGCGCCGATGACCGAGTTGGCATGAATCAGGACTCGATTGCCGACCGTGATCTCCGGATAAAGCACCGCGTGCGGATGAATCGTCGTCTGATCGCCAACGCGACAGCCAGCTCCAATGACCACGCCGGGATGAATGTCGCAGCCACTGCCGATGATGGCATCCGCGCCGATCACCGCGCCGGGATGGATATTCGTGTCCGCTCCGATGGTCGCCGACGGATCGACGTGCGCGTGTGGCGAGACGCCGAACTGCGGCCGCTCACGCTGCGGTCGGAACTGTTTCATCGTCTCGATAAATGCCGTCAGCGGATCAACGACAACAATGAACGTGGTGTCGTTCAGAGCCATCAGTTGTTGAGCGGTCGGCAGTCGTTCGGCGTTGATCAAAACGACGCCGGCCTGACACTTATTGAGCATTCGCAGGTTCTGATCGTCCGCGACGAAGGCCACATCCTCGGCGGTCGCTTTCAGCAGGCCCTTCGCGTCGGAGATTTCTCGTTCACGGTTTCCGAGCACTTCGCCCTGGAGTTTCCGAGCCAATTGATCCACGGTGATCGTCATGCGGCATCCTTTCCGCTGAGAGTCTTCGGTCTGTTCCGGTCGCGCCTCGGCTCCGCCGATTCGCTGGGACAATGGGGGTTCTAGCCCAAATTTTTTTGATCTGGCAAGCCCGGCTTTCGAACTCGCGGAGCTGCGGTCGCACGACGCACTTTGCGCATGCTGCGGAGTGGGTTAGACGGCGTTTGGAGGAAATCGACGGAGGTCGGTTTCGCGAAACTCGATTTTACGGAGGCCAGGGATGGCGACTCGTACGGTTGGGAAAACGAAATTGACGCCGGAAGTTCGGCAGCGATTAGTGGAGGTTTCTCGCGAGGCTCGCGAGGTGGGGTTCGAGTTGATGCGGTTGTTGATGGAGCAGACCAACACTCGGCAGGCTCAACAGGTTCCCGCCGCGGCCTTGCAGGCGGAGCCGGGCGAGGTGGCAACGTCGATTGGCACGGAGGACCGCACGCTGGAGACCGAGTCGTGCAAGGTGTCGTGGAAAGAGCCGGCGGCGTACCTTCCCAAATCGCGGAAGGCTTTTTTTTCTCAGTCAAAAGCTCTGGGGCTGGGCGTTGACGAAGATTTGTCTCCGTCGGTGATGCGGAAGACCGCGCATTTGGGCGCGAAGCTGGGTTCGTTCGCGTCGGCGGCGGAGAGTGTGGCCGAGACTCTGGAAGTCGAGCTGACGACCAAGCGTGTCGAGCGGCTGACGGAGCGGATCGGTCGTGGGCGAGTTGCCGAACGCGGATCAGCGATCACCGACTGGGAGGCGTTGCCGCTGGTCGAAAAGTTGGCGGCTCCCAAAGGGATCAAAGTACCGGCGGTCGCGGGCGTCAGTTGCGATGGCGAGCGGATGCAACGCTGCGAATTGCCCGAGGACGCGAAGTCCCACTGGTGCGAGACCAAGGTCGGCGTGCTGCTGGAGATCGCGGGGAATCCGCACGACTGCGACCCTTGCCCGCAAGTGCCCACCAAGTTCCTCGACGTCGTCCGCATGGAGCAAGTGACTCGCGAAATCAAACGGGCCGTGCCGAAAGGCCAGACATTCGAGCCCTCAGAGAAGTCGCCTCCCACGCCGAGCGTGGATTCATCCAGCGCAGACTCGCTTGAGGCGGTCGCCAGCCTGACGGAAGAGAGCTTCGCGGAACCTCCCGAGGTGGAGAGTCGCGATGTGGCGGCGAAAGGTAGCTGAATTCGTGAGATTTCAGATCGGAACTCTCACGAGTTCTGCGACAGCCAGCTTGGAATCGCTCTAATGCTCGCCCGGATTGGCGAGGTCACGTTCGACGCGGGCGAAGACTTCGTTCAGCCGGTTGGTGGCGTCGGTCAGCATCCGGACCAGCGGGCCGAGCGGCGCGAGGTGATTGTCCTCGAAGTTTTCGCTGTTCTCGTCTTTCCAATGCTCCTTGGTCAGCTCCCAAGACTGCAGCAATTCGACGTGAGCCTTGTAGAGCTTGGTGCTGTCGTTGGTGAGATCAGAGACTCGCATGGTGTCACCCGGAGGTAGCCGCAGTCGCCAGACTGCGGGAGGACGTTGCTCGGTCTCGCGTTCTGGCGAACGCGGCTACGTTACGCTGGTGGCGGCGCAACTGGCTCTTCGGCGGCGGCTTCGATTTCGGCATACGCTTCGATGGCGGCGATCATCCGCTGGAGCGTTGCGATCGTCTTGGTGAAATCCGCTTCGATGTAGCGTTGCAAGGCTCCGCGCCGCCCGTCGTGCTCGTCGATTTCGTGCCGCACAAATGAGGTCCAGCGCGCGACCGCTTCGACTTTCTCTTGCGCCATCTGCAACCGCTGCTTGGCCGCATCCAACGCCAGTTTCTCTTCGTAGCATGTGGGCCGGTGGTCCCCGACCGACCGCATCTTGCACCTCTCCAGATCGGACCGTGCCTGAGCAATCACGTCGAAGCTGCGCAGCATGTAGTTCTTCCAAAAGACCGGCCGGTCATGCTCCAGCCAATCCAGAAAGCTCAGCACTTGCTGCTGCATGGACGCGGCGACGTCCGTGGCCACGTCCGCGAACTCCAGCAGACGCACCTTGAACTCGCGCATGGCGGCGAGCGAATGAACGTTGGCTTGAGACATAACACACCGCACTCCACAGGTCACACCAACTCGGCCGCGATCAGATCATCGTAGGTCTCGCGGCGGCGGATGACTTGGACTTGGTCGCCGTCGATCATGAGCTCAATCGCTCGCGGGCGCGAGTTGTAGTTGCTGCTCATCGCCGTGCCGTAGGCTCCGGCGCTGAACGTGCAGAGCAACTCGCCGCGATTCATTGGCGGGAGGTAGCGGTCCTTCGCGAAGTAGTCGCCCGACTCGCAGATTGGACCGACGACGTCCGACTTCTCGCAGCCGGCGATTTCGCCTTCGACGTTGTCGGGCATCGCGACTCGTGGATTGACCGGCCAGAGGCGGTGGAATGAGTCGTACATCGCGGGACGCACGAGGTCGTTCATCGCTCCGTCCTGAATCACGAACAGCTTGCCCCCTTCGCGCTTCGTGTAGATCACCTTGCTGACCAGGATGCCGGAGTTGCCGACGATGAAGCGGCCCGGTTCGAGAGCCAGCCGGCAGCCCGCCTCTTGGACGCCGGGGACGATGACGTCGGCATACGCCTTCGCCGGCGGCCCTTCGTTCTGGCGATAGCTGATGCCGAAGCCGCCGCCGAGGTTCATCCAATTGATGTCGTGACCGGCCGCTCGATAACTGCGAACGACGTCGATCCCCTTCTTGACCGCTTCGGCATACGGCTCGGTCGTGAGGATCGGCGAGCCGATGTGCATGTGGATGCCCTTCATCGCCAAGCCGGGAGTTCGCAGCGTCTTGGCCGCGAGCGCGTCGGCTCGTTCGATGTCCATGCCGAACTTGTTTCCCTTCTTACCGGTCGTGGTCTTGGCGTGCGTCTTCCCGTCGATGTCCGGGTTCAGCCGCAAGGCGACCGGCGCAACGACTCCCATTTTTTGCGCGATCGCCGCGATGGCATCCAGTTCGGCTTCGCTTTCGACGTCGAACATCAGAATACGTTCTTCGAGCGCCTGCCGAATCTCGTCGTCGGTCTTGCCGACGCCAGCGAAGACGACCTTCGTGGTATCAGCTCCGGCCTTCTTGACGCGATACAGCTCGCCGCCGGAGACGACGTCAAAGCTGCTGCCGGCGTCGTGCATCAGCTTGAGGATGCTGAGATTCGAGTTCGCCTTGACCGAGTAACAAATCACCGGGTCCACGGCCGCGAACGCCATCTGAATATCTTTGAGGCGTCCGAGCAACGCCGCTTTGGAATAAATCCAACAGGGCGTCCCAAACTCCTCGGCCAACTCGGCCACTCGCTGTTGCTCGCAAAACAATTCACCGTTGTCGTAATGGAAATGATGGTTCATGGTGTCTCTCATGGGGAATCACTGGTTGTTTGGTTGGTTGCGCTCACTTGCTGACGGAAATCTCGCTTTCAGAAAGCAGTTCCTCCTCAGCCAATTCAAAGACGCGAGTTTCGTCTCCAAAATCGGCATGGATTTGATAGAGACGGCGTCCTCCCACGCCGATCGAACCTCGATCTTCCGAAATCACTCCGTGAAATAGGCAGGTCGCGATATCGAAAACCACACAGTCTCCGACTCGAAACTTTGGCTTCTGCTTGCGCAGACGGTTTGAAGTTTTCATTTCCGAATCCTCCTACCTAGGATAACTGCCCGTGAGTGTCTTGAGTTGTTGTCTTATCAAGTTGTTAAGCGTGGAAGCGAGACTGTCGCAGGCTCGCCGCCATTTTTTAACGTGGGACAAATGCAATGTGGCGATTCCACCGAGCGGGCCGGTGAAGTCTTGATGCGCGATGGCATTTCTCCATTCGTTCAAAAGTTCCAGGTCTGCCTTTCGAACCGCGTTCAACGAATCGAGTTGACAGACCTGATCCCATAACCGGAATCCAAATCGATTGAAGTCAGCACCGATATTACCAGGACTAGGATTCCCTTTGTCGAGTTTTCTGGCAGATGAAAACTCTGCGTGAATCACCGGCCGCAAAGCAGCGGGGCTGGCTTGTGCCGCCAGAAAGTCCACACACTCAGAATGCAAATCGCGACAATTGCCCTGAAACTGTGACGAAAGAAGCACGGCGTAGGCGTGGTTGAGTTGCTGTGTCGCGAATCGTCGTCCTCGCCCGGTGTCGCCCACCGTTTGATGCGCGGCCACGATTTCGTTCAGAGCTTTCGCCCGCACTGTTTGCCAGGTTTCAAACGACTTCGATGGCACGATCAGTCTGCCTCACTCTCGCCGCAGACGCCCGACCGGCTTTCAATTCCTGGAAAGGCGTCTCCAATATCACGGTTGAACCGCTGCTTAAGCAGAGCCCTCTCGGCCCGCGTGGGATTCGGCAGCAATCGTTCGGATTCTTGAAGTGCGGTCACGGCTCGACTCACCCTACGTTAGGCATCACGCGGTCACAGCCTTCCGACGCGCGGCAGGTTTTCGGATGTTGGTTCGAGCAGCAGAGACTCTTGTGGACGTCGCCGTCTTGCTGACCTTTCGGTTGAGCTTGGCCATCCACGCCTTGTTCCCGAACACTCCACAAAGCAATTCCTCGACCGTGAACTGCTGGTCGATTTGGGGAAACTGAATCGCCCAGTTCGGACCGAGGATCGACACGTTGGCTCGCTGCTCTTCGGTCGCTCCGGCCACGCTTTGCAGTTTGGTCGCGGGGATGCTGAGGTGTGCTCCGTTGTTCAAATTCAAGACGACCGACTTCGTGGCGCGATCGTACCGGACAGCGGTCACTTGCGGCCAACGACGAGCGTACTCATCAGCCGCATGATCGGCGTCGGCCAACATCTGCTTCCATTCGCTCCGAGTCCACGATTGGTCGCCAATCTCGACAGTGTTTTTAGTCTTTGCCATGAAGGTCTCTCCAAGCTCGCCGCAACAATTCGCGATGCTCCGCCACGATCCGCACCGCCTCACCCACATCCCGGTCGCTGGCATGTCGGCGGAACAGCACCGACAAGTCAGACAACTGTACTTTCACCATGCGAGAGCCTCGATAGCAATGCACATGAGCCGGCTGGCGATCGCCCGTGTGAATCATCACCTCAAAACCATTTTGTCGGATAAGCGTCGGCACAAGTCAGACAATACCGATCGCGCCAGCGTGGCCCAAGGATTTCTTGCGCCGAAATCGCTGACAATCCGCTGAGCGAGCAGAGCCTTCTCCACCCGCGTGAGATTCGGCAGCAATCGTTCGGCTTCTTGAAGTGCGGTCATCGCGCGGAACTCTGTTACCAATGAACGGTCAAAGCCGTTCGGGAAAGTTCGATAAAGTCACTGGTTTGAAACGCAGCCGCGACGGCGGCGATGTTCGGGATGAAGAGGCTCTCCAATTCGGCGTTGTGGATGTTGCCTGTGGAAATGAGCCACAGCTTGTGAGGTTCTCCCTTGAGCGTCATGGAATCGACGAAATCTTGGTCCTTCGTGACGACAACATACTTTTCACGCAACGACAATTCGATGATCTCGCGGTCCGTCGTGCGATTCTTGTCCGGCAAGTCTTTCGTGTGAACGGCCTCGTGCCCGGCGCCGAGCAGACAGTCCACCAAACGCCGAGGCAACTGAGCATCGACGAGGAATTTCATACGGCCACCGCATTCATGGATTTCGTCCGAGCCAGCCGAGCTGCGAACTCCAGCACCGCCAGGAGGTCTTCTGGTTCGAGATCATCGTAGTCCGCGAGAATCTCGACGTGAGTCATGCCGGAACTCAGCAGTTCCAGCAGAACCTCCACGGGATACCGCAGCCCCCGCACGCACGGCTTCCCGTGACAGATTTGCGGGTCGATGGTGATTCGGTCGATGAGCGATGACATTTTCGGGCAACCTTCTTCTTGACCGTGGTTACTTCTGTGGAGATTCAAAGCGAAGTATGTCTCCGGCTGCTGCCAGTATCTCCTGAAATTTGTCTTCGGAGATGTATTTGCCAAATTGGATGCCGGTGATGCCCATAGCCGCTAAGAGAACACGGTTACCGTAGAGAGATGAGGCGCGCACGAGATAGGCCGCTTTAAGAGTCGGATACTCTGTCCGATCGCGCTCGATCGGGGGTTCCTTGCCATTAATTTCAAAATGGCCGTGCAGCAATCCGTCTCTCGAAAGGACGACAACGTCTGCCTCCTTTTGCTGCGTGTACCGATAACGTCCATCTTCATCCAGATAGACTCCTTTTCGGATGTAATGGTCGAAGTCTTCGGCCGTCGGAAAGCCACCTTTCTTGGATTTGTCGGAGTTGCCGTAAACCAGAATCTTGCGGTCCATTAAAGGCTTCCTTTGAACTGCGCGACTAGCGTGATCGCTCACGCCTTGTGCTTCGCCAGTAGTTCCGCGATTTGCACGGCGTTGGTCGCTGCCCCTTTTCGCAGGTTGTCGCTGACGCACCAGAAGGTGAGGCCGTTGGGGTGCGAGAGGTCACGGCGGATGCAGCCGATCAAGACTGCGTCTCGGCTGGCGTTACACATAGGAAACCAACTCCGGCTCGGATTTCGGCTTTCGATGTGCATCGAGTTCTTCCTTCGACACATAACGCTCCGGATGTTCGGTCTGCTCTTGGCGGAGATGCTCGCAGTATTTGGCAAGATCGCCGCCGAAGCGTTCCAAGATGTTTTGGCGAGCCTCACGGACTTCTTCAACGACGGGGTCTTTCCACATGGCTAGTCCTCCAGAGATTCGAGCATGGCTCGTCGGCAACTCAGGCGATTAGCGATGGTGCCGGATTCTCGAATTCCTCGTTCATTGTTGAAGTCGCGACTTCCTCCGGCGTAAGTAACAAAACGAAATAGATCGACTCCTGCAACTCTTCGGGCAACTGTTCGAGCAACGGCTCAACCATTTCGTGGCGCGCGACTTTGCTCAGTTTTCGAAAACACTTGTCGATAATGCGGACGCGCAGGGTCAAGCTGTTTGGCCGCTTTACGGCCACATTGGGAAACTGCTTACTTAGCGCCGATTCCACCAAGGCGATGTCTTTCGGCGGTTGCCGTCGAGTTTTCGTGTCTTTCTTCATATCACGCTCCTTTGAACCCAAGCCAGTATTTTTTCGCCAGCGTCGCGCAGAAATTTGGAATCGGCCACCTTGCCGTGTCCGGTTTCGTATCTGAGGTCCGTGGACCAAATATCGTTGGCTCGAACGACGGAAAGACGTAGGGGCTTCGGAATGTTGACGCCGTTCCGCAATAGCAGCGTGGCCAGGTGCTCGAAATCGTGCGCACGCTGTCCTCGAAAATGTTCTCGAAGGAATTCTGGCCGCTCCGGGACGCGGATGTAACTCAGGACCAACGCTTTCAACGAACACTCGACAACGTACCCGGCCAGATACATGCCGTCGAGGAATTTTGAATTGTCGAGCAAGAGATCGGCGGCCGCCAACCGCTGTTCTGCGGCTCTCAGAAATCGCATGACCTGGGAATCGGCCATCGTCGCACCTTCGCGATTGGCGTTGAACGAAAGCGATCATCTCTTGTGCTTCGCCAGCAACTCCGCGATCTGCACGGCGTTGGTCGCTGCCCCTTTTCGCAGGTTGTCGCTGACGCACCAGAAGGTGAGGCCGTTGGGGTGCGAGAGGTCTCGGCGGATTCTTCCAATGAAGACCTCGTCGCGGCCGGAACAATTCATCGGCATTGGGTATTGGCCGTTCGCCAGGTCGTCGAGCACCACGATGCCGGGGAACGACTCGAACAGCTTGCGGGCTTCCTCCGGCGAGACCGGGCGTTCGGTTTCCACCCAAATGGTCTCGCTGTGGCAGTTGGCGACCGGGATGCGAATGCACGTCGCGGAAATCTGGATCGACTGGTCGCCGAGGATTTTCCGAGTCTCGTAAACCATCTTCATCTCTTCGCTGGTGTAGCCCTCTTCCTTCGGGCCGCCGATCTGCGGGATGGCGTTGAACGCGATCGCGTGCTTGAACGCCGAGTACGCATAATCGCCGCTGGCGAGGCTGGCCTTGGTCCCTTCAAACAGATCGACCGAACCTTGCAAGCCGGCTCCGCTGACCGCCTGGTAGGTGCTGACAATGCACCGCGTCACGCGAGCCGCATCGTGCAGCGGCTTCAGTGCGATGACCATCTGCGTGGTCGAGCAGTTCGGGCTTGCGATGATGCCACGTCCGGCGGCCAATAGCTTCAACGCTTCTTGCGGATTGATCTCCGGGATGACGAGCGGCACCTCCGGCTTCATGCGGAAGTAACCGGACTCGTCGATGACGAGGCAGCCCGCCTCGACCGCTGCTGGGAAATAATCGCGAGCCGTCTCGTCGGGCGTACTGCCGATGACGAGATCGTGTCCCTTGAACGAGTCCTTCGTGAGTTCCTGAACCGTGTATTCCTTCCCCTGAAACGTCAGCTTCGTGCCGGCACTCCGCTTCGACGAGAGGAACGTAAAACTGCCGGCCTTGTAGCCACGCTCTTCGAGCAACTGACACATGATCCGACCCACGGCTCCGGTGGCCCCGACGATTGCAACGGACTGAAACACGATCAACTCCTGAGCCGGTTTTCGCTGCGGCTCGAACAGCATGGTGCGAGAGAAAAGTGAAGCTCGAAAGGCCGACTCTCAGCGACATTGGCGAGCGGAAGGACGCGACAGAA
Source organism: Planctomyces sp. SH-PL62 (assembly GCA_945905295.1). GTDB lineage: Bacteria > Planctomycetota > Planctomycetia > Planctomycetales > Planctomycetaceae > SXKJ01. Next base: position 4,679 of record CAMDPX010000144.1, on the reverse strand, counting down.
TACGAACCGAACCCGCGAAAATACAGGGGCGAAATGCTCGCGAAACACCCGGCTCACTTATGAATCTGGGTGGCACGTCCCTGACCATCGGGAAGGGCGTGGTATCGAGGGGCGATCACAAATTCCACGCCCTTCCCGATGGTCAGGGACGTGCCACCCATGACAGCGGATGGATTACGGCCGCGGCACAGAACTGGCCGCCGAGCACGCGAAGAAATCCCACACACCCGCGAACCAGGATGAACTCGGCGGTCGCGTCGTCTTCGGCCGCCGGTCACGCCAGCCGTAACCAAACGCCAGCAGCAGCCAGCCGGCACACAGCCAGCAGACTGCGCGGTCGCGAGCCGGCAATCGCTCACGCCATTCCCAATCGGGCTTGAGCGTGACGCTCCCTTTCATCCGCATCCGATTGCCGGCGATGGGATGTTCGACTTTCAGTGGCTGGCCGAGGAGCAACGCTTGCGCGGTCGCGGAATAATCCAAGCTGCACACACGGCCGAGTCGCTCCAGTTGAGCTTGTGGCTCGGCCATAAAATCCTCGTACCGCATCCGTAGGGATTGGCGGCGTCGGAACAGGCAGACGATGAGCGACAGCACGTTGACGAAGGCCCAATACGCCACCGAATACCACGCCGGCCTCGGCTTGATCGCCGTTTGCACGCCCGACTGCTTGTTCGCTTCGAGCGCCTTCTTACGCGACCACGTCACCGCCCGCGCGTCTCGCACCAGATGCACGAGTCGCAGGTCGATCCCTTTCAAATGTGCGAGCAACGCGCCGCGCAGCGGATGCTTCGACGAATCGACCACCACCGACTTGCCGCTGACTTCCGCGATCGCTTGATACAACGCTTCGGTCTGTTCGAGGTAGTTTTGGAATTCGCGCGTCGGCGAGATGCGTTGCCGCAACATGCGAGCGATCTGCAGCAGGCCGAGTCCCGAATAAAACTCAATCCGCTTTTGCAAAGCGACGTAACCAGCCACGGTCGCCTGCGGCACGCGCCGCAGCCAGGCTTCACGCACCCGCGTCCAGAAGCTGCATTCGGTGCCGAGCTGACCGCACGCGCAGACTTCGTTCGACGTCCAACCGGCGCTGTGCAGATTGACCAACTCGCCAACGCCGACCACCTCGGGATGATTCGCCAGCACGGTGTCCAGCAAGGTCGAGCCGCTCCGGCCAGCTCCCATGATGTAGATGACTCGCACGGCTTCCGACATCGGGCGTTCCTTCACATAGGCGATTCCTCAATCAAGCGATGTTCACAAACCCCACCGAGCTTGCCTCAGTGGCTCGCGGGCTTTTGCACTACGAATCGGCCTCATCTGAAATACCGCGAGGCGTAGTGCAAAAGCCCGCGAGCCACTGAGACAAGCTCAGTGGGGTCGATTGATTGAGGGCTAGTCTGTAGATCGGCGCGAAGCTGGCCGAACTGTGGCGATTGTGCGGAGCAAAACAGATTTCTGAATGTCGCCGAGCGGCGGACTCTGCCGGTTGCGATCACGGTCAGTCCGCGCCGTCGCTCGGACACGGTGTGGAGATTTGCGGCAGTGATTTCCAGCCTGCTTGGCAGATCGTTTCCCCCGCAGTAGTTTTCTGAGACTCTGATCCCCGTTCTGCGTGAGCCGACAGGAGAATTGAATCGTTCGGATTGTCGCAACCACGATGGAAAACATGCCGTTGATCTTTCCAGGAGTCTGAACTGTGGGAGGCAACCCCAAGACCATCGACGAGTACCTCGCCACCGTGGGCGATGACCAGCGAGCCGCGTTGGAGAAACTTCGTAAGACCATCCGAGCGGCCGTGCCGAAGGCGGACGAGTGCATTAACTACGGAGTCGCCGCGTTCCGTCTGAATGGCGAGTGTTTTGCCGGATTTGCCGCGTCCGCGAAGCACTGTTCCTACTACCCAATGAGCGGCAAGACGGTCTCCGCTCATCAGGACGAACTCAAGAGCTACGCAACCACCAAGGGCAGCATCCAATTTCAACCGGACAAACCATTACCGGTCGCCCTCGTGCGCAAGCTGATCAAAGCCCGGCTCGCGGAGATCAGCGGTCTCAAGTCGTAGCCTGACTCTCCGAGTCGGGATTATTTCCGTACGAATTCCCGATTCGGAGAGTCAGGCTACAGCGTTGCCAACGCCTCAACCACTGCGAAGTCGCGCTTGTCATCGCGACGCAACTTGGCGGCTGCGTGATCGGGGTCGTGATCGCTCAGCGCCCACCAACCGCGATCGGCACACGTCCCCAGAACCTCCGGCTTGATGCGTCGCAGCGTCAGCAGGTCGAGGTCATAGGCGATGCACCACAGCGACGGCAGATGACGAAACGTCGGACAGCAGTCGCCCAGATAAATCGCTCCCTCGCCACCGTTTTCGATGACGATGGCTTGATGAGCCTCCGTATGCCCGCCCGTCACCCAGGCACGCAGGCCGGGCACGATCTCGACGTTGCCGTCGATCAACCGCAACTGCCCCGCTTCTTTGAGCGGCACGAAATTCGGCTGATGATAGGCCGCACGGAGTTCCGGGTACTCGGCCGTCGCCGTCACCCATTCGTGACGCTGCGCGATGTAGGTTGCTTTCGGAAACGTCGGCACCGCGCGACCCGACGCATCGAACCGAGTCGCTCCGCCAGCGTGATCGAAATGCAGATGCGACAACACGACGACGTCGATGTCATTCACCGTCAGCCCCGCCGCTGCGAGACTCTCGACCAACGGTTCGCCTGGCTCCGCAGAAAAATTGTTCCGTTCCTTCTCGGTCAGCTTCGAGCCGTAGCCGGTGTCGATCAAAACGTTCTCGCGCCCGGTTCGCACCAGCACGCAACTGGTTCGTTGTTGGATGCGGCTCTTCTCATCGACCGAGATGTACCGGGTCCACACCGTTCGCGGGACAACACCGAACATCGACCCGCCGTCGATCCAATAGTTTCCGCCGGAGATCGTCCGCAGTTCAAAATCACCGAGTCGCATGGTTGCCTCCTGTCTCTGGGGCGGCCATTGTGGTGTCGATCAGACTCTCGTACCACAATCCCGACCAACTCTCATGGCTCATTATTTTCGATACAAGACGGCCGCCGATGTGGTGGCCGATGCCGAACGACTCGGTCTGTCGCACATCGCGATGTCGGACGACCTGTCGGTCATGTTCACGCCCATCGAAGTCGGTGGCAGAACGGTCGGCAACCGCTGGGCGATTCAGCCGATGGAGGGCTGCGATGGAACGCTCGACGGTCTGCCCGACGAATTGACGTTTCGCCGCTACGTTCGGTTCGGCTCCGGCGGAGCGAAACTGATCTGGGGCGAAGCGACCGCCATCGCCGACGACGCTCGCATGAACCCGCGGCAGTTGTGGCTGCACGAAGGCTCGGCTGCGGCCATCGAGAAGATGCTCGTCGATTGCCGAACTGCTCATCGCGAAGCGTGCGGCCATGACCGCGATCTGTTGCTGGGCCTGCAACTGACGCACTCCGGTCGGTTCAGTTGCCGCCGACCGTTGCTGGCGACGCACGATCCGATTCTCGATCCGCTGACACGCGACAAATCGAACGGCCGGTTCGTCGACGCGTCGTACCCTCTGTTGACCGACGACGATTTGAAACGGATCGAAGACCAATACCTCGCTGCCGCGAAGCTCGCCGCGCGGATTGGCTGCGACTTCGTCGATATCAAACAGTGTCATCGGTATCTGCTCTCGGAATTGCTCGCCGCGAAGAACCGTCCCGGCGAGTACGGCGGTTCGTTGGAGAACCGGACACGGTTGGTCCGCAACGTCATCACTCGCATCCGCTCGGAATTGCCCTCTCTGCTGATCGCCTCGCGGTTCAACGCCTACGACGGGATTCCCTACCGCGGCGCTGGCGAGGATTTTGTTGGCGAACCGTGCCCACATGACCTGCCGCTGACGACGGCGTTCGGCACCGATCCGCAAAATCATCTGCGAGACGATCTGACCGAACCGCTGCAACTCGCTCGCTGGCTGCGCGAGTGGGGCGTCTGTTTGTTGAACGTGTCGCTCGGCAACCCGTATGCGAACCCGCACCTGGTCCGTCCCGCCGAGTACCCGCCTGTGGATGGCTACAAATCTCCCGAACATCCGCTGATTGGGGTCGATCGTCATTTCCGGATTACGTCAGACGTGGGGCACGTTTTCAACGTGCCCAATCAAGACGGGCACGTTGGAAACGTGCCCCACGTGCCGGTCGTCGGCAGCGGCTACAGTTGGCTGCAAGATTTCGTCCCGCAAGCGGCCGCCGCCAACGTGTCGCTGGGCCGAGCGGCCTTCGCGGGACTGGGCCGAGGCACGCTTTCGCAACCCGACTTCGTCAAGCAGTTGGCCGACACCGGCCGCCTCGATCGCAAACGAGTCTGTCGCACGTTCTCTTACTGCACGAACTTGATGCGGACCAAAGACCATCCGCTCGGCCAATACGCCACCGGCTGCCCGCCGTTCGACAAGGAAATCTACGGCCCACTCTGGAAAGAGGCCGAAGCGAAACGAGTCACTCCGAAATAAACCACCTGCGGGGGACATTGACACAAACCCCACCGAGCTTGGGGCCTGTCGGTTTAATCGAAGCGTGTTCGCGTATAAGCGTCCAAATTGCAGGTCACTTCAAAAAAATGTCATTCGGACGCTTAAAGTGCCAAATTCAAATTAGTGTAAATGTACTGAACAGGGC
>CAMDPX010000143.1 GCA_945905295.1 Planctomyces sp. SH-PL62 | reverse complement strand
TTTGCAGAAGCCACCCCGTACGCGACCCGCAACCACAACCAACTCAGTGATCTGTCACCCAAATTCGTGAGGACCAAAACTTCCAAAATTCCTCACCGCGTTCGCGGTGCGCTCTGTTGACAGAGTGGGGCCATATAGATGTTAGGCGTGTTTTTATGAGCGATGAATCCGAGAAAATTATCAATGACGGGAACCCTATGACTCGCGGGTTTGTTGATGAAAATAAGGCCGCCTTCTCGAAGTTCCCGTTTTTGCGTGCCAAAGATATTCCTTTGGATATTTTTTACCAATTCATGGAATCAATTGGCGTGAGAAAAGAAGAAGCTGAAAATCTTGAGCACATCAACATTGATATCGAGTGGAGGAACTCCGGTCTCGTAAAACTCAGAATGGATAGGTTTAGTGCTGCTCCGGCCCTCTCGCATTCTTGAAGTTTTCTGTCGCGTATGATGATTCGTAGATCATCCATACTCCGGTTCCTCGTCCTGTTTCGCGTGCAAGTTTTCCATCAGTCGTCATCGCTGTTGGAGTGCCATAGATTTTAGCACCACCAGGTTGCCTTGCGGTTTCTTTGATCTCGTATGGCGTCGTGATGATAATTTCTAGTTCTTCTCCATCATCACAAACAACAATAATGGACATTGTTTCTTGCATGATTTGCCTTAATTGCGGTTCATTGCAGCTAATTGTTTCTTCGCCTAACGACCAAGATAACTTGCCGGGCCGGCTTCAACAACGTCGTGTCTGGAAAAGCCGTCATGCCGGCCCGGTCAAGTTGATCGACTTGTTAGCCGGACTTTTCAGCAAGCTGAATACCAGCTACTGAGAGAAGTTGATCCAACACCCTCTCAGGACTTCCGGTTACCGTCACGATCTCAGTTTTCTCCCGGTCTTCAAATACCAAGATTGAAGCGCATTCGAAACAGATCACCAGATCGAGAACGCGTCCATCATCAGAAATCGCCCTGACTCCATGACGGGGCCAAAAGCAAGCGGCAACATTGCCATCGCTTTCATCGACGCCCTTTTGTAGAGCGGTAATCATCTGTTCCCGCTTTGCCGGTTCCTTTATCACCAATCGCCCGAGGAGGTGCCACCCCCGGAAAGTCGCAGGGTCACGGTCGGGCTCGAGCGTCTCGTCGATCGTGGGACTTCTTTCGAACGGATGCAGCGAAAGCAATTCCAGGGTACTGCCACCTTCAAGAAGCGCTTTGCTTCGCGCCGAAAAGAAGTTCTTGGGACCTTCAGCCATGGCCAGACTCTCCGTAGGCTAACAGTTAATTGAGCAGCGTGCAGCCTAACTCGCCCCTGCGCTGACGGCTGATCAATCCAGGTAGCGAGCAGAATGCCAATGAAATTGCGGCTCGTCAATCAATTCGATTGAGAAAAAATCAGAATTCGATAGCGTGTTAGGCAGCGTGCTGCCTAACTCCGTTAGCCGTGCATGCAGCCTAATTCTGTTATCCCTGCAACTGGAGGCGATCAAAGTGGCAGACATGGCGAAGGCGAGTAAGGAGAAAGGTCGGGCGGTTGAAGTGGCCAAGCAAACTCCATTGGAAACCGCGAAACAAATTGCCGCGACGATGTGCCGTCAGCCGAAGGAGGCGCATTGGCTCGGAGTCCGGATGGAGAATTTTCTGCGCGTCTACGAACGCAAGATTGCCAGTGTCAGTGCGGCGAATGTCTGTGACTATTTGGAAACGCTGATGCGGAAAGGGCAGGTTGAGTGGATGGTCAAGCAGTCGCTCGACGCCATTGGCTTGCTGATGCACTACGGATACCAGCGAGAGGACTTGGCGATTCCCGCTCTGCGCGAAGCGTGGGGACTGCGGTTGAATCAGCGCGCCGGCATTTCCGTTCCCGAAGTTAGCGCGAATGCTGCCGAGGGAGGCTCTTCGGTGACAGCGCGGCTGCGGCGCGTGTTGCGAGTGGCTCACTATGCGGTCAAGACGGAGACGGCTTACACGCAGTGGTGGGAGCGATTTGCGAAGTTTTCCGGCGACCGGCCGGAGACCGAACTGGGTGCCGACGAAGTCCGTGCCTTCTTGGAAGACCTGGCTGTTGAGCGACATGTCTCGGCGGCCACTCAGAAACAGGCACTCAATGCGTTGGTGTTTGTCTTTGGGCAAGTTCTGGGGCGACCGCTGGGAAATCTTGGCGACATGATTCTTGCGCAGCCGAAGCGACACCTGCCGTGTGTGTTGACCGTTGAGGAAGTGAGCCGTGTGTTAGCCGAACTCGACGGTGTGCCGTCTCTGGTGGGGCAGTTGTTGTACGGGTCCGGTCTGCGATTGCTGGAGGCCCTGCGGCTGCGAGTCAAAGATGTCGAATTTGAGAGCGGTCAGATCGTTGTCCGTGACGGCAAAGGGGAGAAGGATCGTGTGACGGTGTTGCCGCAAGCGATACGCGAACCGCTGTTGGAGCACCTGCGGGGCGTTTGGCGGCTGCACCAACAGGACTTGGATGCCGGCGGAGGTCGTGTGCAATTGCCTTACGCGTTGGCGGTGAAGTATCCGAACGCCGACCGGGAGTGGTGTTGGCAATACGTGTTTCCCGCTGCCGGATTCTCGAAAGACCCTCGCAGTGGAGCGATCCGTCGGCACCACATGCACGAGACGACAATGCAACGGGCGATGAACGAAGCGGTCAGACGATCGGGAGTGGCGAAGCCGGCGAGCAGTCACACCATGCGACACAGTTTTGCGACGCACTTGCTGGAATCGGATCACGACATCCGCACGGTGCAGGAACTCCTGGGGCACAGCGATGTCGCGACGACGATGATCTACACCCACGTCATGAATCGACCGGGCATCGGCGTGCGTAGTCCTTTGGATGGAACGTTGCGTTTCCCCCGCAAGTCACGTTAGCCATCCTGAGATCAGGGCGTCTCACGTGCTTGGAACAAACTCGGCGGACCGCCCTTGAGTGGTACTCGGAACTCCGAATGCGAACCGGGGGCCAGCGTGTAGATCTCGCCGTTGCGGCGGTAGGTCAGCGGGTACGAGATTTCGAAGTCGTGTGTCTTGCCCGGTTCGAGCTTGTATTTTGAGTTGCTCCAGTCGGAGTACGGGCCTTTGGTTTCGTAAACGAAATCGACTTCGGTGAGGTTTGTGACTTTGACACCTGGCGGAGTGAACGTCGCGAAGAGATGCGGCGAGGCCCAGCCGGCATTCGAGAGGCGTATTCTCGAAATCCCGAAGTCGAGGTCGGGTACATTGGCGGTCGCGACGGGAGCCAGTCCGGTCCACGCCTTCCAGCAATCCTTCAGGCACACGTCGATCATGTCGCTGTTGATCGTCTGGTCCTCGGCTTGATACCCGTCGGCAAATCGGCACTTGGTCACGATCAGTGGCTCGCCGTCCCAGCCGAAGCGGATGCCACGCGATTGGGAATCGGGCTTGACCAATTCGGCGAAGCCGTTTTGTTTAAGGTCGATCTCAAACACGGCGATCGGAGTCAACAGGGAACTCTTCGCGTCTTTCTTCAGCGACGTCGTAATGAGCAGTTTCGGCGCGTGAAATTGCACGCGGGTTTCGCCGTCTTTTCCGGTCTGGTCTTGAACGCCGATCCCGCCGGCGAGCGACAGTTCCGACCAGAGTTCCGCGTCTGGATGCCGCTTCAATTCCGGAATCGCCTCGGTCAACAACTTGCGGTCGACCAGCTTGGCGAACGTGTTCTCTGGAATGTCGAGCAGATGAATGCGGCCCACGTCCGCTTTGACCAACAATTCGGTCAGCGGTTCGAGCACTCCGGGGGCGAGGCCGACTTGCAGGCTTCTCAGCTTGGGCAAATCTTCGGGCAACGACACTTTGAGATCGATGATCTCAGGCTTCGACGGCGAGTTGCGGAGGTCGATCGCGGCGGCGCTCAGACCCAGGACGACGGTGATACCATTCTCGTCGGTGCTGATCTCTTGCGGGTAGACGCGCGTCCGCGGTTTGTAAACCGGGATCGGCCAGAAGCGATCGGCGAATGTTCCGGCCTCACCGAATTCGGCCATCTTCTTTTCGATCGCTTCGATCATCTTGGGGACCGCACCTTGCACTTCGCGTGCGATGCGCTGCTTCTGACCGTACAGGCCGTTGACCAATCCGCTCGACACTTTTTCGCGCGTCAAGCCGAAGCCTCGCACCGAAACGCCGGCTGGCGAGGTGACGTACCAGTTGTCGTTCGGGATGTCGAATCGTGAAGCGATCGGCTTCAAGCGGACGCGGCGGTTCTCGATGTAAGGCTGCACGTCGATGTCTAACCAGACCGGATGTCGGTGTCCCATGACCACCTGAATTGCTCCGGCCGATGCGGAGTGGCTTTCACCGGTGACCCAGGTGTTGCCGATGGTCATCGTGGCGTTTGACAGTCCGATTTGCAGATTCAAGCGGTCCTTTGCAGTCCCCTTCACGCGAACCTGAGCCAACTGGCTGTTGTAGGAGATCCCGGAGAATTGAACGTGGAAGGTGTAGCCTTCGGCACTTGTGGAATCGGCGATGTCGTTGATCCGTCCGCTGAGCAGGTTCTGCGGAATCTGTTTCGGAGCGGAATACGCCACCGCCTCCAGCATTTGATTGCCCAGCCGCGCATACATCGCCCCGGGGATCTCCAGAGCTGGCGTGAACTGTTCCAGGAAGACTTGTTTCGGTGCGAGTTTCTCTTTCGGAGCTGGCAGCTTGTCGGGATCGACATTGACCGGGTCGAGCATCCAGGCGATCAGCCGGTCGTCGGCATACGCGATTCTCCACGATTCGTGATCGCCGCCGGCGATCTCGTTGAATCGCGGCGTGGCCCCGGCCGTCTTCAACGCGGCGATCATCTCGCGCGAGCGATTGACGAGCACCGCATGATCGTCGTCTCCGTGCCAGGCCCAGATCGGCAAGTCTTTGAGCTTCTCGGCCCACTCGGCCTGACCGCCACCGGCGATCGGGGCCAGCGCGCTCCAACGGGACGGATCGGCCGCCGCGATGGACCACGTACCGAAACCGCCCATCGACCAGCCGGTCAGAATCCGCCGCTTGGGATCGGTGCGATAATCCTGCTCCACTTGTTCGAGAATCTTGAGCGCGCGATCCGCATCGTCAGTTCCTGCCGTCCAACCGTGGAGCACCCGGCCGCGAGTATTTTCGCACTGCGGAAACACGACGATGGCCGGGAAGGTCGCCTCGCGAGCCTTCACCAGCGCGCCAAGTCCGATGTTGAGAGGCGCTCGCCCGTCAGTGCCCCGTTCGCCCGCCCCGTGCAAGAAAAGGATCACCGGCGAGGATTTGATGGGCGAGTAGTTCTGCGGCACGAAGACGACGTATTTGTGCTCGCCGGTGCCATCCTTGAAGACCTTCTCGAGGAAGCCGCGTTTGCCATCGTCTGCCGCGTTGGCTCTGCCGGCCACGAACGCGATTCCCAGTAGAATCAGCCAAGCCCACTGAATCGAGTATTTCCGAAACATTATGCGCATCCTTGTTGACGTTGATGTTTCCATTGCGAGCGACCCCATCCGCGGGCACAGTCTAACCGCCGCCGATGGCTGGCAGGAAATGAACCTCGTCATCAGATCCGACCTTGGAGGACAACCCGCGAGCAGCCACCTTTGTTCCGATGCCAACGCACAAGCCCGGTTTCATGCGATCTCCCTCCACCAGCCGAGCACGGAATCCCGGAAACTGGCGATCGAGCAACTCGATGACCTCAGCCACCGTTTGGCCGGCGACATCGAGTGACTCGAGACCATCGGTCAACGGTCGCAGAAGCGGTGGAATAAAAACTCGAGGCATTGTTGGTCGTGACTCAATGGATTGAGGCGGTTGCTCGAACGCAGAACTACGTCTGGAGGAATTCGTGTTCCGGATGCCGGACGGTCAACACCGGACAGGGAGCGTAACGCACGATGCTCTCCGCCACGCTGCCCATCAAAAAATGCGAAAGGCCAGTGCGGCCGAACCCGGCTTACTGTCGCGCCTATTTCACGCCGAGGTGCTGCCGCAGAAACATCGCTTCGACCGCACGTTGATAATCCGCGTTTTCTTTTTTCGCGAAGCCGTGCCCTTCATTGTCGGCGAAGACGGTCCAGACCGACCGGCCGCTCGCCCGGACCTTCGCGGCGATTTGTTCCGCTTCAAAGAACGGCACCCGCGGATCGTTCCTGCCGTGGATGACCAGCAACTCCGAGCGAATCTTGTCGGTGTTGTTGAGCGGCGCGATCTTGTCAAAGACCGCACGCATTTCCGGCTTACGTTCGTCGCCGTATTCGGCACGGCGGAGATCGACCCGATACGGAGCGGTCTTTTCCAAGAACGTGATGAAGTTGGCGATGCCGACGATGTCGATACCCGCTTTGATGCGGTCGCCGAAGTTCGTCAGCGTTGCCAGCACCATGTAGCCGCCGTAGCTGCCGCCGATCACGGCGATTCGCGACGCATCCAAGTCCGGCTGTTGCTTGATCCAATCGAGCAATCCGCCGATGTCCTTGACGCTGTCCTCGCGCTTCTCCGCGTTGTCGAGCTGCAAGTAGGTCTTCCCGTACCCCGCCGAACCGCGCACGTTCGGATGCAGCACCGCGATCCCCAGTTCGTTGACGTAGAACTGCGTCGCCGCCGAGAAGAGCGGCCGGTACTGACTCTCCGGCCCGCCATGAATGCTGATGAGCACCGGCAACTTGCCGCTCGTCGCCGCACGCGGCTTATAGAGATACGCCGGAATCTGCCGCCCATCGAACGACGTGAATTCGATGCGCGTCGGGGCGACGAATGTCGCCGGATCGAGTCCGCCGACTTCACTGAACGTCCAGCGCGTGAGTTCACCATCCGAGAATCGCAGCGAGTACGCCTCGGCCGGAGTCTCTGGCCGCGCGAGTGTGAAGCCCAGCGAGGTGCCGTTCGGTGAAAATTCCAAGCCGCTGACCACACCCAGCGGCAATTGGAATTCGCTGCGGCGCTTGCCGGTCGCAGGGTTCCACAAGAAGAGGCGGCTCATGCCGTCGTCATTGATGAGGAACGCGATCGTGCCGGTGTCTCGATGCACGCTCAGCTCATCGACATCCCAATTCAAACCGTCGGACACCCACGACCATTGGCGCGTCGCGAGATCGAGTCGCGCCAACCGCAAGAACTCGGAGCCCGCGTCGGATGTCAGATAAATCGCTTTGCCATCGGGCGAGAAGGCCAATTGGCCGATGGCCATTTTTCCCTCGGCTGGTAGCGGCAGATCCAGACGTTCTTTTTTCTCGACATCGAACAGCGCGGCATACGACTCGTTCGCCGAAACGTACCGGCGGAGCACCAGCCACTTGCCGTCACGCGACCAATCGTCTGCTTCCCAAGTCTGTCCGTTGACCTCCATCAGCAATTCGAAGGAATCGGTCTTGCGCGGATCGACGCGATACAGGTCCATGTCCTTTCCGTTGCGGCGATTGTTGGCCACGATCACCGCCGAGCCGTCCGTTCGCCAAGCCCCGACGAGATTGCGGGACTTCCCGTCGCTCAACAGCCGCGTCTGAAACTTTTGCTGATCCGACAGCCACAACTGAGCGTTCTCGTTGCCGCCGCGATCGACCGACAGCAGCAACGCTCCGTCGCTGACGCCGGGAATGAATCGACCGACGACGGGCTCGTCGAAGAAGGTCACTTGCTCGCGCCGTCCGCCCGGCTGTGTGACGCGATGCAACTGCGCCGCGTTCCCGAATCGGGTCGAGATCAGCATGCCGTTCCCGTCCGGTGCCCAGCCGCGAAACGCCGCCGCTCGCGTGTTCTGATACTGCGAGAGTTTCGCGACAACCTCCGCCGAAACCACCGGCACGTCCTGAGTGCGAATCGCCGCTGGCTTGCGCGGATCGGTGTCGTCCGCAAAGGCCAGCGACCCTGCTACGACGCAAATCAACGTCATTGACATTCGCAGTTTCATGGGTGTCTCCTCCGAAGGCTCGTGAATTTGTTTTGTCGTACACACGATACGGCAACGACGAAAAGTGCTGTGCTGGGACTACGCACACGGATGCGAGGGGCGCACACGGATGCGAGGGCGCACACGGATGCGAGGGCGCACACGGATCAAGGCATCGCTCGCTCTGCGTCCATCCGTGTGTGCCCCTCGCATCCGTGTGCGAAGCGCCTTTTGTTCGACTCAGCCAGAATCTGACACGACAGGTACAACTTTCCGCCCCTCGTCCCCCCCCGTCCGCACGGTTTATCGCGGTCGGTTCACAGGAACAACCAACGCAGAAACACCAGCAAGCCGAGTCCCGCGCCGAGCAGCACCCACCACGGCTTCTTGCTCGGTCTTGGCTGGACTTCCTCCAGCGACAGATAGTTCTCGCACGACGGACAGCGCGGCGAGTCCTCGTGGATTTCGCAGCCGCAGTACGGACACGGAATCGTTGAGTCGTCCTCGTCGTCAACGTCCTCTGCGTCCCAGTCGTCTTCTGCGTCCCATGTCTGCCGAGCCATTGGCCGAGTCCTGATGCTCACCGCGTTACCAACCGAGCTTGGAAACGATCCAGTCGGCGGTACGCTACTGCATCAGATTCCGAACAACCACAGGCCAAGGATCAGTCGATGCCACGAATGGAATCGGTCGAAGAGTTTCTCACGCGGCTCAATCGCAGTGAGTTGCTCTCGTGCGAACAAATTCGAGATGTGTCGGAGGTTTCCAACTCGCTGCAAACCCCGCGCGATTTGGCCAATTGGTTGGTCAAGCAACGCTGGCTGACACGCTGGCAAGCGACGCAGTTGCTGGAAGGACACGAGCAACTGCGAGTCGGCAATTACCGGCTGCTCAATCTGATCGGCCGAGGCGGGATGGGATTGGTGTTCCTCGCTGAACCAACGACGCCCCAAACCACCGCGGGATCGGCCGCGACTGGCGAATCCGCCAGCGGTCCATTCGATTCACCGAATCTCGTCGCCCTCAAAATCATGACTCGCCTCGGAAACCCGAAGGGGCTGGACCGGTATCTGCAAGAGGTTCAAGCCGCATCCGCGCTCGATCATCCGCACATCGTCACGACATTGGACTCGGGAGTCGCCGACGGCTGCCACTTTTTGGTGATGGAGTTTCTGCCGGGCCGCGATCTGGATGCGATCATGCGCGACCAATCGCCGCTGCCGGTCAGTTGGTCGTGCGAAGTCATTCGCCAGACGGCGCTCGGCTTGCAGTACGCTCACGAGCAAGGTCTCGTGCATCGCGACATCAAACCGCACAACATCCTGGTGACTCCGGAGCCGGATTTCCTGACGCCTCGCGCACGCATTCTGGACTTCGGCCTGGCTCACATCGCCGCCGAATCCACATCGCTGCGCGACGTCACTCAGACCGGAGCGGTGTTGGGAACCGCCGACTACATCTCGCCCGAGCAAGCGATGAGCGCCAAGCATGCCGACATCCGATCGGACATTTTTGGTTTGGGCGTCACACTGTTCCAACTCATCACCGGCGAGCTGCCGTTCCCTGGCAACAACGTCATGGAGAAGCTGATGGCTCGCATCACGACGATCCCGCCTTCGGTCAGCGCGATGCGAGCCGAAGCCCACTCGGACCTCGACGAGTTGGTCGCCAACATGCTGCGGACCAACCCCAACGACCGCCCGCAAACTCCGGCCGAGGTGGCGGCCGAGCTCGACCGATTGACGCTCAAGGTTCGCCGCCACGAGTCACGCATCGGAAAGCTCAGTCCTAGAAAACTCGCGCCCCATTCGCAGTCACGTTCGCGTCTGCGTCGTTGATCGTGACTGCTTGCATGATTCAAAAGAAGCGTTTCAATCTCAGGCGAGCGACCCCTGGTGCCACAAATAAGAATTAACCTTCCACCAGAACCATCGTTGGCTGCCTGCTCATCAAAACTCGAGTTTTTAGACCGATGATGCCCACGGATGGCATGGCGATACCACGGATAAAACAGGGCTTCTCGTTTTTCATCCGTGGTATCGCCATGCCATCCGTGGGGATTTTCGTACTCCATGACAGTTCAATTACGATCTGTGGCACTAGAATCTTGCTGAACCCGACGTTGGATAGATTGCTAAGGAGACCAGCGATGCACATTGAGCGAATCACGTGGAATCAAGCCGTGATGGGCGGCAAGCCGTGCATTCGCGGGATGCGAGTGACCGTTGGCATGATTCTTGGTCTGCTCGCCAGTCGAGTTTCGCGGGAGCAGATTCTCTCGGAGTATCCGTATCTCGAAGCCGCTGACATTGACGCTGCTTTGGAATTTGCCGCCTGGCGAGTAGAAGAGCGTGAGGAGGAGATTGTCGGAGCGGCCCCATGAAGATCGTGCTGGACATGAATCTGACGCCGAGTTGAGTGGCTTGGCTGACGCCACAGGGGTTCGACGCAGTGCATTGGGCGAGTGTCGGTGCGGCGAGCGCGTCCGATGAAACGATCATGAGTTGGGCACGTACCGAATCACGAGTCGTCTTGACCAACGACCTCGATTTCGGACACATCCTGGCGCTGACTCATGCCAACGGGCCAAGCGTGGTCCTGGTTCGCGGCCCGAAAGTGCTGCCCACCCAAATTGGCGATACCGTCGTGGAGTGTCTCAAGACCTATCAGCAAGAACTTGAACAGGGTGCATTGATCGTGATCGACTACCAACGTCAGCGCGTCCGAGTCTTACCGATTTGATGACTCCTTCAATCGCCCGACTCCGAACTGATCGCCGTTGCGGATCGGCTCACTCCCGCGCCAGTCGATCTCCAGCAGCTTTTCGCTGGCAACTGCTCGGCCGGTTTCGTCGGTCAGGCTGGTGATGATCTTCCGAGTCGCCACGTCGAACACGTCGCCGGTTGACGGATACGCCAGCTTGCCGTCGATGCTGAAAGTGATCCAACCCGGTTCATCGCGCACCTTCAAGCTGGCGACTTGCTTGGGTGGCATCACAGCCGCATCGAAGACGTGCATGCTCTGATTGGCCGCATCGCAGACCCAGATTTCCTTTTCGTCGGGAGTCATGCCAATCCCGTGGCTCGGACATCCATGCCGTTTGACCGGACCTTTGTTGAAGCCGGCGACCTCGACGCGATGCAGCTTCTTGCCGGTCGTCAGGTCGCCCACCTCGAAGCCGAGCAACTCGTTGACGTTCACAAAACAGAGCGTCTCGCGGCCATTGACGGTGAAGGGGCGGATGCTCGCGCTGAACGGCCCGCAGGTGCGGGCGGCTTCGTGTTTGCTCGTGTCGGCGATCGTCAGCAGCGGTGATCTCAAACCGGCGAGATACGCGGCGCGGCCGCTCGGCCCATAGACCGTGTTGTGAGCGCCGCTCTTCGGCTCGATCCTGGCCAGCACGTCACCGCTGGCGGCATCGACGACGTGCCAGTGGTCCTTCTCGAACGAGGGAAGGTAAATCACTTTCCCATCCGGCGAGATCGACATCCGGTCGCAGCCGCCGTCATACGCTTTCTCCCACAACACTTTCTCGCTGACGAGATCGAGACATTGCAGCGTCTTGATCGTGCTGATGTAGAGCCGCTTCGTCGCCGCGCTGGCACAGACCCCTTTGACATTGATCGGCTTGCCATCGTCATCCAACCCACCGGTCGGAATCCGCTTCACGAATTTGTGACCGTGGTCGATGTCGAACACCAACACCCCGTGCCCGCCGTAATCCAACAGGTTCCGAATCCCCGGCACCGCGACGTACAACAACCGCCGCTCCTCCTGCGCGTCCGATGCTGCTGTGATTCCCAAAACAATCCACAACCCAACCAGCAACTTGATCCCACGCATGAGTCGTTCCTTGAGAAGCCGTACCGCGACCGTTAGGGAGTGGCCCGATCGGATCGCCGAGGCCGCTCCCTAACGGTCGCGGTACGGCTGTTTTATTGCACTGACTGCTTCACGATTTCAACTGCCTGCGAGCACAGAGTTGTGGCAGCATCGCTCGACGGCGCTTCGGCGATGATGCGGATGATCGGCTCGGTGTTGCTCGCGCGGACTTGGACCCAGCGATCCGGCCAATCGAGCCGCAGTCCGTCTCCCTCTTGAGCGGTCGCGTCGCCGAACGCAGATCGCAGAGCGGCGCACGCCGCGCCGACTCGCTCGCGCGGGCATTCGAGTTTGTCTTTGATGATCGTGTACTGCGGCAACGAGTCGGCCCAGGCCGACAGCTTGATGAAAGTGTTGCTGGCGAGCGGGGTGGCGTCTGCCCCCCGGTTGCTTTGCGAGGCCATGACCACCGGGGGGCTGACGCCGCCCCGCTCGCCGATGCACGCCAACCCATTCAGCACATACGCCATCGACGCGAAGCTGTCGCGGACGAAGCCGACTTGCGGGTCGATGACGCCGCCGTTCCCTTCGCCGCCGAACACCGCTCCGACTTCGTTCATCTTGGTGACGACGTTCGCCTCGCCGACATGCGAGCGGAAGAACGGGCAGCCATGCTTCGCTGCGACGTCGGCTGTCACCCGGCTGGTTGAGCCGTTGACGACGAACGGACCTTTGCGAGTCGCCAGCACGAAATCGGCACACAGTGCGAGCGTCAGTTCCTCGCCGATATAGCGGCCGGTCTCATCGACGATCGCCAGGCGGTCAGCGTCCGGGTCTTGCGCGAAGCCGACGTCCGCACCGAGTTGTTTCACCACGTCGCACAGTCCGGTGAGATTGGCCTCGATCGGTTCTGGCACATGCTCGAAGCATCCATCGGGTGTGCCGCCGAGAACGGTTACCTCGCAGCCGAGCGCTTCGAGCAACTGCGGTGTCGCGACTCCGCCGGAACCGTGGTTGCAGTCGAGCACCACTTTGAACCGGCGACTCCGAATCGCCGCGACATCGACCAGCGAGAGGACTCGTTCGATATGCGGAGCGGCCGCGTTGTTGAGCACTTCGACCGTGCCGAGTTTTTCCCAGCCGACCAGCTTGAACGATTTGTTGTTGAGGATGTGGAGCAACTCTTCGCCTTGAGCCGCGTTCAACACCGCACCCGCTCGTGAGAACGGTTTCAGTCCGTTCCATTGGATCGGATTGTGGCTGGCGGTGATCTGCAATCCGGCGGCGGCGTTGTGATGCCGTACGAGCACTCCGCAAGTCGGCGTCGTGGCAATGCCGGCGTCGAGAACCTTGCAGCCGGTCGCGATCAAACCGGAGATGACCGCGTGCCGCACCATCTCGCCGGTCGAACGTCCGTCGCGCGAGAGCACAACTGAGCCGCCCTCTGCCAACGTGCCGATGGCCATCGCGAACTCGACCAGGAACTGTGGATCGAGGCCGTCGCCGATGACGCCTCGTAGACCGGAGATGCTCAGAATCCGCTGGGGCATAGAGAACTCTTTCGTAGGTCAGCCTTTCTAGGCTGACCCGTTGAGCGAAAGACGTGGTTGAAACATTCGGGTCAGGCTGGAAAGCCTGACCTACGTTAAAACAGCCGGTTGTAGCCATTCAGCGCCGCGACGCGGTACGCCTCGGCCATCGTCGGATAGTTGAACGTCGTGTTGATGAAGTACATCAGCGAGTTGTGCGGCTTCGGCTGCGACATGATTGCCTGGCCGATGTGGATGATTTCGCTGGCGTTCGCTCCGAAGCAGTGGATGCCGAGGATCTCCAGCGTCTCGCGATGAAACAGCAGCTTGAGCATCCCGGTCGTCTGGCCTGTGATCTGGGCGCGGGCGATGCTCTTGAAGTGAGCGTGGCCGACTTCGTAGGGGACTTTGACTTCGGTCAGTTCCCGTTCGGTCTTGCCGAGCGAACTGATCTCTGGGCTGGTGTAGATCCCGGTGGGGATATCGAGCGACGGAGTTGGCGTATTCTCTTCGCCCTGAAAGAGACTGGCCAGAATGTGCGTCGAGGCGTAACGGCCTTGGTTGTACGCGGCACTGGCGAGGGCCGGCGGTCCGATGACGTCGCCGACCGCGTAGATGTGCGGAACGATCGATTGCATGTGTTGGTTGACCGGGATGTTGCCACGATTGTCAGGCTGTACGCCAATCGCTTCGAGCCCTAATCCGTCCGTATTTCCGGAGCGGCCGATCGCCCACAGCAACACGTCGGTCTTGAGTTGCTTGCCGGATTTGAGATGCAGGATCGCGCCGTCATCGCACGCTTCGACGCGATCGTATTCTTCGCGGTGGCGGATGATGACTCCTCGTTCCCGCAGGTGATAACTCAGAGCATCGACAATCTCCTCGTCGAGAAAGTCGAGCAACCGGTCACGCGTGTTGACGAGGTTCACCTTGATTTCCAAGTTGCGAAACATCGACGCGTACTCGCAGCCGATGATGCCCGCGCCGTAGATGGTGATCGACTTCACGTTTTGGTTGAGATGGAGAATCGTGTCGCTGTCAAAAATGCGAGGGTGCTTGAAGTCCAATTCGGGCGGGTGATACGGCCGAGCTCCCGTGGCGATGACGATGGACTTGCCGTGAACGACACAGCGCGAACCATCCGCTTCGACCGCCTCAATCGTGTGCGGGTCCAGAAACTTCGCGTCGCCATGCACGATCGGAATGTCATTGCGGTCATAGAACGTGGTCCGCATCTTGACCTGCTGCTCGATGACCGATTTGGCTCGGCGGCGCAGTTCGGCGATCTGAAAGTGAGCCGTGATCCCGTGCTCGCGGAAGAGGACGTTGTTGTTGACCTCGGACATCTGAAAGATCGAATGCCGCAGCGACTTGCTGGGGATCGTGCCGCGATGCGTGCAGTTGCCGCCGACCGCCGAATCGCGATCAATCACGGCCACCGAGCGGCCATGTTTGACTGCCTGCATCGCGGCCCCTTCACCGCCGGGACCGGTGCCGATCACGACCACGTCATATTCACTCGCAAGTTCGGGCATGGAGATTCACCAATCAGGTTGATAGAAGCGAGCGCCACACGAACCCGAATCGCCAGCGAGGGCGAACGCTTTCCAAACGCTCTGCATGTTTCGCAGCGAGAAGCGTTCGCCCTTGCTGGCGCGTCGGGTTCGTGTCGGGCGGAGTCTCGCCACTTTTGCGATTTGAGCAAGCCCCGGAGTTCAGCCTCGTGATTGACATCATCCCCGTCCCAACGCGCGGCACTTTGCTGGGACTCGATTACGGCACGAAGCGGATTGGAGTCGCGGTTTCGACGCCGGACCAGACGATTGCCAGTCCGCTCGAAAACTACACGCGCCGAAATCAGCCTGAAGACGCCGCGTTCTTAAAGCGACTCGCGACCGAGTACCAAGCGGTCGGACTCATCGTCGGCCTGCCGGTTCACATGAGCGGCGACGAAGGAACGCAAGCGAAGGAGGCTCGTGCGTTCGGCGAATGGGCCGGGCAAGTCTGCGGATTGCCGGTCGTGTACTGGGACGAACGGTACTCGTCGGCGATGGCCGAGCTTTATCTGCAACAAGCGGAGGTCAGTCCGAAGAAACGAAAGGACCGGCTCGACAAGGTCGCCGCGCAGGTGATGCTGCAGACGTTTCTCGAAAGCGATGACCGCGGACGTGCTCCGGGACGTTGGCCGAACTGATTGTGCGGATCGCGCCGGTTGTCCTTGGTGATGCCCATCGCCGATGCTGAGTCGGAACTGTGAAGCGCTATTCGTGACCAGTAGGATGCGGCCAAGTAGGTTGGGACTCTGTCCCGACCGGTCGGGACAGAGTCCCAACCTACCAGTTTCTCGCACGGTGGCGATTCCTCATTCTTGACCGACCGTTGCGATGCACTACGCGCCTGAATCGCCGCGAGAATTCCTGCCGGAAGCCGGAGCCAACTCGGCCAGCGATCGCGCGGCGGAGAATTTTCATTATCGGTCGGCTCCGATCTATCTGCTGACCGCGGCGGTCGGGGCCTTATTGCTGACCGATGTGGCTCTCGGACTTGTGTGGGGGACTGCGTCCGGGACGACACCGCCGGTCCCCACGAACGCCGATTGGTGGTCGAAGCTGCTGGTGACGCGATCGCTCTTCAACTTTCGCCTGGCTTTACTGGCTGCGGTGTTCGGCGGGGCGAGAATTCTTTATCAAACGCTCGACAGCTTGCTGTCCGGCCGAATCGGTGCAGACCTCGCTCTGACCATCGCGTGCTTGGCGGCGATTGTCTTGGGACAAAGCGAAACCGCCGCGCTGGTCGTGTTCGTCGCGCTGTGCGGTGAGAGCATCGAAGGCTACACGGTCGATCGGGCGCAGCGGGCAATCCGCCGCATCTTTCAGTTGTGCCCGCGCACGGCGCGAGTGCTTGTCGGAGATGACGAGCAGGAAGTCCCGATCGAACAAGTCATCGTTGGCGATACGGTCATCGTCCGTCCCGGCGAACGAATTCCGGTGGACGGAGCGGTCGCGGCCGGGCAATCGGCGGTCGATCAGAGCGCCCTGACCGGCGAGAGCCTGCCGGTGGATAAAGCGGTCGGCGATCGCGTCTTCGCCGGCACGTTGAATCAATTCGGAGCGTTACGGATCACCGCCACTCAAGTGGGCCAGCAAACAACGCTCGCACAAATCGTCGAGATGGTTGGGCAAGCAACGCAGCGCAAGGCGTCGCTCGAACGGACGGCGGATCGGCTCGCTCGCTGGTTCCTGCCGGTCGTCTTGGGTGTTGCCGTGCTGACGCTGATCGGTTGGCGAATCGCCAGCGGCTCCTGGTCGGCGGGATTCCTGCCGGCGTTGAGCGTGCTGGTCGTGGCTTGTCCGTGCCCGTTGATTCTCGCGACGCCCAGCGCGGTGATGGCGGCGATGGCGTGGTTGGCGCGAGCGGGGGTCGTAGTGAAAGGCTCGGTCGCGCTGGAGCGATTGGCGTCGATCGACATGATCGTGTTCGACAAAACCGGCACGCTGACTCGCGGCGAGTTGGCGATTGGGGACATCGTGACGTGGGGCACGTTTCCAACGTGCCCGCCCGCTGAATCCGGGCACGTTGAAAACGTGCCCCACGATGAAACCGACCTCTTACGTCTCGCCGCCATCGCGGAAAAACGCAGCGAGCATCCGATCGCTCGCGTGCTTGTGCGAGAAGCGGAAGCTCGGCAATGCGTCATCACCGGTGCCGATGAACTGACGGCTCATCCCGGTGCGGGGGTGGTGGCGAAAGTCCGCGAAGGGGTCGGGAGTCTTTTTCGAGGCGGCGGTCTTCCGACCTCAACGGCGAGTGAAACTTCCGCCGCCTCGAAAAAGACTCCCGACCCCTTGGTGACCGTCATCGTTGGCAACCGTCGCCTGATGTCCTCGCAAGGGATTGAAGTCCCCGCCGAGTTCGAACTGCGACTGATTGAACTCGAACAACAGGGTCAATCCGTGCTGCTTGTCGCGCTCGATCAAACATTGCTCGGGGCGATTGGCCTGCGTGATGCCGCGCGGCCGGAGACGGCAGCCGTCTTGCGAGAACTTCGAGACGCCGGCGTGAATCAGTTCGCGATGCTCACCGGCGACCGAACCGAACCGGCGCGGCGCATCGCCGAGCAACTCGGCATCGACGACGTACAGGCGGAGTTGCTGCCGGCCGACAAAGCCAAACGGATCGAAGCGTTGATCGCAGCCGGGCACAAAGTCGCGATGGTTGGTGATGGCGTGAATGACGCGCCCGCGCTGGCGACGGCGACCGTCGGACTCGCGTTGGGCGGAGTCGGTAGCGATCTCGCGGCCGAGGCGGGTGATTTCGTCTTGATGGGAGATCCGTTGCGACCGTTGCCGGGACTGCTTCGACTGTCGAGGCAACTCGTCATCGTGATTCGACAAAGCATCTTTGTCTTTGCGTTCGGAATGAATGCATTTGGGATGTTGCTGGGGAGTCTGGGCTGGATCAATCCGGCGGTCGCGGCGGTGTTTCATGAGTTCTCGTCGCTGGCCGTGATGCTCAATGCGATGCGGTTGTTGTGGTTTGAACGTTGGCACGAGACACGGCTCGGCCGAGTGTCGAACTGTGCGACGAGCATTGCCGAATGGATGGTCGAGAAGTTATCGCCGACGAAGCTGGTGTTTGGGTTTCTCGATCATTGGCCGACGCTTCTGCGGACAGCCTCCGCGTTGTTCGGCGTGTGGTGGTGCTGTTCGGGCATCGTGCTGCTGAGCGAAGACGAGCAAGCGGTCGTCACCCGACTGGGCCGCTTCGAAACGACGTTGGAAGCCGGCTGGCATTGGCGTTGGCCCAACGGGCTGGAACGGATTCGCCGCGAGCGAATCGCCGAAGTGCGAGCCATTCAAATTGGCTTTCGCTCGGCAGCAACACCGCTGAAGTCGGACGGCCTGTATCGCGCTCCGGTGGAATGGATGAGCGAGCATGCCGACAACGGTTACGAACCGGTGGCTCCCGAATCGTTCACTCTGACTGGTGAGGAAGTCCCGATCGAAATGACCGGCGAGGTTCAATTCCGCATCGGCGATCTGAAACGCTTCGCCTTCGCGGCCTCGCGGCCGGACGAGACTCTGCGAGCAGTCACCGAAAACGTGCTGCGAGAAGTGGCGGCGACGGAATCGCTCGACTCGGTGCTGACGAATCGGCGGCGCGAGATTGAAGCAGCCAGCCTGCGGCGTATCCGCGAGCTGATCACGTCGTATGACATCGGCGTCGAGGTGCTCGATCTCAACCTGCTCGACATTCATCCGCCGCAACAAGTCGTGCCGGCGTATCGGCAAGTCGCCGACGCGATCGAACAGCGCGAACAATTCATCAACGAAGCGGAAGGCTATTACGCTCGCAAAGTGCTGACCGCCGCCGGCGAGCAAGCGATTCGCGTGCTGACCGACAGTGCTGGCTCGGCAAAACGCTTGCCCGACGCCTCGACCACCGGCGGCGTCACCGGCTGGCAGTTGGACGATGCGCTCTGGCTGAAACTGACTGCCGGATTCGACACCGAGGACCGTGTCCTCTCAGGCGACGCGGCTGCGAAGTTGTTGACGGCTCGACGCGAGAAAACTCGCAAAGTCGAAGCCGCGACTGGTTCGGCCGCGCGATTCAATAGCGTTGTGAAAGTCTTCGCCGAACAACCGACACTGACGAGTCTGCACATGTACTGGACCACGATGGAAAAAGTGCTGGCCGCTCGGCCGCTGATGATTTTGGACCCGGCTCTGCGAGGCAAATCGCATCTATGGCTGACCGAACCAGGGCAGTCACCGATTCGATTGCCGTCGCCGGAAACACCGTTGCAGCGGATCGAGATGCCGGAATCGGAGAAATGACACCGTAGGTCAGGCTTTCCAGCCTGACCCGAATGGCCAACAGACGTCAATTCCGTATCGGGTCAGCCTGGAAAGGCTGACCTACTTCAGAGGTGCCTGCGATGACAAATGAAGATTCACAACCGCAAAGTTGGCTCAGACGCTTCGGCCTCGTCGTTCTTATTACTCTGCTGGTTTTGGCGACGATGAGCTCCATCGTGCAGGTCGATGAGACCGAATTGGTGCTTGTCGAACGGTTGGGACACATCGCGGCCGTGTACGATCGGCCGGAGGATCGTGGGCTGCACTTCAAGTGGCCGTGGCCGATTGGGGCCGCTCGGCGATTCGATGCTCGCGTGCAATTGTTTGATCCGCCGGGGCGGGAGATCTTCACTCGCGACAAGAAAAACATCACCGTCGAGACTTTCATTTGCTGGCGGATCGGACAGCGGGAATCAAAGCAGTCGGTCGTCACGTTCTTCCGCTCGCTGGGCAGTCACGAGGCGGCGGCGGCGCGGCTCGAAAGCCGGCTACGGTCGATCGTCGCCACACGAGTCGGGCAACTTGAGCTCAGCAACCTGCTGCGAGTCGATGATCCCGAAGCCGGTCCGTCCGACTTGAAAGCGGGAGTCCTTGAAGACCTCTCTCGCGAGATTCGTGAGCAACTGCAACAAGGCCGAGCGGATGGCGAACCGCTGCTCGAACGGCTGGGGATCGAGATCGTCGATGCCCGCATCAAGCGAATCAATTTCCCGCTGGGCAATCAGCAGGCGGTCTTTGAGCGGATGAAAAGCGAACGACAAAAGATCGCCGACCGCTATCGCAGCGCGGGGCTCGCCGAGAGCACCGTCATCCGCAGTCATGCCGACCGTCAAAGTGCCGAGCTGATCGCGAAGGCGGACGCGGACGCCGAACGCATTCGCGGCGAGGCCGAAGCCGAATCGACGGCGATTCTCAATCAAGCTCACGCGGCCGATCCGGAGTTCTATCGCACGATGCGAACGCTCGACGCCTATCGCACGATCCTGAACGACAAGACGACGCTGGTGCTGTCAGCCTCTTCGAGCATGTTGAAGATGCTGACGGAAGGGGTGCCTGGTGAGGTGAAGGCGAATGAGACGAAACCGGGGGCGGCAGTGGGGCAGTCGGATAAACAGAATGAGAAATGACAAATGAGAAATGGAAAATGCAAAATGCTGGAAGGGGACGCTCATCGCGTCGCGGAGGTGGGGCAGCGTGCCCGCGCCGCGCGTGTCAATTTGCATTTTGCATTTGTCATTTCTCATTTTTCATTGCTTGCCCTCTACCTGCTGAGCGGCTTCTTCGTCGTCCGCGGTAACGAAACCGCCGTCGTGCGTCGCTTCGGAGCGGCCGTCAAGAACGCCAACGGTGAAGTCCGCTTGTGGCCCAGCGGTTGGCATTACGACTGTCCGTGGCCGTTCGCCTCGGTCGATCGGGTGAAGCTGAACGAGATCCGCACGCTGAGCGTCGGCAATTTGGAACTAGACGAACCGTTGCAGAACGCGTTTCTCCGAAACGTCGATCCGGCCCGACAGGCTCAGTTCTTGAGCGGCGATAAGAACATCTTGAATGTGCAGATCAGCGTTAGCTATCGGGTTTCAGATTCGGCGATCGGCGACTATCTGTTCGCGGCGGTCTCACCGGAGCGGCGGTTGCGGACTCTGGCCGAATCCGTGCTGGCGGACGCGATGCTGCACAGCGGCGTCGATTTCGTGCATACGCTCGGCCGCAATGAACTGCGCGAGTTGATGACCTCACGCCTGCAACGGTTGGCGGCCGAGCAACGTCTCGGTCTGACGGTCGATGACGTGACGATCGGCAATGTCTCGCCGCCGCTACGCGTGAAGGCGGAATTCATCGACGTGATGAACGCTCGCGCGGACAAGGAAACGGCGATCAATCAAGCTCGTGCGTACTCAGAGCAACGCGAGGCGGAAGCCCGTGCGACCGCTCAGCGTGCCAAAGATGCGGCCGAGGTTATCCGCCGCCAATCGGTCGAGTCCGCGAAGGCTGAGTCCGAAAGCTTCAGCAAACTGATCGCTCAACTGCGATCGGACGAACAATCCGGCCGCCGCTCGTATGCGGAGGCTCGGCAAATGACGCTGCGTCGCAAGTACCTCGACACGCTGGAAGAGGTGTTTCGCAAAGTTGCGGCGAAAGTGGTGCTCGATTCCGGACAGGCAATTGATCTGACGATCCTGCGCGAGCAGAAGGGTGGGGGTAAATGACGAATGACGAATGACGAATGACGAATTGGTTGGCCGACTTAGTTCATTTGCCGATTCGTCATTCGTCATTCGTCATTCGTCATTCGTCATTCGTCATTCGTCATTCGTCATTCGTCATTCGTCATTCGTCATTCGTCATTCGTCATTCGTCATTCGTCATTCG
>CAMDPX010000142.1 GCA_945905295.1 Planctomyces sp. SH-PL62 | reverse complement strand
AAATTGCCTCGGCAATTTTGAAATTTGAACGCCCGACCCCAATCCCCTACATGTTGTCTGGAATCAGAAATGAGTAGCCTGCGACTGATGGATTCCCGGTACGGGGTCGGGAGTCTTTTTCATGCCGCACAACACGCGTCAAACAATCGGAGCACTCACAACTGCGGCATGAAAAAGACTCCCGACCCCTTCGCGATTACGAAAGGGTTCCCCGATGAAACTGCATGTCGTCGCTGTCGTCCTTGTGGCGGGCCTCTCCAACTTGGCACTGGCTCAGACTGAACCGCCGAAGCCGCGCGAATTTTCAACGCTGGTCGCGCACTGGGCGGAGTACGCCGATCCGGAGTACCTGCCGTTTCTCACGGAGGCGAAGCCGGACATCGCGCAGGTCGGCTTCTACGGCGCGCACTTTTGGAGCCTGGCGCACACGCCACACGGCAAGGGATACCCGGCTCACTTCCCGCTCGTCGGGTTGAGCGAGAACCGCGAATGGCTGACGAACCTCAATCGCGAGATTCATCAGCGCGGCATCAAAGTCGTCGGGCACATGAACGTGAAGTTCCTAGTCGGTGATCCCGACAGCCCGGCGATTCCAGAAGCCAAGAACAAGCCCGCCGAGCCGGGTGGCCCGCGTGGCTTCTTCAAGTTCTATCGCGAACTCTGGGACGAGAAGTTGCTTGGCCCCAAGCCGGTCGCCGATCCGCTGGAGTTGTTGGAGATCGACGCCGCAGGGAAGCCGATCACGAACAACAACTACAGCATCGGCGGCATGAAGGAGTATTGGGCGTGCCTCAACAACCCGCACTGGCGGACGGTCCTGAAGGCGTGGACCAAGCACGGCGTGCAGCAAGGCTGCGACGGATTCATGATCAACTACTTCTATCGGCACGACTGCCACTGCTCACACTGCGTCACGGAGTTCAAGAAGTATCTCGGCGAGCGATTCACGGCCGAAGAACTCAATCTCAAATTTCAAATTTCAGATCTCAAATCGCACCGCTTCGCCGAGATCGTCAGTTGGCACAAGCCGGAGGAATCGACGCCGCTGCGGCGTGAGATGCTGCGGTTCTCGCAAGTCGCCAACAAGCAGGCGTTTGACGAGGTCTTCGTCAAGTACGGCCGCTCGCTCAAACCGGACTTGCTGGTCGGGCAGTGGAATCACCTCGGCAACTTCAACCAGCTCAACGGCGATGAGCGGTGTCTGCTCCCCGGCGACCTTTGGGGACGCGACGAAAGCTATCTCTGGTACAGCACGGGTGGCGCGGCGCATTACACGGATTTGGCCGAGGGGATGCTCGGCGAGGGAACATTGCAGGCGCGGTACATTCGCGGCATGTTCGGCAACAAGCCGTTCACGCTCGGCAAGTATGAAAGCACCCGCACGCGCGTCGCGATCTCCGAATTGGCGGCGAACTGTGGTGCTCCGATGGGTTTCTATACGCGCTTCAAAGACCCGCAGGCTCGGACAGAGATCGCTCGGTATTACCAATTCCTCAAAAAGCACGACGACCTGTTCCGCTGGCATCAACCGCAGCACGAAAGCCTGCTGCTGTTCCCACGCAAAGCCACTCACAACGGTGATCTCAAGCCGCTGGCTCGGTTCCGAGAAGTCGGCGGTCGGCTGTTGGACGATCACGTTCTGTTCGACATCAAACCGGATGACAGCATCGCACCGGAACTTGCCGCACGCTATCGGCAAGTCGTGGCACTCGATGCCGAGACTCCGCTGCCGGATCTACTCGCCGACCGCAGTCACATCGCAGCCCCCAAGACGGTCCGAGCGTCGCTGTCGAAGCATCCGCAACGCAACGAACTCGCGCTGCACCTCGTCAATTACAACCGCACCGAACCCAAAGAAAAGCACAGTGCCGGACGCGGCATCCAAGACGAGCAGCCCATTCCCGTCGAGGAAGTTCGCATTGATCTGCGCTTGCCCGAAGGTGTGACGATCAGCACGGCCGAGTTCCTCACGCCCGAGCAGCCGGAACCGACCAAGCTGACCTGCGACGTTTCCGGCGGTCGCGTCCGATTGGTCGTGCCGAAGTTCCTGGTCTACGGCGTCGTCCGGTTGCGATAAGAGTCGGTCGTGGAGCACGTTTTCAACGTGCTCGTCTCGGGCACGTTGAAAACGTGCCCCACGTATTTGGCAACACAACAATTCGTCGATCATAAAGGCCAACTATGCGACACATCTTTTTGGCGCTGCTCATCAGCGCAAGCCAAATCGCCCTTGCGGCCGACAAGCCGCTGGTCGTCATCAGTGAAGAAGCTCGGCAAGTTCACTCCGCCGGCTTCGTGTTCGACGGTCACAACGACTTGCCGTGGGAGGTGCGGCAGAAGGCGGGCGGAACGTTCGACAAGGCGGACATCGCGGCGGGAGTGCCGAAGTTTCAGACGGACATCCCGCGTCTGCGAGTCGGTAACGTTGGCGCACAATTCTGGGCGGCCTATGTCCCGGCCGAGACCTCGAAAGAGAATCGCGCCTTTACGATGACGCTCGAACAAATCGCGATCATCCACGCGATGGTGAAGCGATACCCCGATGTCTTCGAGATCGCCAAGACGGCCGACGATGTCGTGCGAATCCAGAAGGCAGGCAAGATCGCCTCACTGATCGGTGTCGAGGGAGGCCACTCGATCGAGAATTCGCTCGACAAGCTGCGGCGGCTGAAGGAACTTGGAGTCGGCTACATGACGCTGACGCACTCGGACACGCTGGCTTGGGCGGACTCGGCGACTGATGAAGCGAAGCACGGCGGGCTGACGAAATTCGGCGAGGAAGTCGTTCGCGAGATGAATCGTCTGGGCCTGTTGGTCGATCTCTCGCACGTCTCACCCGACACGATGCGTGACGCGCTGGCGGTCAGCAAAGCGCCGATCATCTTCTCGCATTCGTCCGCGCGAGCCATCGCCGATCATCCCCGCAACGTGCCGGACGACATCCTGAAGCTGACGGCCAAGAACGGCGGTGTGGTGATGGTCAATTTCTACTCCGGCTTCATTCACCCGGAATCGGCCAGGCGGCGAGCGAAGATGTTCGAGGTCTCGCGCGAACTGCACCGCAAATTTCCCGCTGACAAAGATTTTCAAGCCGCCCGCAAACGCTGGATCGCCGACAACCCCATCGAATCCGGCGACATCTACGACGTGGCCGATCACATCGAGCACATCATCAAAGTCGCCGGCATCGACCACGTCGGTCTCGGCTCCGACTTCGACGGCATCGACAAAGCTCCCAAGCAATTGGAAGACGTCTCGAAGTACCCGGTCATCACGCAGGTGCTGCTGACGCGCGGCTACTCGGCGTCGCAGATTCATCAACTGATGAGCGGCAACATCCTGCGCGTGATGCGGCGCTCGGAAGAAGTCGCTCGCGATTTGGCGAAGAATTGAGGCAGTGTCGATGCTCGTTCAATCTGCCACTGCTTCCGTTTCGCGGCGGGAACGATTGCTGAATGCCAGCCTCGCCGTATTCGGGCTGCTGGCGTGGTCGCTGGTCGTCCTCGTCCCCGACGGACTGTTGTTGTTTCTGACCGCGAAGAACGTCGTGGCTCAGTGGTATCCGAGCGTGCCGGGCGAAATCACTCACAGTGCCGAGCAGCGTGAGGTCAACGAATCGTTCGATGCGAAAGTCCGCTTTCGCTATGTGGTCAACGGCCAGGAGTTCACGGGCCATCGACTGCACTTCTTGAATCTGCGAGATGTCAGCCAGTCGTCGAAGGCGCAACGAACTTTGGCACGCTATCCCGTCGGGCAACGAGTGGACGTCATCTACAATCCGAACGATCCGAGCGACTCGGCACTCGATCGCACACTCAATGGCATGCCGTTGTCCTTCGCATTGTTTCTGCTGCCGTTCAATCTGCTCATGGTGGGAGGCTGGGGTTGGATCTCGAGACGAGTAAACGGCCTGCGGTCATTGCCCCTGCGCCGCGACGGAGGCCGCTGGTTCGTCCTACCGACGAACGGACAGCCGTGGATGGTCGCGCTGACCATTGCCGGACTTGTGAGCTTTGTGTCGATCTTCGTCGTCGGTGTTGGTGGCTGGTCTGACCACTTGAGTGTGATGATCGCCGTCTGGATCGTGGTGCTCGGTCTCAGCGGCTTGGCGTACTGGCACACACGGACGCTGGTACGGTGCGAGAAGCCGGTGCTGATGTTGGATGATGGATTGGCAACAGTCACGTGGCCGCCGTCCGCCGACGCGCCGGAGTTTTCCATCGCACGCTCATGCTTGCTGGCGATTGAAATCAGTGATGATCGGCAGAGCGGCGGCGATGACGTTTTTAGTCTGACCTATTCGATTCTGCTGCGATTCTCCGGCAATGATGGTCAGCCCTCGCAGCGAGTGGCCTTCCAAACAACCAACAGCCTCGAAGCAACTGCGATGCTGGAATGGCTGGAAGAATGGACGGGGCTGCCCGTTCAACGCTGACGCGCGAGTCTCGCCTGTCATTGAGCCGGTTCCGGTGGTTCGAAGGCGGGAACTGACGCGGGCAGAGTCGAGCCCAGCACATCTTGACCAACCGCTCTGGAAAGCTCGGCCGCGCGGCGATGGAAATCGGTGACGGCCATTTGATACTTCTCGCGCAGGTCGAGGATTTGCCGTTGCGCTTCGATCAGCCGCAGAAAATCGACCGTTCCCGCTTCGTAGCCGGATTGAGCCGCTTGCAGATTGTCTTGCGCCGCCGGAAGGATTTTCGACTCGAAGACCGCGACCTTGCGGCGGCTCCCCTGCACGCGAGCGTAGGCCGACTGCACTTCGCCACGAATCGTGTCGGCGGCTTGATCGTAGTCCGCCTGCATTTTGTGGACGCGCCACATCGCCTCTTGGACGGCGGCGTGACGCTTCGTTTGATTCAGCGGCACGTTCATGTTCAAGCCGATCTGAGGTCGCTGTTCGAGATCCGTCCAAAAGCGGTCATAGCGGGCCATCACCTCGAAGTCGGGATAAAACTCTTTGCAGGCCAGTGCGACGGCGGACTGCTCGGACTGCACGCGAGCAGCCATCGCTTGCAGCTCCGGACGATTGCCGACCGCCCACTCGCGCAGCCCTGCGACGGGCGGGAGTTCTTCCACGACCGACAGCTTCCGTGGCGGCGCAGGCAACGGATGATCGGGGCGACGGTGCAGCAGTGTGTTGATCCGCGCGATCGCGACGATCTGCTCTTGGGTCAACTCAATCTGCCGTTGCTCGAACTGAGCCAACTCGACGTCCGCTTGCAGCACGTCTTGCTGCGAGACTTGATTGGCTTCGTACTTCGACCGCGCGACATCCCGGAATCGGCTGATCGCTTCGCGGCTGCTGGCGTTCAGTTCGCGCTCACGCTGATTGAGGTAGTAATCGAAGTACGCCATCCGCGCCGCTTCGGTGAGTCGCAATTGCACCTCACCGGCATCGAACGATGCCGCGGAGGCTTCCCAATTCGCTTGATCGCCTCGCAGTTCGCGCTTGCCCGCCCAGGGAATCTTCTGAGCGACTCCGAGGTAGTACGAACCTTGCACGTTGGACGCCGCGTTCCAGGACTTCGGTGCGTACATCGACTGAAACATCGGATCGTCGAGCGCGATCGCCTGCGGGTACTTGTTCGCCGCCGCGTTCCACAATGCCAGCGCCGCTTGCAACGAAGGATTGCGCGCCTTCACGGCCGCCACCAATTCGTCGAGCGGCAATTCGTCGCGTCCGGCAAACGGGTCATCGGCATCGTTGGCGAGCGATGGCTCTGACGTCTCCTCGTACGATGCCGGTACGACGTGGGGCACGTTTTCAACGTGCCCCCCTTGTTCATTGGAAGCGCGCGGCACGGGCACGTTGGAAACGTGCCCCACGTTCGGCGTGCGACAGCCGGCTGACGCTAAGGTCAGCGCAACTCCCACACTCAAGACGCGAGAAAACAACATGGCGGCCTCCGGTGCAGACGTTCGCTGAGCTGGCTCCGGTGGCATCGTGACGGACTAGCGGGTGAGCGATTCAGCCGGTTCGGTCGAGGATGACCTTTCCTCAGCATCGGCCATGCGGGACCGGACTTTTCAGCATTCCCGGAATTCACGAAAGGGGCGACCCAAATTGCCAAGCTCATCAGAAAATCTGTAGCCGCGATTCGCAAGAACGCGGGCCAGCAAGCGATCAAGTCACCCGCGTTCTGGCGAACGCGGCAACGTCGATCACGTTGGTCAGGATCGACGGCTCCTTCCATAACTCGCGTGCCAACTCTTCGCGCGAGACGGTGCGGTTGCGCCGCCGCAACAGAAACTCGAGTAACTCAAACTCGCGGCGGCTAAGGTCGATCTCCGAACCACCGCGAGTGACTCGCCGCGTCAGCAGATCGACTTCCAGATCGTCCGCCTGAAGAATCAGGCTGCGATCCTCGGACCGGCGGCGCAGCAACGCACGCACGCGGGCCAACAACTCACCGAAATCAAACGGCTTGACGAGATAATCATCCGCGCCGGCGTCCAAGCCTTCGATGCGGTCACGCACTTGATCTCGCGCCGTGAGCATCAGCACCGGCGTTTTGAAGCCATTGCCGCGAAGCTCTCGCAGCATTTCGACGCCGTCACGGCCGGGCAGCATGCGGTCGAGGATCATCAGATCCGGCGACTTCGTCGAAGCCAGAACGATGCCGGACTCCGCCGCGTCCTCGGTCAGCACTTCGAAGCCCTCTTCGGACAACCCCTGCCGCAAGGCTTGCAGCAGCTTGTGCTGATCTTCGACGACCAGAATCCGTGACATCATCGTTCGGACGCTCCTTTTGATCGGGATTATCCTGTCATCCACGATCGACTCCAGCCGCACCGCTCAGGAGTTTGATGAGACTTCGCTCATGTTTCGACCTGCCTCTTGGTGGACACCGTTGGTTGGCTCACTTTGACTCTGTCCACGACGGTCGAGTTCCAGAACGATCAAAGTCGCAATCCTTTCAACGGCGATTGGGTCTCCTTGCTTTGCTTTTCTGTAACATTCTCTGAATTTCTAGTCTGCTCAGGTCTTCACGATTCAGGATCGGCCTCGAACCGAATACCCTGTCCGTGCGAAGTCCTGACCGAAAGTCCGCATCGTGATCGGAAAGAACAGTCGCCAATGGAAGGGGGACTGATGGGTCCGTTAGGCGAAACGCGCCCCGTGACTTCTCTGATAGAGCGGTGTAACAGCGCTGATTCGTCACTCCGTGAATCCGTACCAACGTTTGGCAAGGAATGCCCTTTGACGGACTCCCCTGATTCCACGGCAGCGTCCGCCATCAACGGCGACCCACCGATGGCGGGGACTTTCCGCTATCGCTGTCGGATGCATCTCACGTTGGTCGTGTTGCTGGTGGCTTGGCTCGGGTCTGGCTTCTCGCCATCTTTTGTGCGGCTTGGATCGCTGTCGGCGCTCCTCGCGGACTACATCGGCTGGCTGATGTTTATCGGCGGACTCTGTCTGCGATTCTGGGCCACTTGGTTCATTGGCGGGCGGAAATCCACCGAAGTCATCTGCTATGGACCATACAGCCTGACTCGAAATCCGTTGTATGTCGGCACTTTCCTGATGATCCTGTCGCTGGCCTTCTTGCTGAAGAGTCCCACATTCGCGGTCGCCACGATGATCGTGATCGCGTACTACTGCGTCGCCGTGGTTCCGTTGGAAGAGCGTCTGCTGCGACATTTCTTTGGCACCCGGTATGCCAACTACTGCCAGAGCGTTCCGCGTTGGTTTCCCCGATGGGGCACCGCCTACTCACCGCCAATGACCATGATCTCCCTGCCCATGCACAACGAACTGCGTCGAGCCCTCTGGTGGTTACCGCTCCCCTTGGCGGCCGAACTGCACGCGTACTTTCGCACCTTGTCCGAGTGGCCGCACTGGCTGAACTGGCCTTGAGCTTCGCTCGGTCGTCCGAACAGCCAACGAGTTCGCGAATCGGTTCGCCGTTTTCCAAAATCGGCAATGGCCGGCGGGTGTGGTCGAGGAACTCGCGGTGTTGATCGACGCCGAGGAATCCATAGACGGTCGCTCGGACGCAGCGGCCGGTCCTGGGGAGGCACACGTTTGGAACTGGTTGATCCGATGCCAACGAGAAAAATCGGCTGAGCGTTGGAAGGATTCCGCACCGCTTTGTAAGCTCCGCCCCTCATTAACAGACCTGCCAATGCCTGCTTCGGCGTGATGGTCATGCAAAGAGTTCTGCGAACACTCCCCTCGTCCTACATCCCGGCTGCCGCTGCACGGCCGGGCTTCACCTGACTGCGCACCTCTTACTAACTGCGTGCCAGTTGTCTTGAGTCGTCATCGACTCCCACGTTTCATCACCGCCGCGTTGGCGTGATGGTTCCCTTGGTCATCACCGGCCGCCGCCGTATCTGAATCGCGCGGTCGGGAAACTCGGCTTTGCGTCGTGCGTGCCGCGATCGGCTGCCACCGCAGGCTGAGCGATTTTCACAGAAGGAAAAATCATGAAATGTCTTCGCACTCGCAAACATGTCCACGCGCGGTCCGGCTTCACGTTGATCGAACTGCTGGTGGTGATTGCGATCATTGCCGTGCTGATCGCTTTGCTGTTGCCGGCGGTGCAGCAGGCGCGTGAGGCGGCACGACGCAGCCAATGCCGGAACAATCTCAAGCAAGTCGGCGTGGCGATCCATAACTTCCATGAAGTGAAAAAGGCTTTGCCGTCCAGCCGGCTCGGCCCACAGCACGCGAGTTGGTTTGTCCAAATCCTGCCCCAGCTTGATCAGGTCTCCCTCTACAAACAGTGGAGTCTCAACGACACCTACTATTTGCAAAAGCCCACCGCCAGAACGACGTCAGTTCCCGGCTACTACTGTCCGAGTCGGCGGGCTCCGATGCTGAGCACGCAGTTCGAGATCTCCAGCACGCTCTTGCCTGACGCGCAGCCATATCCCGGAGCGCTCGGAGACTATGCCGCCAACGGCGGTCAATTCGTGAATGGCATCGTCGATAATCCACTGTGCAACGGAGCCATGTGCTCGGCGCAGTCGCAACTTTCCGGCAGCCAAATCGTGAGCACTCAGTCGCAGACTGGGTTGAAAGACCTGAAGGATGGGACGAGCAACGTCTTTTTGGTTGGCGAGAAGCATGTGCCCGAGAGCAAGTTCGGCCAGAGTGGCCCGTCGTGGGGAGACGGTGCGATCTACAACGGCGACTTCCCCCGCAACTACAACCGGCTCGCCGGCCGTGACACCGCCGGCCAACCGAGGTTTAAGCTGGCGGCCGGTCCCGAAGATCTGACCGGTCCGTGGCATTGCCGTTTCGGGAGCCACCATGTCGGAATCGTCCAGTTCCTGTTTGCGGACGGTCGTGTCGCGGCGCTGAATGTCTCCACCGATGTCGACGTGCTCCAGAAACTGGCGGTGCGAAACGACGGAAAGCCCGTCGGAGAATATTAATCGAGTCAGTGTCGATCGAGGTCGCCTGAGGTTGAAGGGGTCGGGAGTCTTTTTCAGGTCGGCCCGTCGCTCAATAACCGTCCGCCAGTTTTCATCGGGCCGACCTGAAAAAGACTCCCGACCCCTTGGCATTCTTGGAGCATCGTCGTGTCGCTTCGCGGATTGTTCATGTTGACGGCCTTGTGGCTCATCGGCTGCAAGCAGGAAACCAAAGTCGAGTTCGACGGTGCGCTACCTCCGCCGATCACAACCAACTTCGATCGACTGCCGACGGTTCTGGCCGGCATTCCGAAAACGGGAGTGCCGTTGCTCTACGAAGGTCTTCCGAGCGAATTCTGGGAACCGGAATCGTTGGTGCAGGAGCTTGCGCGGACGAAGACGATCAGGCTTCATGGCTATCCGCTTTACGAGGAGTTGCTCGAAATGCAGGGGACCGACGGTGAGCAATTCACGGCGTTACTCTCCGCTCGGACTTCGTTCGCGAAGTACACCGACGCGAAACAAGGGGGAGGCTTTCATGCCGACTACGGCTTGGAGTGGAAGGGCGGCGAAGAAATCACTCACGTCTTGATTGGCCTGGAGAGCGGCGAAGTGAAGATGTACGGCCCCAAAAGCGAATTGCACTGCGACCTCAGCCCGGAGGCCGCACAGAAACTCCGGCAATTGCTGGGGCGCTATCGCAAGAATCGCCCGGTTGAAACACCAAGTCCGTGAACTCGTGGAGCACGATTTCATCGTGCTCGAATTCCAACGAATTCGGGCACGTTGGAAACGTGCCCCACGTTAATCAACAGACCGCGGTGAGCGTGGCTACGGTCACTCGACCTTGTGTCGAGTTCGCAATTGCCGTGCGGCGTTCATCATTGCCGCCAGTTTCGCTGTCGCCACTTGTGCGGACGCGACCGGGTTGTCGGCGAAAGTCGCAAAGCCGCAGTCCGGATTCAACAACACGCGGTGCGGGCCGAAGACGCGGATGGCGGTCTCGGCTTTGGCGACGATCTCTTCGACGCTCTCGATCACGTCGAGCTTTTGATTCACGACACCCACGCCGATGCGGCAGTCGTCCGGAAGTGACGCCAACACGTCGATCTCACCGGCGCGCGGAGTACACAGCTCCAGAAAAAACGTTCCCACCTTGAGCGACCGCAGCAGCGGCACGAGCGGTTCGTAGCTGCCGGCCAGAGCCACCGATTCGTCGCGAGTCCAATTGCCCCGGCAGATGTGCAGAGCCGTCCGGTCGCGTGGAAGTCCCTCGACGACGCGGTTGATCAGTTCGCCCGCGAACGCCAGTTCCTCCGCCGTGCCGAGCTTCTCGCTGAGTGCGCCGCACATGAAGCTGCGGTTGCCGGCCGGTTGGCCGAAGACCACTTCGGTGAGCACCGGTTCGTCAAACTGCACGAGCGCCGCACCCGCCGCGAGCAATCCCTGCAACTCTTCACGCAGCACGCGCACCACATCGTCGGCGAGTTTGTCACGAGTCTCGTAGGCGCGATCGGTGATGCAGTCCATCCACATCGTGCGAGTCAGCAGATACGGACCGGGCAGAGCGACTTTGATCGGCCGATCGGTCAACGTTTTGGCGAACTCGATTTCATGAACGGCCAATGGTCGGCTGCGACGAATCGGCCCGAACACCGCCGGATGCCGCACGCTGCCGGCCGGAACATCGAGCGCCCGCAACTCTGCTTCAAATTTCACGGGGTCATCGACGTACGGCAGCAGATCGGTGATCGGTATGAGCTGGCAGCCGTCGAGCAGTCCGCCGACGAAACTCGCATAGCTGTCGCGGCGTTGCTCGCCATCCGTTACGACATCAACGCCAGCCTTGAGCTGCGAATCGACGGCGAGTCTTACCGCGTCGTTGCCAACTTCCTGGAACTCTTGGTCCGGCAGCCGACCTTCCATGTGCTCGTGAATCGCCTGCAACATCCAGCGCGGCCGCGGCCAGCTTCCGATGCCCATCACCGACAACGGCGCGATCGCCGGCGCTGGAGCGGGCGGCGACGTGACCGTAGCCGAAGTCGTGAGACTTCGGTCCGAACTCTCACGAGTTCGGCTACGCGGAACACTCGTCGGCTCTCGATCCATCAGCGTTCCTTTGCAGACCAGAAAACGCCATTCGGAATCGGCTCGCACGCACGAGACCAATTCGTTCTTGGTCATGCGGCACCACGCCGGCAGATCCTCTTCGACGCTCGATTCGGTCGATCGGATTTCGAGCAGTCCGCCAACTCGCAGTGGGTCCATGTGGCGACGAATCAGCAACAGCAGCCCGCTGCCGCAGTCCATATCACCGCCGTCAAAGCTGACGTCGGGTTCCAAAGCGTGTTGATTGACGTACTGCATGGGGCGTCCCTAGTCCTCAATCAAACGCTGTCTCTCTCCCCTCCGAGCTTGCCTCGGTGGGTCCGGGCTTCTGCACTACGCTGATTTAGACTCCGAGTGAAGAAGGTCGTAGTGCAAAGGCCCGAAACCACCGAGGCAAGCTCGGAGGGGGCGCCTAATAGGACACGCAGGGCGCGCCATCGGAGAGAAACTCCACCAGCTTTGCTCCGCCGACGATGACCGCTCCGTCGATCAGTTTCTGGCCATCCAGGTTGCGGCGTTTGAAGCACGGTGAGCAGACATAAATCTTCCCGCCGCTGGCCGCGAAGTTGGCCATCAGATCCTTAAGTGGAGCAAAACCTTCCTCGTGGATGTCGTCCGCGTAGCCCT
The DNA here is from genome assembly GCA_945905295.1 of Planctomyces sp. SH-PL62. Classification (GTDB taxonomy): domain Bacteria; phylum Planctomycetota; class Planctomycetia; order Planctomycetales; family Planctomycetaceae; genus SXKJ01. The sequence goes on along the minus strand of CAMDPX010000142.1, from coordinate 9,524 downwards.
GTTGAGCGAGCCGCACCCCTTCGACGCTCAGGAAGACGAGCGTGTCTTTCTCGCTGCCGAGTGCGGCGTTAGCGATGACGAACCCGACGGTCGCTTTGTCGGCGTTGTCTTTGGCGTGTGTGATGCTGACACAGAATTGACCGGCCATGATTCAGTTCTCTTTTCGTTGAATGAAGAAGACCGGCGGCGACATCGCCACCAGACGGTTTTTCGTGACCCGGCACCAAGCTCCGATGTCGATTCGAGCCGCCGGATCGGTGGCAATCAACTTGAGCACTGCTCCGGGGGGCAACGCTTTCACCTTCTTAAGCAGTTCCAACACCAAGTCTCCGCAGGCCAAGTCACCCGCGTCCCACTCGGTGTCGGCCGATACGGTGCCAGTCGGAAGGTTGTTTGCATTCGTCGGAGTCATCATGAATCTCCGGCGAGCGGGGCGGCGTCAGCCCCCCGGTTTGTTCGTGGCCTGCGAGACCACCGGGGGGCTGACGCCGCCCCGCTCGCCAATCTGTTCTCACGCGTTAGGGTGTCGGAAGAGCGACTTGATCGGGCGACATCAGATAGCCAATCAAGTCACGGACCTGATCCTCGGTCAGTGTTTGGAACAGGCCATCGGGCATCAGCGACAGCGTCGAGACTTTTTGCTCTTCGATGTCCGCACGTTGAATCGTGACGCGATCCGTTTGGGTTTGGACGGTCAACGTCTTTTCGGACTTCTCCACGACCACGCCGTTGATGACTCGGCCGTCCTTCATCCCGAAGACCGACATCCGGAAGTCGGCAGCCACGGTGGCGCTGGGGTCGAGAATGTTTTCCAGCAGGTAGTCGAGATTCCGCCGGTTACCACCGGTCAGGTCGGGCCCCGCGGACTTTCCGCTGCCGAACAGAACGTGGCAGTTCCCGCAGCTCTTGTTGAACAACGCTCGGCCATCGCTGAGCTTCGCGGTCTTCAGGCGATCGGGCGTGAGCGACGCTTTCCACTTCGCGGCGAGTTGCTGTTTCTCGGCGCTGCTCGTTCGGACTTCTCCCCAAACTTTCGCGAGTTGCTTCGTGAGGTCATCGTCGCCGAAGCTCAGAATCTGCCGAGCATGAAATGCCGAGACTTCGCGGCGCGGGATTTGTTCGGCGGCGACTGCGTTCAACAGCTCCTTCGAGTAACTGGGGCGCGAAACGAGCGTGCTGATCGCGATCATCTTTCCTTCTGGCGTGAGCCGCGCAAATCGGTCGAGCACTCGCTTGGGCGTTTCCGCGTGATCGACGGTCGCCAGCCCGCGAATCGCCTCGACGATCAACTCGCGATCGTCGAGCAGCTTGTGCAACAACGCCACCAATCCCTCCGGCTTCGCCGTCACGAGCGTCCGCAACGCCTGCTGCCGAGCGGACACGTCCGCTCCGCCATTCGTGACGAGTGCCTTGAGTTCATCCATCGCCCGGCCATCGCCGAAGACGACCGACAATTCGCGAGCCGTCGTCTTGAGTTCGTTTGAGTCACTCTTCATCGCCAACTCGGCAACCGCGGCCCAGCCTTTCGGTTGTGGGACTTTCGTCCAACCGCTCATCGCCTCCGACATGCCGTGCAGGATGTCGGCTCGCAGATGCTCGTCCTTCGTCTTCGCCGCCGCGACGAGCAACTTTTCGATCGCTTCCGGCTGACGGTCCATTTCGAGCGTCAGTCGTCGCGCGACGTATTGACGGACTCGCTCGATCTTCGTCCGCTCGACGAACTGCACCGCGCGAGCCGGTTCGCGCGCGACAGCCGGTTCGAGGCCGTACCAGATCAGCAGCGGCAGCATGTTGTCCTCTTCAAACTTGTCGCTGCTTGCCAGGGACTCGGCGATGTCCCAGCGATCCGACAACGGCATCCGGTTCAGCGCCGACGCCAGATAAAGCTGCACGAGTCCCGACGACTCCTTCGCCGCCAATTGCGTCAACGCGGACGTGACTTTCGCCGCGTCCGCCGCATCCTTTGCGACGAACTCTTCGTCCGCCAACAACCGCACGGCCCATTTGCGAACGTGCTCGTCTTTGTCGCTGAGTTGCTTCACCAGCCAACCGTCATCGAGCGCGTCCATCGACGCCAAACAGAGCATCGCTCGCACGCGAACCACGTCCTTGGGAGCCAATCCCAGCAGCGTCTTGTCCCGGCCCCTCCCACCGTCGTCAAACAGTTTCAAGAGGGACTCTCGCGCGGCCGTCATGTCCCGTCCTTCAGCGGCTCGCTCTTGCAGCATGCGACGCGCTTGCCGAGCAATCCAATCCAAGGGATAGGTGAGCGACTGCACCAATTCGTCGTCCCGCGTGGCCAATGTGGAAGCCGCCGATGGGCTGCTCTTCGCCCGCAGCGCCGATTTGTAGGAGATCTTGTAAATCCGCCCCGACGTGCGATGGACGCCGTCGTTTTCGTGGCACTCGCCAATGTCCGACCAGTCGGCCAGGTAAACACTGCCGTCGGGTGAGCCGATCAAATCAATCGCCCGGAACCACGGATCGCCCGCGAACAGGAAATCCGGTTCGTGCTTCGCCGTGTAGCCGGCGAGATGCCGTTCCATGCGGTCAGCATTCAGACGCCGGCCGTGCAGGTTCACGGTGAATGCTCGGCCGTGATACTTCTCCGGCCATGTGCCCCCTTGATAGATCATCAAGCCGGAGTGCGCGTGACCGCCACCGGCCGCCGAGGTCGTGTCGGTCACGCCCAGCTTGCGGATGTCGCTCCAGGCTTCCTTCGTGTCCCAGTGGAAATGGTCGGCGGTTTGCTCGATGACCCCGAACAAGTACGGATTGAAGTGCGTGCCGTACATCCGCCGCCAATGCGAGTTCGGCACAACGTGCCACAGATGGCCGATGACCGTGTTGATCAGAAACATCTCGCCGTGCTGATCGAAATCAAAGCCCCACGGGTTCGTCGTGCCGTGAGCGACCGCCTCGAACACCTTCTTGGTCGGGTGATATCGCCAGACGCCGCAGTTGATCTTCGTCCGCTGCGATTCGCTCGCGCCGGGAGCACCAACCACCGACGTCGCGAGGATGCCGTGCCGGCCATACAGCCAACCATCCGGTCCCCACTTCAGCCCGTTGACGATGTTGTGCCGCACCGCGTTCCCGTCCCAACCGTCGAGCACCACGATCGGCGGTCCATCCGGTTTGTCGTCGCGGTCCTTGTCCGGGAAGAACAGCAGGTTGGGAGCGGCCAGCGCCCAGACGCCGCCGAAGCCAACTTCGACGCTCGTCAGCCGATCAAGCCCGCTGGCGAAGACCGTCCGCTTGTCCGACTTGCCGTCACCGTCCGAGTCTTCGAGGACGATGATCCGATCCTTCTGCGTCGGATCGAAATTCACTTTGCTCTCGGCGTAGGTGTAGCACTCGGCGACCCATAGCCGGCCGCGTTCATCGGTCGTGATCGAGATCGGTTGTTGCACGTCCGGCTCGTGAGCGAACAGCTCGACGCGGAATCCCTCCGGCACCTTCATCTGCGCGAGAGCTTCTTGCGGCGTCAGCAGCGGCGTTGTGATCTCCTGCGTGTTCTTCGGAGCGGGGATCTCGTCGCCTTGTCCGATCGAGCAAATCCCTAACACAACCACGGCGGCACGCATCGCGCCTCTGATGACGGTCATCCTCAAACTCCTGCGGCAAGTGATTTCAAAAACCCAAACACCAAGGCGGCGGATTGAATCGTCTGATTCTCCCTGAGGAAAGGGAGCCGCCGCCGATGGCTTGGGAGCGATCGGCCCAATGGGCGAGTAGTAATGCTGCGCACGATCGCTCGTAGTGACCCGATTTATCGGGTCGGTCTCGACCCCATAAATGGGGTCACTACGAGCGACAACGATCATCAATTGTGGTCTTGCCCGGTGAGCCGCTGTTCGACCTGATCGGCTTGCGCCGCGATTTCGAGAACGCTGCGGCGAATCTCTTCCGGGGCGACCGTCGAGCGCGGATAGGCGTTGATCACCACGAACATCTTTTGTCCGTCGATCTCGCGGATCGCGAGGCTGCCGTGCAGCACGATGGCGTTTTGCAGCAGGGCTTGCTCGTAGTAACTGGGGGTCGCGGCACAACAGATCGAATACAGAAGCAGGACTCGCTCGTGAGCGGCGTGCGGAGTCGGTTCGAGGAAGACCTTCTGCTTGCGATCTCCGGGCAACTGGCGGGTGACGCAATAGTTCTCGCCGTTGCGGACCCAGGTGACGGTCGTGTCATTGCCGAACGCTTCGAGCAGCAAGGATTCGAGGTCGCGTTCGAGTCCCAAGACAGCGTGCAGCAGCAATGAAGCCGCCACCCCATCGGCAGGCCGACGGTCGGGAGACGGCGCGGTCAGCAGTGCCACGCATTCGGCGAGTTCCAGCGACAACTCTGGTCGCAAGTCGCGGATGTTGGGGACCGTCTCCGTCCGTCCGTTGCGGATCAGTTGAGCGATCGAGACCTCTTGCCACGGCAATTGGCCAATCAACATTTGAAAGAGGCACAGCCCCAGTGCGTACACGTCGCTGCTCGAGGAGGCACCCTGTCCCTGAAAGAGTTCCGGAGCCATGTAGTTGGGAGTCCCAATGATGGTTTGGTCCGCGGAATCGACTTCGGTCGGCAGTCTCCGTTTGGCGAGACCAAAATCGCCGAGCTTCGCAATTCCTTCGCGTGTGATCAGCACGTTGTCCGGCTTCACGTCGCGATGCACGATTCCCGCTCGATGAGCGGCGGCGAGTCCGTCAGCCACCATCGTGGCCAGCCGCAACGCTCGGTCGGCCGGCAGCGGTCCTTCTTCGCGGATCAACTGCTGAAGCGAACGTCCGGGAACATATTCCATCTCCAGAAAATGCGTCCCTCCCAACTGGCCGACCGCGTACAGTGCGACAATGTTGGGATGAATCAACGCCGCCGCCGCTTGTCCCTCTTGAAGAAACTGAGCAATCAGCTCCGGGTCACAAACACCGCGCCGAGGGGACAAGATCTTCAAGGCACAGTGCCGTTGAAGATCGTCGTGCAGAGCCAGATAGACCCGCCCCATTGCTCCCGCACCGACCAGCGAGACGCATTGATAGACGTGAAGTTTGCGGCCGATCAACGCGTCTTCCCGGAGCCGTGAGCCTTCCAAGATTTCCGCGATCCGCGCGGCCGACAATTCCGGAAATCGCGTCGTGTAGTCGCTGACGGACAGACGTTCGCGCCGCATGACTTTGAAGTCGGCCTCCGCGCCCAGCAGTTCGATCAACAGTTGCTCGCGTTCATTCGCCGGCAGATCGGCCAGGTACGATTCGATTTTGGGAGACAGTCCCGCCGCCAGCTCCTGCTCGAATTCGTCGCACCGAGTATTGATCCGGCGCGCCGCCGCGATCGACGCTGAGGCATCATCACCTGCTGCGGACGCGATGGAGTGGGGGATCACCAAGGTGCGCTCCGCCGCGATCGAATTCGTGAGTTCGTCACTCATCACAGCTCCTCTGATTCACGTCCTGTTATCAAACCACTTCAAGGATCATGTTCGATCTGCGACCACTCGGACAGGGAATGTGTTTCAAAGCCCGTCTCGGGTGTAGCCGCGTTCGCCAGAACGCGGGATTTGACGAGACTCTCCCGCACTCTGGCGAGTGCGGCTACTCCGACAGCGAATGCCCAAGCAGACTCAAATCCCGACACGCGGCAGCAATTTTGTGGAACGACACGGCTGCGGATGTCGCGTCGGTATTCGCGAGGCACCATAATCGAATCGCCGTCGATTGACCCGCGATCAAAACACTTTGAGGAAACCTCGATGCTTGCCGGCGATGCTGCGCCCACGGAAGTCACGGAGTGGCTGCGAAAGCTCGAAGCGGGGCACGACCTCGCGGCCCAGCGGCTCTGGGATGTGTTCTTTGAACGCTTGGTGCGAGTGGCTCAAGAGCGAATGCGAACCAACGATCGCCGAGTCGCTGACGCCGAAGATGTCGCGTTGAGTGCCTTCGCCAGTTTTTGCCGCGGCGTCGAGAATCAACGCTTTCCCGAGCTGACCGACCGGCAGGGACTGTGGCGTCTGTTGGTCAGCATCACGATTCACAAGCTGCTGCATCTGCAACGGGACCAGAGTCGACTCAAGCGAGGCGGCGGATTCCGAGCGGTCGAACTTCCCGCCAATTCCAGCGCCGAGCGTTCCGCTGTGGATGAACTCATCAGCCGCGAACCGACTCCCGAATTCGCCGCCGAAGTGGCCGAGCAATACAACCGCTGGATAAAGGCGTTGGACAGCGAAGAGCTCACACGGTTGGCGGAATGGAAACTCGAAGGCTTCACCAACGACGAAATCGCCGCCAAGTGCGGCCGCACCACACGCACTGTCGAACGCAAACTCAACCTGATCCGCAAGATTCTGGTTCACGAACTGGCGCGGGACAATTGAGTGGGTGACCAAGAAACTGTGTCGGGGCCGGAGCGCAGACGGGCATCCAAAGGCGAGAAGTGATTTCATTACCGTACCGCGACCGCTAGGGAGTGGCTCGCGACGTTGAATACGGCCGCTCCCTAACGGTCGCGGTACGGCGATTTTTCGGCCTTCGGGGTTTGGTAACCGAGCAACTCTGTGTCAGCAAAGGACTCTCCGAATGGAAGGTGACCAATCCGAATCACTGGCGGTCGCGCGCCGCATTGATGCTCTCTGTGACGAATTTGAGTTGGCACTCGCGACCGGTACGTTGCCGCCGATCGAATCCTTCCTGACCGACGTGCTGGCCTCCGAGCGTCAGGCATTGCTGTTGGAACTGCTGGGGTTGGAATTGGATTTTCGGGTCGCACGCGGCGAGCTGCCCCAGGTCGGCGACTACGCAAATCGCTTTCCCGAACTCTCGGCCGAGCAGCTTGATGCCCGCTTTTCGGAGATCAGTGACCCTCAGCGAAACAAGCCCCCGCAATCGGCCAATCAGTCCACGGTGTCACTCGCGCAGGAGACCGTGATCCAGCAGCCCGCTGACACGTTGCAGGTCGAAGTCACAGAAATCCCCAAGACCTTTGGCCGCTATCGCATCGTGAAAGCCTTGGGGCAAGGCGCGATGGGCGCGGTCTATCTGGCTCACGATCAGCAGCTTGACCGGCAGGTGGCGTTGAAGATTCCCAAGTTTGCCGAGGCCGATTCGCAAGAACTGTTGGCGCGGTTTCATCGCGAGGCGCGGCTGGCGGCGGCGCTGCGACATCCGAATATCTGCCCGGTGTTCGATGTGGGCGAGTTCGACGGTCGGCACTACATCACAATGGCCTTCATCGAGGGCCGGTCGTTAAGCGAGTTTGTCTCCAGCAAGCGAGCACAACCACTGCGGCAAGTGGCCATCGTCATTCGCAAACTGGCCGTTGCTTTGGAGGAAGCTCACGCACGAGGTGTCATCCACCGCGATCTCAAGCCCGCGAACATCATGATCGACGCGAAGGGTGAGCCGATTGTGATGGACTTTGGATTGGCTCGCCGCGCATCCCACGAGGAGTCTCAGGTGACTCACAGCGGTGCGATCCTCGGCACTCCGGCGTACATGTCGCCGGAGCAGGTTGAGGGGGACCAAACACAGATTGGCCCGGTGGCGGATGTCTACAGCTTGGGTGTCATCTTCTACGAACTGCTGACGAGGCAGCGCCCCTTCCAGGGAAGCGTCATGTCGGTTCTGCGACAGATTGGGATTGGCAACCCGCAGCCGCCATCTCGACTGCGAGCCGACATCGATCCGGTCTTGGAGGGCATCTGTCTGAAGATGATGTCGCGGCAGCAGGGGGACCGTTATTCGTCGATGAATGCCGTCGCCCAAACGCTGACGGAATACCTCAAGTCAACGCCGGGCCAAGCGTCGCCGACAACGTCACTGTCAACCGGCGTGACGGCGACAACAAGCGAGGCACTGCCCGACGAAGCATCTGCGGCCACGTTCCTGTTGCCCAGCGCGACGAATTCAGTGTCCGTTCTGCCCGACGCCGAGGATTTGGAAGCGACTCAACGTGCGTCGGCGATCTCGACGAAGTCCGCGGATCGACGACGGTTTTCCCGAATTTGGTTGTCCGTCGCCGCAGCCGCTGTGGCGGGAATCGTTCTGCTGCTCGGCGCGACATTCTTCATTCGTGTCGGCAATGTGGACGTGAAAGTCGTCATCGACGATCCCAGGTTAGTCGTGAAGTTCGACAAAGAGACGGTGACGTTTGAAGGCTCCGGCTCACCCATCCGCCTGAAACCGGGCGAGCACAAATTCATTGTCGAGCGGGATGGATTGGAGGTCGAAACCGACCACTTCACGGTCAAGAAGAACGGCGAGCACGTCTTGGAGGTGTCAGTTGTCGATGGCAAGGTCGTCGTTCGCAAAGACGACCAGATGCCAGCGGCCTCGACTCTCGCAAACAAATCCGATTCATCGTCCCCACCCAAACGCGGCTGGCACGGTTGGCCCGCCGATGCGCCGGCTCCGGCAATCGCGCCGTTTGATGCCGAGCAAGCGAAGCAGCATCAGGAAGCCTGGGCTAAATACCTCAACGTGCCGGTCGAGTACACCAACTCGATTGGCATGAAGTTCCGTCTCATCCCGCCCGGCGAGTTCACGATGGGGAGCACGAAGGAGGAGATTGAAGAGGCGCTCGTGGCAGCCGGGGGAGACGCGTACTGGAAAGATCACATTCGCAGCGAAGCCCCCCAACACAAGGTGGTCCTGACACAGCCCATTTACGTCGGCGTCCATGAAGTGCCCCAAGCCGAGTATGAGACGGTAATGGGGAATAATCCCTCGCACTTCTTCGCGATGGGTGACGGGAAAGAGGCCGTCGCCGGAAGGGAGACCATCCGCCACCCAGTTGAGACCGTGAGTTGGAACGACGCTGCCGAGTTTACTGCAAAATTGAGTCTGCGAGAGAAACTCGAACCGTTTTATCTCATTGCCGATGCGACCGTGACGCCACTCAACGGCACCGGCTATCGGTTGCTCTCAGAGGCCGAATGGGAACTCGCGTGCCGGGCGGGAACGACGACCAAGTACTGGATCAGTGACAAGCACGAAGACGTGTCAACGGCCGGTTGGAATGGCGCAAATTCCGGAGGACGGACTCATGCAGTCGGAGAATCGAAAGAGAATCCTTTCGGAATCTACGACGTTCACGGAAACGTTTGGGAGTGGGTTCACGATCGGTGGGAACCGAGCTATTACGGGAAGTTCCAAGAAACGCCCGCTCTCAATCCAATCGCCGAATCACCATTCAGTTCTCAGCGGGTGGTCCGAGGTGGCTACTGGGGCGACCCGGCTCCCGGCTGCCGCTCATCGTCTCGCCTTGCCGTTATCCCGTCGTTCCGTCGTAACAACCTCGGTTTTCGAGTGGCGCTGCCTGTTGCTGCCGTGCGTCAGGCGTTGAAAGTCACCGGCCCGGCGCTGTCCAAGGCGATGGCGACCACACCGTCGGCTCGCGCGAAGCCCAGTTGGAATGGCTGGCCCGCTGATGCCCCGGCTCCGGCGATCGCGCCGTTTAATGCCGAGCATGCGAAGCAGCATCAGGACGCCTGGGCGAAGCATCTCGGAGTACCGGTCGAATACACGAACTCGATCGGCATG
>CAMDPX010000141.1 GCA_945905295.1 Planctomyces sp. SH-PL62 | reverse complement strand
GTCCCGTTCGTCGATTCCGTCTCAGCCCGCAATCCGCTGGGCATTTTCAAACCGAGCATCCCCAACGAACTCAGCCGCAGCAATTCGCGACGGCTCACGCAACGGTCGGCTCGATGTGCTGAGACGAGTGAAATCATTCCCGACCTCTTGGAAATGGCGAATGGCTGAAAGTGTAACGTGGAATCTGCTTCCAGCCTGTCATTGTGATTTGTGCAACTCCCAACGGACGACCTCCACATGCGACTTTCCATCGGCGGAGCGATACGAGTAGGACGTCACCAGCTTACCATCATCAAGCTGCACCGTGGGCCCAAAGCCACCACCTTGCGGCGTTCCAATAGGAGTTTTCGCATCGAGCATGATGCGATCGTGCGAGAAATCGAACTCGAAGCCGTCGTCAGTTTCGGTTCCGATGATGGCGCGCACGCCGAGCGGCGGTTTGAGGTCGCGGACTGTGAACGTCAGCAGCAGCCGCTTGTCTTGCAGCAGCAACAGCGACATGTACATCTCGCCGTAGTCGCCGAAATCGCGGATGCGGTCGAAGGTCTTCGCACCGTCGGCTGACGAGAACACGATGAAGTGGTCGGCTTGGTCGTTACCCGCTTTGATCGGTCGGTCCTTGATTGGCAGTTCGTTGCTGTCGACGCGAACCAGCGCCCAGACTTTGCCTGATCGAGCCTGCCACAGCCATGTCTCGCCGCCAAAGAAGCCGTACTGACTTTTGAAATCCTTCGGCTCGCATTTCTGCGACTTGTCCCAAGTCGCGCCGCCGTCGGTCGATCGCCACACAAAATACGGTCCGCTTCCACCGTCGTAATCGACACCGAGCAGCAGCGTCCCGTCGGCCAGTTCCAGCACGTTGCGAGTCGTGTGATTGCTGGCCTTCGGCTTGATCTGTTCCGATTCGACGCGTGTCGATTGCCACGTCCGGCCGCCGTCCGTCGAGCGATGCAGGAAACCGGTCGTGTGGCCCCATTCGTTGCGCACGTCCTGCGCCAGCAAATGACCGGTAATGAAGACCGTGCCGTTCTTGAGCACCGTCAAATACGGTTCGCGGCCGAGCAGATCGAGCGGCTGAGGACCGGTCCACGTTCGGCCGCCATCTGGCGAACGAAACAGCAGCGTCTGCTCCATGACCTTGTTGCCGTCGCGCTTGTGTTGATGAAACGCGGTCAGCAGCAATTCGCCGCTGGGTAACCTCGCGATGCAAGGCTTGTAGTCGTCCGGTTCGCCCAACGGGATTCGCTCGGCGACGAGTTTGTCTGTCGGCAGTGACTTTCGATCGGTGACGGCGATGTCGACCGCAGCCAGTCGGAACGAGTCCATCACGATCGACTGATCGGCCTTGCCATAGGCGTCGTCGCCACCGACGTGGCCGAAGACAAAGATCCGGCCGTCCTTCGCCTGCACTGAGCGAGGGTAGTAGGCCGTGCCGGGGACGTTGAGCTTGTTCCAGTTCTGCCCGGCGTCGCTCGTCCAGTGAACGCCGCTGGTCGCGAGATGGAGTACGGGACCTTGCAGCGTCTTCAATAGCTCAGGCTGACCGCTATGCGGCAGAACGGTCGGTCCCACTTTGCCAGGAATCCAGGTTCCGTCGGCCTTCTTGAGAATGCCCTGCCAGCGTTTCGCGTCATCGATGCGACGATAGATGGTCAGCAAGTCGCCGTTATCGAGTTCCGCCACATCGAACTCCTCGGTGAAGCCCGCGAGTTGATCGTCGGGCGCGGCCCGCAGCGGCTTGCTCCAGGTCCGCCCCTTGTCGGACGAAATCAAGATTGTCGGCTCAAGGCGATTGCTGAATTCCCGGCGCGTGTGCTTGCCGGCTGGGAGCGGCGAGACTCCCAGCAACAAGAGCACCCGGCCGTCGCGGAGCGTTCGTATTCGCCGAGGCCAGACCGTAGTCTTTTCGGGGTCGAGCAGCACTTCGGGTTTGCCCCACGTCTTCGTTCCGTCGGTCGAACGTTGCAGGAAGCCGGTCTTGGGGAGGTCTTTGTCGTAGGGAAGGTAGAGCCCAAACACTCCGCGAACGATGGTCCCGTCGGGCAGGACTGATTGCGCTTCGCCGGTGACGCCGTTCATGCAGGTCTTAAACGGGTCGGCGCTGGCTTGCTTCCAGGTCTTGCCGGCATCGGACGAACGGAGATGCACGTTGTGCAGATCGAGTCCCGTCATGTCGTACTGGGGATACCAACTCAACAGGTCCATCACTTCTTTGGGAGCCTTCGGTCTGCCTTCGACCGGGCCGGTCGCCTGAGTGAAGCAGGTCATCAGGTCACCGTCGGGCATGATCCACGCTCCGACCCAGCAGGTGTAACCCGGCGATTGCGGCGAGTGATAAATCGTCTGCCGCTGGTACTCGACGGCCGAAAAGTCGTCCGCACGGGTTGGCAAAACGAGTGCGAAGAAAAAGATCGCGGCCAGCAGTCGGGCCGACTGTGAGAACGGTTGCATGACCTTCTCCATTGGGAAATGTCTCGTAAGAACCCGTCGAACGCGGCGGGGCTCACCCGTTGATGGCGATCACAGCAATTCCCCGATCGGTGCTCCGTCGGGAAGGAGGGGAATCGGCCGGCCGGCGTTGGTCACGGTGTGCCGGGTTAAGTCGATTCCCAAGTGGCGGTAGATTGTGGCCAGGACGTCCGTGGGCGAGACCGGTCGACTGGTGGGAACTTCGCCGTTGGCGCTCGAAGTGCCGATCACCTGACCGACCTTTAGTCCGCCACCGGCCATCAGAATGCTCATCAGCGAGCCCCAGTGATCGCGACCGCCGGTTGCGTTCACGCGCGGAGTTCGGCCGAATTCGCCCCACACGACCAGCAGTACTTTGCGATCGAGGCCCCGTTCGTAGAGATCCGCGATCAAGGTCGAGAGCATCTGATCGAGCGGCGGCCCGGAGATGTCCATGCCGCGAGTCGGGCCGTCGGAACCGTCGCTTGGCCGGTTGTCGTTGACGATGTTGCGGTGCCAGTCCCAGCAGAGCGAATCCGGCGCCGTGTTGAGCGTGACGAAGGTCACTCCCGCCTCCACCAACCTCCGAGCCAGCAGCCCCATCTGTCCCCAGCGATGTCGCCCATAACGATCGCGCGTGGCCGGCGATTCTTCATTGAGATCGAAGGCTCGGCGCGCGGCACCGCTGGTCAACATGTCGAAGGCCGATTGCGTGAAGCTGTCGATCCCGTCCATCGCACGAGTCGCGTCCGCCTGACGTGCGAAACGATCCAGCCCTCGCAGCAACGACCGCCGATCCGCGACGCGCGACAACGTGAAATCGTCCGCGAGTTTCAAACTGGATGCCGCGTGCCGAACTTTGTCCTGCTGAAAGCTCTTTTGAAACGGGTCTTGCATGATCGTGAACGGAGCATGTTGAGATCCGAGATACGCGGCTCCCATCACGGTCGCAATCTCCGGATTCCGAGTCTGCTCCTCAGAGAGCAACACATAAGCGGGCACACCGAGATTCACCGCCCCTCGGAACCGCGAGGCCATCGCACCCGACGACGGATGCGTGCTGCGATTGAGGTCTCCGGAATAGCCGGTCGAGCACCAATGGGCTCCGACAAAATGCCCGTTCGTGGCGTGCCTGACCGTGCGAATGACGGCCGCGCGATCGAGAACCATCGCCGTGCGCGGCAACTTCTCGCAGCACAGAATTCCCGGCAGCTTGGTCTGAATCGCCGAGTACGGCCCTCGAATTTCGACGGGGGCTTCCGGTTTTGGATCCAGCGTTTCAAATTGACTAGGACCACCTCCCAGCCAAATCTGAATCACGGACGTGTCAGCCGTCGATCTCCCAGTCGATTCGGCGAACGCTTGCTGACGCAGAATGTCCGCCAAAGAAAGCCCCGCTCCACCGGCAAACAAACTGGCCTGCAAGAAGCCTCGCCGTAGTGTCGAGGAGGGACTCATTCTGACGTTCTCCGAATGTCTGTTGCCGTCACCAAAATACATCGACCGCCATTGATGCACCAATCCAGAACCGAAATTCCCGCCATCAGAGTGTGGCTCAGGCGTTACTTCAACAAGGCGCGGATGCCATCCATGAGCACACGCTCGACTTGCGGTGCGGTGTTCGACGAGCTGGGTTGGGTCTCGTAGCCACCTTGCGAATAGGCGATCTCGGTGCCGATGTAGCCGGTGCCGTAGTCGCCGTAGGCGGCCATGCAGATCGTGTCGTTGGAACGCATTTGCTGCGCGGCGAGTTGATACTCGACGAACAACTCACCGGGCATGTGCAGGATGTAAACACTGCCGAGCTTCAAGCAGGACAGCTCGATCGGAACGTCGTGCTTCCGGCGGAGCACAAAGGCCAACTTGCCGGCGGCGGTGAGACGCTCGCTTTCGGGGGCCTGCTTGTTTTCCAGAGTGGCGCGGAGCATGTCGGCATCCAAGTGCGGGGCGACGGGCAGACGGACGGGTTGCACACGCCACTCGCAGTCGGCGACGGTCAGCGGAGCTTTCTGGGTGGTGTCCCAAGCTCGCTTCATCCCGTCGGCCATGCGCTTGGTGAGCGTCTCCCGCATTTCAGGAGTGCCGTCGTTGTATTTGCCGGCGGCCACGTTCCCGCTGGCACCGTTGAAGTGAACCAGCCTCAGGCCGTTGTGAGCTTGCTCGTGTTCGGCCCGCGCCAATCCGACGAACTCCGAGGTCACGTCTCCCTTCCCGAAATAGCTTTGTGGATGCGTGGCGTAGTAGCTCAGCGACACCAGCGGCCGATCGCCATTGAAGAACGTCAGCATCTTGAGCAGCGGATCGATCACCCCTTCCGGCGCGGCCAATGCCTCATCCACGCGCGAGGCACTCAGTTCGTAGCCCTGCCGTTTGGCTTCTTCGTTCAATCGCGACAAGATCGGTTCGGGGATGCGATACGAACTCGACCGCGCAATCGCCACGCGGCCATTCGGTCCGAGGATGCGGCGATTCGACGCGACCTTATCGACGCGCGCTTGGCCGACTCCCAAGTGAGTCACCGGCTGAGCCTTTTCGAGCGACGCTTTCGCCGCCTGAGCCGCGTTGGCAATCGTCTTGCGCACGAACGGGACATCGAACCTCTTGCCCGCCAGACCATGCGGAGCCAAAAGTTCTTCCGCGGTGAAGTCGCAGCGAACGGCATCGTGTTGGTGCAAGACATGCACGGCCACACGATCCACCGAAGTGCCGACGGCCTGAGCCAAGCTCTCACGCCACGCATCGTGACCGCCGTTGGCAATGCCGATCCAATCGACAGCACAAAGCACGATCGGCTGGCCGGCTCCGAGCAACACCACACCACGAGCCGTAAGCGGATCTTCAATCTTGCGTACCGGCGCATAGGCCACCGGCGTTCCGAGCGGCGGCGTGGCGTCCACTTGGAAGACACCGACTCGCAACGAACCGGAAGGCGCACCGTCGTCAGCGGAGCTGTTCGACATGCTCATCGCCAGGCCGAGAACGAGAAACGACACAGCACGCAACATGGCTCACCTCCTGGTCGGGGAAACGGACGCGACGATGTTATCGCACAAGCACTTCAACGTCTCATAGCCACGCTCGGAAGCCCGCGCTCCGCACTGTAGCCCAAGGTGCCGAATCAGATAACAATCACTGGCCGAGCGCAATGGCCCATCTTGGCGACACCACGAACGCCTCACCGACCGCCGCGCTGTCAACAAAATTCTGGCCTGAAGCAAGCTCCGCTCGTTGACCGTCCAACACGTTTCAAGAACAGAAAGCTCTCATGAAATCACTCGCCGTCTGCTTGATGTTGCTCCCTTGCCTGAGTTGGATGGCTGCTCCTCACACGATGGCTGATGAAGCGGAGACGCCGCCGTCGTTTGAGTGGGCCATCTCGGCGGGAGGGACGTTGCACGACAAGACGCGCGGCATCGCGGTCGATCCGGCGGGAAACATTCTGCTCACCGGCGAGTTCACCGGCACGGCGACCTTTGGCGAGCAGACGCTCACGGCGGTTGGATCGATGGACTTCTTCCTGGCGAAGGTCGATCCCCGAGGAAAGTTTGTGTGGGTCCGCAGCGGTGGCGGAGACTTGATTGATCGCGGCTACGCGGTCGCGAGCGATCACGAGGGGAACTGCTACGTCACCGGGCACTTTCAAAGTTCCGCAGCCAAGTTCGATCAACTCACGATCAAGACCGGCGGCGACTACGACCTCTTCGTCGCCAAGTACGACTCGCAGGGAAAACTCGCGTGGATCAAGAGCGGCGGAGGAACCGGCTACGACTATGGACACGGCATCGCGGCCGACAAGCTCGGCAACGTCTTTGTCACCGGAGCCATCGTGGGCGAAGGAACCATCGAGACCGAACCGCTCGGACATCCCGGCCCGGCTCACGTCTTCTGCCTCGCGATGAATCCCGATGGCAAGGTGAATTGGATTCGCACAGCAGAAGGCCAAGGCTCCAGTTCCGGTCACGGCATCGCGGCAGATCAGCAAGGCAACTCCTATGTCGGCGGTTACGCCAGCGGCAACACATCTTTCGGCGGCCAGAAGCTCACCACTCCAACCGGCCATGACATCCTCGTGGCCAAGTTCGATGCGCAGGGCAAACTCGGCTGGTTGCACGAGGGACATGGCAGCTCGAACGCGATGATTCATGAACTCACTGCCGACAGCGCCGGGAATGTCTGGGCGGCGGGGATGTTTCAGGGCGACCTGAAACTCGCGGATCGCACCGTCGCAAATCAGGGACAACACGACCTGCTGCTGACGAGCTTCGACTCAACGGGCAAGAGGCTATGGACGAAGACGGCTGGGGGAACGGGCATCGATTACGGCTTGGGTGTCGCCACCGACGGACACGGGAATAGTTTTCTGACTGGCTCATTCACGGGCCGCGTCGAATTCGACGGCACGCCCCAAACCAGCAGCACCCCGGCCTCGGATATCCATATCGTGAAGTACGACCGATCCGGAACTCTGCGGCGGTTCCAACAAGCCGGCAGCGACCGAACCGACCACGCCTACACGATCGTCTCCGACCCTCAAGGCAACCTCTACCTCTCCGGAGCCTGCAGCGGCCCCGCGAAGTTCGGCAGCCATTCGATCCCCAATCGAGGCAGCAACGACATCTTCCTGGTCAAGCTGCGAGCGAAGTGAAGTCGTTGCGAACGTGCTCTGCTTCAGAGTCGTCAGCGCTTGCGGAGTTGCGTGAAGGACTGCTCCAACGACTCGCGAAGCAAGGCACCGTCGTTGGAGTAGACCACGAAGCGTGAGCCTTGCTCGATGGTGCGTTCCATTTGCTCGCGTTTGCCGAACCAGCTTCCGGCGGCGACGTGTGAGCGGTTGGCGATGTCGATGATCCGTTGGATCATCGCGACAAGGTCCGGGTGGTCGTACTCGTTGGGTATGCCCATGTTGGTGGTCAGGTCGTTGGGGCCGACGAATACCGCGTTGACACCGGGGATCGCGCAGATCTTTTCGAGGTTCTCGACCGCCAGGACCGATTCGATCATCGGGACGAAGACCGTGTTCGCGCAGCGTTCGTCGATGGCGTACTTTCGAGTTTTCTCGCTGGGCCATTTGCCTTCGGCCAGGACGCGCTCCAGAGCCTGTCCTTTCAGCGGACGATAGACCGCGGCCGCGGCGAGGCGTCGAGCGTGTTCTACATCCTCGACGTAGGGCACCACCACGCCGTCGAACGAATCGCACACCTTCGACACATCGTCCGGTTCGCGGCTGTGAGTCCTCGCCAAGCAGGCGATGCCCTTGGCGGCCAGTGCGTACCGAACCGGCAGGAACTCGGCCAAGTCGAGCGCGTTGTGTTCGGCCGTGACGATCACGAAGTCGAGTGCATCGTCCGGCAAGACATCGACGATGGCAGGATTGACCGTGTATTGAAAGAAGGTGCCGTAGACGGTTTGCCCGCGCTGCATCTTGTCCTTGAGCGCCTTGCCGAGTTTGGGTGCTGGCATGAGTTGAGGACTCCCAAAAGAGGTTCGTTGAGTTGTCCAAGTCAGGGGACCACAGTATCAAAAGACGAGACCGAGGACGAAACGTAGCCACGCCTCGCCAGAGCGTGGGAGTTATGCAAGTTCACCCACGCTCTGGCGAGCGTGGCGACGATCTAAGGCGCGGCCTCGCTGGTGCCTTTGGCTGAGGAGATACTCCAAATGTCAAACGTCTTTGGATTTGGAGCGAAGGGGAACAACTCATGATTCTGCGAACCTGTTGGCTTTTGTTACTCACGCTGCTGACTCTGCAAACGGCAATCGGCGACGACGCATCGGCGGGGGCCAAGGAGCGGCGGTTTCGGCTGACTTTGCCGCCGACGGTTTACGCGACGCCCGGCGTTGAGATGAGTCTGTACTTTGAGAACACCGTGCTCGTTGCCGAAGGGCAGAAGGTCGCGTTCGATGTCGAGTGCCCGTTGGGAAAGGTCGAACCGCGGCGCTGGACGTTGAACGCCACTGAGCAGCAGGTCGGAAACGTGCCGCTCAAGCTGAAGGTCAAAGACGAGTCCGGAAAGGTCGTTGAGGAAGCGGCGACTCAAGTGCGAGTTGTCTCGGCGGAGGCGGGGAAGGGCAAGGACATCACGTTGCTGATCGTCGGAGACAGCCTGACTCATGCTTCGGCCTATCCGAATGAAGTGGCGAGGTTGCTCGCACTTCCGGGCAATCCACGGTGGACAATGATCGGCACGCACAAACCGGCGGGAGCAGCGGCGGGCGTTGTGCATGAAGGCTACGGCGGATGGACCTGGGCAGCGTTCACGTCGCGCTTTGATCCGAAGAACCCTGAGCCGGGCTACAAAGGGAGCAGCCCGTTCGTGTTCGCGTCCGGCGAGCCGCCTCAGGGGAAGCTGGATCTCGCACGGTATTTCGTCGAACGCGCCGGTGGAAAAGTGCCGGACTTCATCACCGTCATGCTGGGGATCAACGATTGCTTCGGCTTCAATCCAGACGATGCCAAGCAGCTCGATGAGCGGATCGACGGCGTCTTCAAGGAAGCGGACAAACTCATCGCCGAGTTCCGCCGCGCGGCACCTCACGCCACGATCGGCGTCTGTCTGACGACTCCGGGCAACAGTCGCGATGCGGCCTTCGTGGCGAACTACAAAGATCGTTACACGCGCTGGGGCTGGCGGCGGATTCAGCATCGGCTTGTCGAACGCCAACTGACCCACTTCGGCAATCGCGAGGCGGAACGAGTTTGCATCGTCCCGACCGAACTCAATCTGGATGTCACGGACGGCTACCCCGAGAACAACGGCGTCCATCCGAATGCCGCCGGATATCAGCAGATCGGAGCGACGATTTATTCCTGGCTGAAGTCGCGATTGGCGGAATGAGCCACCAGCAGTCACCAGCAAAGCGACTCGGTTACGGGATGCTCTGAAAGTTACCACAGTGTCTCGATCTTGCTATCGTCACACGTCGGTAGGGGTTGATTGTTAAGCCGCTTTCCCGCCTCGACGCTCCCGCCCGGTGCTCTTCCTGCCTTGAACTTCGTCACCCCGATTTGGTTTCTGGATCATGAAATCACGCCGCCAGACGAACGCGGTCGTTTGCCTACTGCTGCTGATGGCGGCAATGGTTTCGGCTCGGTTTGCGGAAGCCGCCGACGAAGCGATGCCGTTGCATCAGCAGATTGACGAACTGATCGGCAAACGACTGGTCGAGTTGAAGGTTGTCCCGGCAAAGGTCAGCAGTGATGCGGAGTTCGTGCGACGCGTCTATCTCGATTTGACCGGCGTCATTCCTACGGCCAAGCAGGCCCGCGCGTTTCTGGATGACTCGGCCCCGAATAAGCGGCAACGGTTGATCCACGACTTGCTCGCGAGTCCCGACTACGCGATCCACATGGCTCGGGTGTTCGATGTGATGCTGATCGAGCGGCGGATTCCAACGATCAACTCGTATGACGTTCCGGCTCCGAAGTGGCGGGAATATCTGACCGGCGCGTTTGCGGAGAATCGGCCGTGGGATCGGATGGTGCGCGACATTCTCAGCAGTGACGGAACGGACGAACGCAACGCGGCCGGGGTGAAGTTTTATCTCGTTCGCGATGTCGCGCCGCATCAGCTCACGCGCGACGTTGGCCGGTTGTTTCTGGGCGTCGATTTGCAGTGCGCCCAGTGTCACGACGACCCGCGTATCGAGCCGTACCGACAGGCCGACTACTTCGGCATCTACGCCTTCCTCCAGCGAGTGACCGCGTATCGCGATAACGACAAAAACGTGTCGCTGGTCGGTGAGACGGCCGTCGGCAAAGCGTCGTTCGTGTCGGTCTTTACGGCCAAGGGTGGCGAGACGAACCCGCGACTGCCCGGTGGCGAGATGGTCGCCGATCTGGAAGTGGAAAAAGACAAAGAATACATCGTGAAGCCCGGCCCCAAGGAACGCGGCGTACCGACCTACAGCCGGCGCTTGAAGCTGGCCGAACTCTTGCCGCGAGCCGAGACGCAGGGTTTCTCTCGGAACATCGTCAATCGGCTCTGGGCGATGCTGATGGGACGCGGCCTCGTGCATCCGCTCGATCTGCATCATGCGGGCAATCCGCCGTCGCATCCCGAATTGCTCGATCGTCTCGAACGCTGGCTCGTTGAACACAACTACGACCTCAAGGCGTTGCTCCGCGAGATGCTGCTCAGCCAGACGTATCAACGATCGAGCTCACGTGGGATAGGCTTCCAGCCTGTCGAATCCGATCCAAAGCCTGACAGGCTGGAAGCCTATCCCACGAACGCATTCGCCGCCGCGCCGCTGCGAGGCTTATCGCCGGAGCAACTCAGTTGGTCGCTGTTGCAGGCCACCGGTCGCATCGAAGAGCACTTCAGTCAGCTCGCAGCGAAACAAAAGTCGGATGCGTCAAAGCCAGATGACGCACCGCCCACATGGAAGACTCGCGCAACGCAGCTTGAGCCGCTCGAACGCCAAACACGCCCGCTCATCGCGGTCTTTGCGGGATTGCCCGGACAACCCGACGGAGATTTTCAGCCGGTGGTCGATCAGGCTCTGCATCTGCTCAACAGCCCGGCGATGCTGCCTCTAGTGCGAGATGAACCGACCACCTTGCTGAAGCGACTGACGGCGATCTCGGAGACCGAACCGTTGGCGGAAGAACTCTACATGAGCATCTTGAGCCGCCGTCCCAACGCCGACGAGACTGCCCAAGTCCGCGAATTGATCGAATCAAAGAAGTCTGCTGAGGAACGTCGCGAGCCGTTAACGGCTTTGATTTGGGGTTTGCTGTTGTCGTCCGAGTTTCGATTGAATCACTGACACAATTGGGAGTCTTTCGGATGCCTCAACATTTCTCACGACGCGAACTCCTCGCCGGGGCCGCAGTAGCAATTGGCTGCGGCGCGCTCACGTCTCCCTTGCGAGCCGACTCGACAAGCACACCGCGTAAGCAGCTTCTGCTCCTCTTTATGTCCGGAGGAAAAAGCCAATTCGAGACGTGGGATCCAAAAATCGGCACCAAGACCGGCGGGCCGTTTCGAGCGATCTCGACGTCGATTCCCGGCGTGCAGATCGGTGAGCTGTTGCCCCACTGCGCCAAGATCATGCACCGGCTGACCGTGGTTCGCAGTGTGAACTCAGGCATCGCCGATCACTTTCAAGGGCACTACGCGCTGCAATCGGGACGCATCGCGACCGGCTATCCCGTGCTGGGATCAGCCGTCGCGAAGTTGCTCGAACGGCCCGACGATGTGCTGCCTGGCTACGTCTCAATCCGTCGCGACGGGGCCAAGGCTTACACCGATGTTGGCGATGCCGGGTTCCTCGGCGCGAAGTACGAGGGAGTGCGGATCGTCAACAACCAGCCGCCCGCGAATCTGATTCAACCAACTGCCGTTTCGCCCGCGCTGGCCGAGGCCATTGATCGAATCCGACGATCATCCGATGAGCGTTTCCGGATCGGTCGCGAAGAGAGCCCGATTCACGGTTACGGCACGACGTTCCATCAGGCCAAAGCGTTGATGCAGCGCCGTGAGATCTTCGACTTGTCGAAGGAGTCGCCCCAGGATCATGAGCGCTATGGCAAGCACGAGTTTGGTCAGCACTGTCTGCTCGCGCGGCGTTTGTTGCAGTCGGGCATGAGCTGCGTGAAGGTCACGCACTTCGATTGGGACGCTCACCAAGACAATTTTTATTGGCACCAAATCCGCTGTGCCGAGTTCGATCGGACGCTGGTCACGTTGCTGGATGACCTGTCGGAACGCGGCATGTTGGAGCACACGCTGGTCGTCATCGTCGGCGAAATGGGCCGCACGCCGCAGATCAACAACCTCGGTGGTCGCGATCACTGGGGGCGTTGCTGGAGCATGGCGATGGCTGGCTGCGGCGTGAAACCTGGAGTCGTTTTCGGCTCAACGAACGACACAGGCACCGAAGTGAAAGACAACCCCGTCAAGCTCGGCGATCTGTTCCACACGTACCTGCGAGCGTTGGGAATCGATTCACGGATGAAGTACCAGATCAACGGCCAAACAAACCCCGTCGCCGACCCAGCGGCAAAACCGATCGACGCCTTGTTGGCTTGAAATGGCCTCCTCTGCGGCCTCTGAGAAGTGGGATAGGCATCCTGCCTGTCGGCATAGGCAATCGGAATTAGACAACTCATGACAGGCTGGAAGCCTATCCCACGAACGACTCGGACAGACTTCTAGGATTCATCATGCCCATCGATCCGACCAAGTCCCGACAGCTTGCCGAGCACAAGCACGACGCGCCGCTGATGTGCTGCGTGTTCGATGCTTCGGGGCGTTTCGTCATCGCGGGCGGTCGTGATCGCCGAGTCGTCTGCCTGGATGTCGCGGCCGGAACAACGACGACGCTTGATGGCCACGAATCATGGATCGGGTCCGTGGTTCGAGCCGGAGTGGAACTCGTGCTGACCGCCGACTACGCCGGTCGAGTCATCGCTTGGGATTGCACCGGCGAAAGCCCCAAGCCTCGGTGGAACATCGCCGCTCACGCCAACACGATCTACGCGATGGCCGCGAGCGCCGACGGCAAGCTGTTCGCGACCGGCGACCGCGACGGCACGATCCGCATCTGGCAGACGAACGACGGGCAACGCACGCACGAGATCACGGGGCTTGAGCACCCGGTTTATGGACTCGCCTTTCATCCCGACGGCAAACAGTTGGTTTCGGCCGATCGTCAGCCGAAGAAGCCGCGGCTCAAGCTGTGGGAGTTCGCGACCGGCAACGCGCAGCGCAGCATCGACGTGCCTCAGCTCTCGGCCTATCGCCGCGTCGAGGACATCGAATGGGGCGGCATCCGCGCGATCACGCTTTCCGCCGACGGCAACACGCTCGTGGCCTGTGGCAGCAACGACTACTCTGGCCCCGCGTGCGCTCTGCTGTTCGACATCGCGACGGGTGAGCTGAAACGCAAACTCGCCTCGACCTTGAAGGGCTTTTACTACTCGGCCCAGTTCCATCCGCAAGGCTTCCTACTCACGTCTGGCGGCGACGTCGGCAAAGGCGAGTTCCGCGCCTGGGACACGTCAAAAGACGAATCGCTTGCGACCGTCGCCACTCCTGGCCCATGCACTGCCATCGACATCCATCCTGATGGAACCCGTTGCGTGGTCGCGCAGATGAACGGCAAAGGTTCTTATCCCGACTCCGGAACACTCACGCTGTTTGAATGGTCGGAGTGACCTGTTTTCCTCTGCGTCCTCTGCGCCTCTGCGGTTCAAAACTGTAGGAAATGGATGAACCGCAGAGGCACCGAGGCCACAGAGAAAAGATCGCTACAGATACTCATCAGGCTAGTCTTGCGACTTCCGCTACGAAAACTTGTGACGAGTTTCAATCACTGAGAGTCCCATTGGTGGCACCTATGAAATTCAGACTCGCTGTTGGCACCGTCTTTCTCGTCGCATCACTCGCTACGTTGGCCGCGGAGGATCTCGCCGTCTTGTCGGCGTTGCCGGGAGACCCGGCGCCGGGGGCGATGCTGGAGGTCTCGCTCAAGCAGCAAGCCTACGCGGCGATCGATCGGCGGAAAGCGGCTTTCGAAAAGCTCAAGAGTCAGGCCGAGTGCCGCAAGTGGCAGGAAGAACGGCGAGCGTTCTTTCTGCGACAGATCGGCGGGTTGCCAGAACGAACGCCGCTCAAACCGAAGATTGTCGGCACGCTGAAGGGCGAGGGTTATCGCGTTGAGAACATTCTGTTCGAGAGTCGGCCAGACTTTCATGTCACCGCGAATCTCTATCTGCCGCTGACACCGGGCCCGTGGCCGGGAGTGATCGTGCCGTGCGGACACAGTCACGATGGCAAGGCGGCGGGCGGGTATCAGCGGATCTGCATTCTGCTCGCGCGACACGGCATGGCCGCGATGTGCTACGACCCCGTCGGGCAGGGCGAGCGTTATCAGATGCTCGACCTGTCTCGCGAGCGGACGCACTTCGACGATGCTCCGCATGTGCCGGTGCCGCATCCCAACGTCCGCTGCCTTTGCACCGACGAGCACACCATGATGGGCTTGGGCTGCATTCTGCTTGGATCGAATGTCGCCCAGTTCCGCATCTGGGACGGAATGCGAGCGATCGACTACCTGCAAAGCCGTGACGACATTCTTGCCGACAAGATCGGCTGCACCGGGAACTCCGGCGGTGGAACACTGACGGCGTACTTGATGGCGCTCGATGATCGCATCGTCGCCGCCGCGCCGGTTTGTTACCTGACCAGCTTCCGCCGACTGATCGACACGTCCGGCCCGCAAGATGCCGAGCAAAACATCTTCGGCCAGCTCGCGTTCGGCATGGACGAAGCCGATTACCTCACGATGCGCGCTCCGCGACCGACACTGATCTGCGCGGGAACGCGCGACGCGACGTTCGACATCGGCGGCACCTGGGACGTGTTGCGCGAGGCGAAGCGGTTTTACTCGCGACTCGGTCACGCTGAGCGCGTCGAGATGCACGAAGCGGACGCGCCGCACGGCTTCGGCATCCAGCAGCGAGAAGCCGCCGCGCGATGGCTGCACCGCTGGCTGCTCGGAGCCGACAAGCCGATCCGCGAAGTCGAATCGCTTCCCGATCCGCTCACCGACGAACAATCGCGAGAACTGAGCAAAGGCGACTGGACCGCGCAGCAACTGCAATGCACTCCGTCCGGCCAGGTGCTGCTGATGAAAGACGAACGCTCGGTGTTTCAGCTCAACGCCGAGATCGCGGCGCGACTGAAGACGCAACGTGCCGACTCTTGGAAGAAGCGATCGGCCGAAGAGAAACGTCAACTCGTGAGCCGTGGGATAGGCTTCCAGCCTGTCACCTCCGAGTCCGTCACCTCCGAGTCAAAGAGTGACAGGCAGGATGCCTATCCCACGACCATCGGCCGCATCGAGCGTGACGGCTACACGATTCACAAACTGGTCCTGACCCCGGAGCCTGGTTTGCGTCTCCCCGCGCTGGCCTTCGTGCCGGCGAAACCAAACGGAGTCGCGACCCTCTACCTGCACGGCACGAGCATGAAAGCCGATGCCGCTCCGGGCGGCCCGATCGAAGTTCTCGTGAAGCAAGGACAAATCGTTCTCGCCGCCGAGCTGCGCGGCATCGGAGAAACCGAGACCGGCCACCACAAGAGAGTCTGGGGCCGAGTCCATTTCGGCCAGGACATTCAAGAAGTCTTCCTCGCGTACCTGCTCGGCCGTTCGTTTGTCGGGATGCGAGTCGAGGACGCCGCTGCGTGGACTCAGTTTCTCAAGACGTTTCAGACCACTCCGAACAAGCCGAACGAACTGCACCTCATCGCCATCGGCGAGGCCGCCATCCCCGCTCTCCACGCCGCTGCGCTCGATCCCGATTCGTTCCGCACGGTGACGCTTCGCCAAATGCTTCGTTCGTGGGAAGACCTCGCGGCCGCCACCGAGAGCCGCGATCAAGCCGTGAACGTCGTTCACGGAGCATTGCTACATTACGACTTCCCCGACCTGATCGAGATGACGGGCACCTCCAAAGTCAGAGTATTCGATTCAGCGAATCCATTGGGCCTATCGCCTTGAGGTTTTGGGCACTCAATCTTTCGGAACAGACACGGAGAGACACATGCAGAGAACAATGACCTTGTACCTGGTGGCAGTACTCAGCGGCGTGGGCGTCGTGTGCGGTGACGAACCGTTGATCGCACCTGCGAGCGTGCGAAAGGTGTACGACGACGGTCGGCACAACGCTTTTACCGCTCTGGTCCGTTGGAAGGATGCGTACTGGTTGTCGTTTCGCAATGCTGACTCGCATGCCTACGGCGAGGCCGATCTGATCGTGCTGTGTTCGCCGGACGGCGAGAAATGGACCGAGGCTCATCGCGTCAACGCGCTGCCCGACGACCGCGACCCTCAGTTCCTGGCCACCGAAAAGCGACTGTTTCTTTACGACCCGGCCCTGCAAGGCCCCGATCTGACGACCTTCGCGACCTGGACCGAGGACGGTGCGACCTGGAGCAAGCCGCAGCCGGTCTATGAGCCGCGATACATCCTCTGGAAGCCGCGTATTCACGGCGGCCGGTTTCTGGCATCCGCGCACCGCAAGGGGGAAGGCAAGGACGCCGCCAAGATGCGCCAGTCGCATCTGATCACATCAACCGACGGTTTGAAGTGGGACAAGATCTCGCTGGTCAGCGGCGGCAACTACGAAAGCGAAACGACCATCTTCCCCGGTCCGGGTGACAAGCTCACGGCGTTCCTGCGGATCAAGTACAGCGTTCCGGGATTCATCCTGGAGGCCCCGCCGCCGTACCAGGAGTGGACTCGTCGCCCCGCCGGCATTCACCTCTCTGGTCACTCAGTGCATGCATTTCGCGGCACGACGTATCTCTTCTCACGCACGATGAACGACAAAGGTAGCGACACCGGCACGATGATCTACACCTACGCCGACGGAAAGGCGACTCCCTACTGCAAGCTGCCCAGCGGCGGTGATTGCTCATACGCCGAAGCGGTCGAAGTCGGCGACGAGATGCTCGTCAGCTACTACTCGTCGCACGAAGGCCGGACCAGCGTGTATCTGGCCCGCGTGCCGTTGAAACTCAAATAGTTAGCGTCTCACCATGAAACTGACGCTCTCGCTCCTCACCGCCTTGCTCCTCGCGCCGCTGACGTTTGGCCGCTTCGACAAACCGGATGTACAGGCGAGTTTTGGCGGCAAGACGCCCATCAGTTACTCCAGCGACTTCGGCGAGACGTGGACTTACGCCGCCAGTGAGTTCCCCGTCGTCAGCAGCGCTCAGCGGCAGGTGTTGATTCGCCTGCGTGAACACCTTCAATCTCGCTTGGATCAAGCAACTGCCACCGGCACCCAATCAATGAAATCCATCCTCGCACTCCTCACCGCTCTGTTACTCGCACCGCTGGTCGGATTGCACGCCTCTGAAGCACCTTCACCGGACGTCGCTTTGCCGTAGATCGGAAAACCCTGATGCCCTCGCTCATGAAGATCTCCGTTTGGATTCTCACCGTTGTGACCGCGTCTACAGTCATGGGTCAGTCGGTAATCACGCTCACTGATGGCACACCCGTGACCAGCCTCGCGGGGGAAAAATGGACCGGCCAATCCTTCAAAATCACCGTGCCTGCGAATCAGACGCGGCTGACCATTAGCACCGCCGGACCGCCAACCGGCAGGGAAGCGGGCGTCGTCCTCTATGCGAAGCTTGGGACGCTGCCGACGACAACCGCCAACGACAGGCGGTCGGGACTCGTGGGAAATGCCGAGCGAATCTCCATCGAGAATCCGGCGAGTGGGGACTGGTATCTTTTGCTTTACGCGACCACCGCTTTCAGCGGAGTGACCTTGCTGGCCGATTACGAAAACACACCGCCGGTGGCGGCGCCCACGCCGATGCTGGCCCTGGCCTCAGTGTTCAGCGATCACATGATTCTCCAGCGAAACCAATCGGTCCCCATCTGGGGCGATGCCAAACCGGGCGACGGGGTTACCGTGACGCTGGTTCCGCAAAGTGCCGCAGCGCTGAAGCCGGCCTCAAGCGTCTCGACCAAGGCCGATGCGAAAGGCCAGTGGCGCATTGACTTGGCACCGATGAAAGCCTCGGCCGATCCGATGGACCTGCGAGTCACATCGGCAGCCGGCGATCCACCCGTGCTGGTGACCGACATCCTCGTGGGCGAGGTGTGGGTGGCGTCCGGCCAATCCAATATGGAGTGGCCGCTTTATAAATGCACCGACGGTCTCGCCGCCAAGGCCGCCGCAGACGATCCGTTACTGCGACTGCTCACGGTGCCGCTTGGCGTCAGCACCGATGGACCGCGCCGCAGCATGCCGTTGAAGCACAATGGATCCCAAAGCGTGTGGAAAGTCTGCACACCCGACAGCGTTCACAATTTTTCCGGCGTGGCCTACTACTTCGCACGGGATCTGCGCAAAGCCCTGGGTGTGCCGGTGGGCGTGCTTTATCAAGCCATGGGCGGGACCACCTGCAGGGCCTGGTCGCCACGGCGTGCTTTTTCCGGCGATCCCGTTGTGGAGAAGCACCTCACCGATTGGAACGACAAAATCAAGAATTGGAACGCTCAGTGGGGCTCAGACCCAGCCGAGGATGTCAATCGTCCGATGGTGCTCTACGACGCCATGATCGCACCGTTGCAACCGTATGCCATTCAGGGAGTGATCTGGTATCAGGGCGAGTCGGATGCAGGAGGCGAGGCGACCTTCCGTCACTTGTTTCCGTCTCTGATCAAAGGATGGCGACAGGAGTGGGGCGGTCGCGAGTTTCCCTTCTTGTTTGTTCAACTCGCACCGCATGCGTTGTGGACACCTGAGCTTCGAGAAGCCCAGCTTCAGACTTGGCAAACGGTGCCGAACACCGCCATGACCGTCACCGCCGACGTCGGTCCGGTTGATCCGAATGATTTTCATCCCCCCAACAAAGAACCTGTGGGAGCACGCCTGGCGCTGACGGCCCGGGCGCTGGTTTACGGGGAGAAGATCGAATATTCCGGCCCTGTCTATTTGTCGTGCGACCTGATCAAAGGCCGTGCGATGATCCGCTTTACTCATGCCGCCAGTGGACTGAAGAGCGGAGATGGAAAGCCACTGCGAGGCTTTACCGTGGCTGGTGCCAATGGAGAGTTCCAGCCTGCCGATGCCGTGATCAAGGGCGATGCCGTTGTCGTCAGCAGTCCCGCTGTCCCTGAACCGGTGGCGGTGCGCTACGGATGGGCCAACATGATGAACTGCAATCTAGCCAACAGCGAAGGATTGCCCGCCAGCCCCTTCCGGATGGACATGAAAGCAGTGCGAGAAACAAACAAATAGGAAACAAAGCAGAAACATGAAACACACACCCACACTCCTCACCGCCCTGCTGCTCGCGCCGCTGGGCGTCATTCACGCCGCCGACCTCACGCTGTTGAGCGACGGAAAATCCGACTACCAGATCGTCGTGCCGGACAAGCTGGAGACGCCTGCGCTCACCGAGTGTCTCAATCAAACGGCGCGGCTCGTGCAGACGGCGTTCAAGGCGAATGGAGTGGACGTCAGCGTGGTTACTGAGAACCAACGAGAAGCGGCGAAACCGGCGCTGCTACTCGGGAACACGCGGTTTGCTCAGACCAGCGGCATCGACGTGACGAAGCTGCGCGATTGGAGCTATGTGCATCACGTCGTTGGGAAGGACATCATCATCGCGGGCAACGATCAGCCCGCGCGAGGCAAGTCGGACAACGCGCGGCGGCCAGACTGGGATCGCGTGGGCACGGCCAAGGCGGCGGTGGACTTCGTGCGGGAGTTCATGGGCGTGCGGTTTCTGTATCCGGAACTGCCGGGCTACACGCCGGTAAGTGGCGCGGCGCGGATTGATCTGCTGACATCTCCCGCGATTGAGTTCGTGCCGACGAAGACGATGACGGTGCCGGCGGACTTGCAAGTGAGCAAGACACCGTTGCTGCGGGTCAACACCTCGCACCCGGCGGGCGGCGGCTTCTACGATCTCGCTCACAACCGCTTCCCGCGCGTCGATGAGATGTTCGGCGGCCACACTTGGGAGCGGGCGGTGCCGGCGGAGAACTTTGACAAGCACTCCGAATACTTCGCACTCATCAGCGGCTCGCGTTTGAAGCCAGCGGGCGCGAATGCTCAGTATTGTCTGTCCAATCCCGAGGTGCAGGAGCTGATCTATCGCGACTTGGCCTCATGGCTGGATCGAGGTTATGGCTCGGTCGATCTCGGCCAGCCGGATGGCTTTCGCGAGTGCCAGTGCGAGAAGTGCGACGCGCTCTACGGCACGGGCAAAGACTGGAGCGAGAAGATTTGGATCTTTAACCGACACGTCGCCGAGCGCCTGGAGAAGTCTCATCCGGGCAGACAGGTGACGATGATGAGCTACATCCTCACCGCCGCGCCGCCCAAGACCTTCACGAAGTTCCCGGCGAACACCTGCATCATGCTCACCGGCACGAACGAAGACGACATCGCCCCGTGGCGCGGCATCGACGTACCGCGCGGCTTCACCGGCTACGTCTACAACTGGTGTCCAAACCTCGGCACACGCTACACGCCGATGCGCACTCCCGGCCACATCGAACTGCAAGTGCAACGGCTCGCTGCGAACCGCATCCAGTCACTTTACCGAGACGGCCCCGGCCAACTCTTCGGCCTCGAAGGACCGGTTTATTACACGATGGGCCGCATGTTCGACGATCCGCAGAACAACCACGCCAAGGATCTCGTGCCCGAGTTCTGCGAGGCCGCGTTCGGGAATAAGAGCATCGCTTTCTACATGCGTGCCTTTTACGACGAACTCTACAACGCCATCGCACTCTACTCGGACCACCTCGGCACGCGCAACGACGTGTGGACTTTCAAACCGCTGCCGACCGATGCCCGCGCACGCAAGACGGTGACCGATCCCTTCCAGCTCATCACCTTCCTCTACACGCCCAAAGTGCTCGCCGCGATGGAAGGCCATCTCGCGCAGTCCGAGAAGCTCGCCACGACGCCGAAGGTCAAGACGCGTCTCGCGCTCGTTCGCTGCGAGTTCGACTACCTGAAGCACTTCGCCCGCGTCGCGCATCTGCATCAGGCGTATCAACTCGTGCCCGACTCCGGCTCGATGAACCGCCTGCTCGACGCGATCGACGCACGAAATGCCTTCATCGCCACGCTGTTCGCCAAAGGACATCAAAAGGAGTGGAACCACATCTTGTTCCCCTTCCCCGGCCACGACGCCAAGCATCTGCAACTCAGCTACGACGGCTATCAGGAGCCGTATGCCAATACTTGTTTCAACTGGGACACCAAGGCGATGCGCAACGCCCCGCCCATCGGCCCGAAGAAACTCATCGTGACCAAGACCGCCGCGAAACTCACCCTCGACAGCCCCGAATGGCAAGACGCCGCCGCGCACGAACTCACGCTCCTCCCGCCGCTGCACACGCTGCCGCGCAAGACGACCCTGCGTCTGCTTTACGACGAGACGACCCTGCATATTCGCACCGAGGCCGAACTCGGCGATGAAACGCAGTTCGCCGCCTTCGATCGCGACCGCCTCCTCACCAACCAGGAAGCCTTTGATGTGTACGTGGCCCCGAACCCCTCCCAGCCGCTCATGTACCGCTTCACTCAGGGAGCGAACGCCGCCTCGAAATACGACGCGCTCAACGGCCGCATCACCGACGTGATGGACCCGCGCTACGGCAAGGACGACCCCACTTGGAACGGCGACTGGACC
>CAMDPX010000140.1 GCA_945905295.1 Planctomyces sp. SH-PL62 | reverse complement strand
AACGTGCCCCACGTCGTGGAGCACGTTTCCAACGTGCTCGTCATTTCGCGCGGATGAGCGAGGCACACTCAGGCATTTCGTGCCGCATGTGACAACTCGGCCGGGACTCTCGGCCGGGAGCCGGTCTCTGTGAGTTGCAATCAATTCCGATGCGTTTTAGTTTCACTTCGTGGTTGCGGTTTGTTGACAGCGACGTCGCAGCGAGTCTCAAACGGCATTCCGCCCCGGACCATCGAAAGAGCCAACGAAATGATCCCGCGCTTGGACGATCGCGGCTATTTGCCGCCCGGCCTCCATCCGGCAACGTTGGACGAGATCGAAGCGCGGTTTGGCAAACAGACTGCGTAGCGACGAGACCAAATGGAATCGCTCCGGTGGTTGGTGGACGCGGCTCGGCGAGCCGGCGTGAGTCGCCTGGTTGTGAACGGCAGCTTCACGACCGGCGCTCGGGAGCCCAACGATGTGGATTGTGTCTTGCTCATGAGTGCTGACTTCCCGCAAGATGACGCTGCGGAACAGGAACTTTTGGCGGGGCTTCCCTTCATCGAGATTCAATTGGTGCGAAAAGCTCGGTTTGAAATGCTTGTCGAAAACTTCTTTGCGACCGACCGTCATTCCATTCCCAAAGGCATGATCGAGGTGTTGTTGTGAGCCTGAATTCACTTTCCGAATTGGAGCCGACTCGCGCGAAACTCCGCTTGCTCGAAGAGAGTTACCAAGCCGCTCGACTCGACGCGTCCGGAACGGCGCATACGCGAGAAATCGAGCTTCGCTCATTGAGGCAGTTCATCAATCAACTCAAAGAGGAGATTGCTCGATTTGAGTCCCACGAAGTTCTTCAGACGGAAGACGCACTGGTGTCATGAGCGGCAAGAAGCGGCGGTCGTGATTGGCGGGATCGCGGAACGTGGCCGTGTTCCGTTCCAGCCGGACCCACTCGGACTCGAACGCGGCTTTGGTCATGCACAACACCAGCACGCGAGACCGCTCCAGTCCCTGCTCGATCGCCGTGACGATGTCCTCGCCACTGTCGATGTTCGGGCGGTCAAACCACACGCGAAAGCCAGCACGCTCCAACCGCTCGACCAACCGAGCGACTCGCGACTTGTCGGCGCTGCTGTGCGACAGAAACACATCGCAGTCGAACGACGTGTTCGCTCGATGGCCCTTGTTGGAAGCCTGGAACTCGCCAAATGACGCGGGCGAGCGAGGCACGATCTGGCAGTTCGTTCCGAGACTTACAACTCGGACACGACTCAGGGGATGTCACAACCCCACCGCTCATTGACGAAACCCGCGCGGCAACCGACGAGGCGAAGCGCGATGCCGACAACACGGCGGTTCGCATCGGTTGCACAACTTGATTCCGCCAGGTGACTTCGCCCCTCAACCGGGCTTCCTCGCCCCTAAACCTAAAGTGGACGAGGAAGCCGGAGGACTCAAGTTGTGAGTCCGAGGAAAGCTCCGATCTGATCAATCCTGGAACTTGATCTGATGCACCTGCGTGTTCCAAATCTGGCCGGCCTCGCAGGTAAAATCGAAGCCGCCAAAGGTGTAGAACTTGTTGTTGAGAGAGAAGCCTGCCGTACGCTTGGTGGGAGCTGGTGTGAAGGACGCAGTGGCGAGTTGCCAGCCACTCTGCAAACTGAAAGTGTAGAGATCGTTGGTCGGGTTTTGAGCGAATGGAGACCCCGAGCACGTCTCGCCGCCCGCCGCATCGCCGCCAAACATGATCACGGCGTCTCCGTTATTTCCAATCGCTCCATAATTCCGCGCGGGGCCATCTGCCAACTGAGTCCAGCCGCCGTTCGTGATGTCCCAAATCCAGGTGGTGGTATCAATCGGGAAGTCGATCGTGAACTCGGGAAAAAACTCCACGTCAATTCGTTCGCCACCGTAGATCAGTAATTTGTCATCGTCGATGGTCGCTCCCATCGCCACATGCCGCGGTGCCGGGCCAGCGTTGTCAGACAGCAGAGTCCAAGTCTGACTGGCGATGTTGAATCGCCACAGGTCGTTGTGCAACACGAAGAATTCGATGTCGAAATCAAACGAGATTCCACCAAACAGGTACAGCGATCCTGCATGGGCAACGAGTGTCGCTCCCAGTCGTCCTTCGGGACCACCTGTCGCGGTCAGATCGGTCCAGGTATTGGTTGACGAATCGTACTTCCAAAAGGAATCCGCATTCGCCAATGGGATGTTGAAAGGGAATGTCCCTCCGCCAAAGACATAAACATCTTCCTGATTGCCCGAACGAGTCGCGGCCATTGCCGGAAATGCCCGCTCGGTTGGTGAGCTGCCTGCGGTCACGACCTGAGTGAAGCGAACCTTCGATCCTGCCGGGTCAATCCGAAACATGCGGTTGTTGTAAATCGGTGACTCCGTGAAATCATCGACCACGCCGCCAAACATCCAACCATATTTTCCATTCTTGGCCGCCGCTGCCGCGAACGAACCGGTCGGGAAGGGGCTGTCGCTGCCTGATGCCACTTCGACAGGCAAGTCCTTCCATGTGTTGCCGACCTTGGGCGAGCCCGCGAACACCACAACGGCGATGATCAACATCACCCCCGCACCGACGATCTCCAAATACGTTTTCAACTTCATCACACATCTCCTCGCAATCGGTGTTTCAGCGAACTGCAGCCGATCTCAGCAATCCTAAAAGGCTGCGACAAGCAACCGATCAAGGGCTCAAGTTTGTGAAACGAGACCGAATGGGGGCGGGATTCTCCGATGGTCATAAGAAAAGTCAACGCGCGATTCGAACGCTGTTTCGATGAGTTTTTGCCAAAGAAGAGGCCAGCGTTGATGGGCTCAAAATAACAGACAGCCTCTTTCCAAATTGGGTTCAGCGAACAGCGAATACAGTGCGGCCCGAATCCGGAATCGAAGTGGCGAGCTCAGAAGTCGGTGGATGAACGACGGGAGCGAAGCTCCGCGAGTTGTCGGAGTATCAAGCATTGCTCAAACAACCGCCGAAGAAGAAGCCCGCACCGACGGTTCACACCCGACCCTGGACGCGCTCCACAGGTTCTCCGCGAGATTGCCGAGAACGACGAGTCCGGAGTTCAGGAGTCACCACGAACTTCGCGGACATCCCATCCGGTGAGATCGTGGCATTCGGTGTTCACGTTCTCTCCGTGACTCAGCCAAATGTCTTGCTGGCCGGAGATCTGATACGGATCGCAGGAATTAGCCGCGCGGCGCTAGCCCCAGTTCATACGGTGTAACCGGGGCTAGCGCCGCGCGGCTAATTGTCGGGACGCGTATGAGCCAGCAACACGGACTGTTGAGCCGGGACGCTTTGATCGTCGCCATCATGCAGGCGAACAATCTCACCACACTGGCCAGCAACGACATCGACTTCGATCGCGTTCCGAGGCTGAACCGGTTTGGTCCCGTGTGACCACGCTCCCTTTGAATCAGTCGGCGGCTCCCCTGCTCGATCAAGTACTCGGCCCGGTGAAATAAACCTGCCGAACCATCCCATAGCCTCGGAGTGAGAGCGCTACTTATCGGCCAGCTTCTTGGCCAGCGGCTTCCATTCGACGAGCGGCGCGTCAGCCCAGAGATGCTCGAGGTCGTAGAGTGCGCGACCCTCGGTCGAGAAGACGTGCAGCACGATGTCGCCATAGTCTTGGAGAATCCAAGTTTCGGAAGTACGGCCTTCGACACCGACGCGCGGACGGCTGCCGCGTTTCTTCATCAAGAGCTCGACGTCTTCGGCGATGGCGCGCATCTGGCGTCCGCTGGTCGCGGTGGTCACGACAAAGAAATCGGCGATCGGCGTGACCGGCGTGAGATCGAGCACGACGGTCTCTTTGCCCTTGAGGTCTTCGCAGGCTTGCGCGGCGAGGCTGGCCAGTTCGCGGCTGGCTTGTTGGCGCTCGGCTAAGGTCGGGGTGGCGGGTTTGGTGCGGGTCGCGGTGGCGATGGGGATGTCTCCGAGAATTCAGGATCGAAATCAAAACAGAACCGGCCAACCGTGCTGACGATGCGGGATCGTCGTCGAGCACGGTTGGCCGGACATGCTCTCGGCCACGGGGCCGAGCCGCAAGCGTGTGGTGTGGTTACGTAGGACCGTATTTGCGGTTGAAATCTTCCTGCAAAGCCGGAACGCGATTGATCTCTTTGTCCCACAACGAGCGCAAAGGGATTTCTTCTTCAGGTGGCTGGACCTGATTTCTCAACTGATAAATCTTCTGCCAGATCATGATGGCCCAGAGACCTTCTTCGATCGCTGCGTCGTCGACCGTCAAGTCTTGGTAGCTATCGAGCAACACCTTGTAGCCGCGCAGACCAGACTCCAGAAGCTCCTGAGCGGCTTCCAATTCGTTGACTTTGAAGAGTTGTTCGCCTTGGTACAGATCACGATGCACGGCGGCGGTGTTGGCATTTTTCTCGGAGTGCGCCTTCGTCCGCCAGTAACGATAGTTACACACGTTCTGGTACAGGTCGAGTTCCCGCTCCAATTTCGGGCGCGTGACACCGGAGGCCGACAGAAGCTGTTCCATCGCGGTTTCAGAGGCCGGCGCTTCGAGAAAGATTTCGCAATCGCCGGTCTGAAATCGCATCTGCCCGAACACCTCGACCCAATCGTGATAGGCACCGTCCCAAGCCTTGCGAGCGATCTCGTCGAATTGGCCTTCACGATGCAGCGCATCGGCATAGTCCAACTGCGAACGGGCCGGGTACGAGCGGAACAGCACATCCATCATGATGTGTTGCGCACGCAGTTCGTCCGCCTTGTTGGCCTTTTCAAACCATTCCTTGGCGACCAGGTAGTTGTCGTTGCCGGTGGGATTGATCTCGCTGTCCGGACCTTCCTTGTAGCGCTCCTTATCAGGATCGACTTTGAAGAACTTGCGGAAATGTTTCCATTCGTCGGAGCGGCCAATCTTTTTGCCCAACGTGTTTCCGGTGTCCCAATAGACTTCCGGGTCGCGATTATTTCGTTCCGAACCCTGCATCAAGAACTTGGTCCCTTCTTTCACCCAGAAGTAGCGGTCCTCGACGGCATCCCATTCCGCCGAGACGTTGTACGCCAGGTTCCAGCCCAGGTAGCGCCACACTTGAATGTAGTGCGGTTGCAACAGGATGACCGACTCGGTGGTGGCACGCATTTGCGCCCATTGTTTCTGATCCCGCTCTTCGTCCAGTTGCATGCGCAGCAAATTGACCGCGACACCGCGCATGCCCAGCAGTACCAGATTCATTGTCGCACTGGTCGGATCGACTTTGCCCAGCGTGCTTTCACCCAGGTCATAGTCTTGCCGGAGCCGCGCCAGCTTGCCGCCGGAACCTTCTTCGCCGGTGGCCGGCATGCCGAACAGGATGACCGGCAGCATCAGCAACACGATGCCAATCAAGTACGCCAGTTTGCGCTGCTGTAAAGTAAGTTGTTCGATCATTTTGCTTCCAGCTCCCTCAACGTGAGGCTGTAGTAGCCAACCAACAAGCACGGAATCAGATAGCCAATCGTCATCGCCAAGCTGCGAAACAAGGCCACGCCCCAAGGGACGTCAAACCCGTTCGCGACATACGGTGACATCAAGAAGGAACTCAGGTCCGGGATCAAGTGCTGCGTGAGCCACAGGCCGCTGAGCAGCACTTTGTCGATGCCTTGCATGATTTGAACGCTGACCGTGTCCGGAAGAGCGAGCGTGTCGTTCATGTGAGTCACCAGTCGATACCAGGATTCCACCGGCCCGCCACCTTTCTGCTCGCCGGTGATCAATTTGATCATGAATTCGCGGAAGCCCTGGCCGACGAGCAAGACGCTGAAGGTCAACAACGTGGCGACCGGACCTTTCACAAACGTACTGGCCGTCACGCCGATGCTGACGATAAACACGGTCAGCAGCCAGATGCCGAGGACGGCTTTGAAGTAGCCCACCAGGAACGACCGATCCGGCAGGCGAATGAAGAAGTCCGGCCGAGACATCCCCAAATACTGGCCTGAGTCGAGACACTGCACTTCGACCTGAAGCACATCGTGTTTGATTTTTTCGTTGTCATCGAAGTAAACCAAGTCCTTGAAGAGATCAACCGTCCGCGTGTCCTTCAGGTCTTCGTCGTAATAAGACACCTCGCGCTTAATGAACTGCTCATTGAAGCTGAATTCCTTGATCTCGAACGACGGCAATGGCACGCGCAACGACTTCTTCGGATTGACGAGCACATATCTCACGAGCAGCGATTGTCCAATGCGGCCCTTGTGCGTGCGGAACGCTTCGAAACGAGACTCCAGCTTGACCTGATCCACCGGTTCATTGACCGCGAACTTGTATCTCGCGGCGGACTTGGTGCCTCCCTCAATGTAGCTGCGGAACTCCCAAATGTCGCCGGTATTGAGCCCCTTGGACGCGATGGTGCCTTCACGGTCGACGAACTCCAGGGTGCCATACACCGGCATCCGGCAGAATTTCTTTGCCGTCACGTCAATTTCCGGAAGACCTTTTTCAAGGTCCGGTTCGATGGTGGCGTTGGGAAGCAATCCGACCGCGAGACACATTCGATTCCAACGCGACAATCTCGGATGGTCATCTTCTGGCACCTGACGCAACACCCAGACGTAGCCGACGACCCCCATGATCGCCACGATCATCGCTGAGACGGTGGAAAACCCCAGAATCCGCCCCATCACAATTTCATTGCGTCGCACAGGCTTCGTGACCACCGTGTGCAGCGAGCGGACACGAATGTCTTCGGGGATTCCCCAGCACGACAGCAGCAGTAACACCGGAATTGTCAGCCATAGAACCGTCGTCAGTGCGAAACTGACCGCATTCTTCAACTGCATATCAGCCCGCAGTTCAGAATCCAGAAACCAGCCGGCAAACATCATCAGGAACGCGAACACTGCAAACACCCACAAGGCTTTGCGACGCCAAGCTTCCAGAATCGTTAACCGGGAGATCGCCCAGATGCGCCTGGGCGAGAGATGCGTAAAGTCGTGCAAGCCCTGCCAGACTCGGCCCATCACGGCCACCGGGCCTGAGGTTCCGTAGATCCCCAGTGCGACCAGAATCGTCGCCGCGAAGATAATTCCTACGAAACCGCCAAACACCAGCAGCCAATCTCGCAGGCCGGTCAGCAGCACGAATGGATCACGATCAAATGTCATAGTCGCTTCTCAGAATCCCAACGATGTTGAATGAGACGCCTGTGCGGCATCGTCGGCAGCCAGCACTGTCGCGACGCGAGCAAACCGTTACGACTTTTCTGAGGCCGTGGGGACATACCGTTGGCCGGGACGCTCTTGGCTCTTTTGGACCGTCTTGAGGAACAAGTCTTCGAGACTATTCGTCGGATGGCCATGCCGGATGAGCTTCGCGCTGTGCTTGGCCAGCGCCGCTTCGACGTCCGCGATTGCGGCCGGACTGAGCTTCGAAGTGAGCAACTCCGTCTCGTTCTGTTCTTTCAGCAAGTCCTCGACTCGGCCGAGTTCCTTGAGTTCGCCGGCATACAAAATTGCGATCCGGTCGCAGACGTCCTGCACATCGGCCAGCAAGTGGCTGCACATGACGACGGTCTTACCTTCGTTTTTCAGTTTGACGATCAGATCCTTCATGTCGCGCGAGCCCAGCGGATCGAGGCCGCTGGTCGGTTCGTCGAGCAGGATCAGGTCCGGGTTGTTGATGAGCGCTTGAGCCAACCCGATCCGGCGTGTCATGCCCTTTGAGTATTCCTTCAATTGCCGCTTGCGTGCGTTCTGCAAGCCGACCAGTTCGATGAGTTGATCGGACCGCTCCTTGCGCTGCTGCGGCGACATGTCGAACAGGCGACCGTAGAAGTCGAGCGTTTCCTCGGCGTTGAGGAAGCGATAGAGATAGGACTCTTCCGGCAGATAGCCGATCCACTCGTTTTTACTGACGTCTGAGGCGGGCTTGCCGAGGATCGTGATCTCGCCTTCCGTCGGAAATAGCAGGCCGAGCAGCAACTTCATTGTGGTGGTCTTGCCGGATCCGTTGGGGCCGAGCAGTCCGAAGACCTCCCCCTTCTTCACGTCCAAGCTCAGCGAATTGAGGGCACGAACTTTTTTCCGACCCCAAAAGTCGCGATAAATCTTCGTGAGATTCTTAATCTGGATGACTGGCTGATTCTCCATCGAACCGGACCTCGAAAACGATGACGAAAGGATGACTGGAAAAAGGCTTGGGCTATTCGAGACAAAACCGCCAAGCCCACAGACAGTAAGAATTGGTCGCGAGTACGCACTCTGTGACCGCTGTTGTTGGGCGGTTCTTGACTTGCGCCAAAAATGCCCCTGCGGTGGCTCGCGCGGCGGGGCAATCTAGGGCCGCCTTACCAGTGTTGCAAGTTTGTGCCCGGAAGCCGGTAACGTTCGCCAACCAGCCGCCAAATCGAGATTATGGGCTGACCATATTAAACGGAGGCCGCTCGTGAAGCCCCTCCCCATCCACCAACGAGGCCATCATGAAATTCGCCATCTGCCAAGAGCTGTTCGAGAACTGGGACTGGGAGCGCCAATGTGCCTTCTCCTCCGAACTGGGCTACACGGGACTGGAACTCGCCCCGTTCACGCTCGCACCGCGCATCACCGATGTCTCTGCTGAGCAACGCCGGTCTCTCCGTGCGACTGCCGAACGGCATGGCGTTCAAGTGATCGGTCTGCACTGGTTGTTGGCGAAGACCGAAGGCTTCCATCTGACGACCGCGAACTCGGCGATGCGCCGCGCGACATCTCAGTACCTCACCGAACTTGGCAACGCTTGCGCCGACGTTGGTGGTGACTTGATGGTGCTCGGCTCACCGATGCAGCGCAACCTCGAAGAAGGTGTCTCGATGGATCAAGCGTTTGAAAACGCGGCCGATGTTTTGCGCGGCTGCATGTCCGCGCTGCGCGATCGTGGAGTTCGCATCTGCCTCGAACCACTCACTCCGAAAGAGACGAACTTCCTCAACACCTGCGCCGATGCGATGCGACTCATCGAGATGGTCAACTCGCCAAGTCTCGTGTTGCATCAAGATGTGAAGGCCATGCTCGGTGGTGAATCAGAACCGATCGAGACGATCATCGAACGCTATGCGCCACACGTCGGACACTTCCACGTCAACGATGTGAACTTGCTTGGCCCCGGCATGGGGCCAACGCAATATGCCCCGATTTTCCGGGCATTACAGCGAACAAATTACTCCGGCTGGGTCTCGGTGGAAGTCTTTGACTATCGACCCGGAGCGGAGAAGATCGCGCGAGAGAGCATTGAATACATGCGCGATGTGTTGAAGCAATTATCAAACTCATGAGAGCGATCATGCGATGTCATTGAGCGCGCATCGCGCGCTCAACGTCGCGCGCGAGTGATTGAAATTGATTCGTCATGCGCTGCGAGCGCGCTCAAAACAACTCGCCACAATCTGCGCGATTCTGTCAAGAATTGGGTTGCAGGAAATAAAAAAAGACGTCAGGATGGCCGATGTCAAGTGTGTGCAACTTGCAACGGATCGCAGTTGTCACCGGCATGAATCGAATCGAAACGAGATTCACTTCTTACTTCGCTTCGCTGAAAACGGAACGACGAACTTTCGGGGCAGGAGGCTCACCACGATCTATCATGGTTGGTAGGTCGGACATCAAGGTGTGGTGGTTCGTCGAACTCGTTACAGCCCGGTTAGCCAAGCGAGTGCGGCAGTCACCTAACTGCTCAGTAAGGAGTGCTACAATGGCCAAGAAGAAAGCTGCCAAGGCTGCTAAGAAAGCTCCCGCGAAGAAGGCTGCCGCGAAGAAGAAGTAGTTCTTCGCGCACCTAGCGGTGCTTTGCCACAGCAAGCAAGAAGCGGTCGGTGACGACCGCTTCTTCTATTTGATAGACGCCATACGCTGCCTGAGCGATCGTGTCCAGCCCTCCCAACCGGCCCCGCGCCCACCCAAAAACCTCGGCTTTTTGGCCAGAAATCCACGAATCAGTCTTTCTTCATTCGTGAAAACCAGCATACTTCCCCGCCCGTAAGAGAACCCTTCGCCGTCCCGACGGTCGCATGAGGTGACCGTTCCGGCGAAGTACTTCCGTGGCTCAAAGAATGAGGTGCCACTTTGAAGTTTCCGATCTGCTTCGGCCGCGCAACGTGGATTGCAGCGGCGGTCATGGCGATTCTTGTGGCGATGAGGCCTGCGGAATCGCGCGGTCAAACGAATGAGCCGAACGCTCCCACGGCTTTTGGTCCCGAAAAGGGATCGTTGTTGATCTGTGGCGGCGGGACTCTTCCCGAAATGCTGCGAGCCAAAGTGCTCGAACTGGCCGGAGGCGAGCATGCGCGGCTGGTGGTCATCTCGACGGCCAGTCAGACGGCGGACACGCCCGACGTCGAGACGTACGTCGCGTGGTGGCGTCAGCAGAAGCTGGCGGAGATGACGATTCTGCACACGCGCTCGCGCGAGGTGGCTGACACCGAACAATTCGTTGAGCCACTCACCCGTGCGAACTGCGTGTGGTTCATGGGAGGCAACCAAGCGTGGCTGATCGACACGTACTCCGGCACACGCACGGAAGCCGAGATGCACAAGCTGCTCGAACGGGGCGGCGTCATTGGCGGCACGTCGGCCGGCGCGGCGGTGATGTCCAAGCTGATGATTCGCCGGGGTGGCACGATGGCGGAACTCGGTCGCGGATTCGGCTTCTTGGACGGAGCGGTCGTCGATCAACATTTCGTGCGTCGCATGAGACAAGATCGTCTGCTGAAGGTCGTCGAACAGCATCCCAACTTGGTGGGCCTGGGGATCGACGAGGCGACTGCGTTGCTGGTTCAAGGCCGACGGTTGACCGTGCTGGGTGATTCGGAAGTTCGTGTCTGCTTTGCGCGGACGAACTCGCGTGAGCCGATGATCGAGAGTCTCCGCAGCGGCGATAAAGCGGACTTGGGACAACTCCAACGGATCATGTTGGCGCGTCTCCAACCACAAACGCGGATGTCGCAATCGGTGCCGCAAGTCTCGGATGGCACGTTGGTCATTGTCGGCGGTGACGCCGTTCCGAATGAAGCCACTGAGCGTTTCGTGGCTGCGGCAGGCGGGACCGAAGCGAATGTCGCGCTGGTCACGTTCGATGGTGCCGAATCGGAAGAATCCGAAACCGCGTTCATGAACAAGCTCCGCGAGGCGGGGGTCAAGAGCGTGCGACGCGTGGAGTTCAGTTCTCGTCAGCAGGCAGACGATCCGAAGCTGACGGAGATCCTGAAGACGGCAGGCGGCGTTTGGCTTTGCGGCGCGCGGCCGCAACGGTGCGTTGAATCCTGCTTAGGCTCGGTAGCCGAGCAACTTTGCCGAGACGTCCTGCGTCGCGGTGGTGTCATTGGCGGAACAGCGGCCGGCGGGCTGATGCAGGGAGAAGTCTTGCTCAACGCCAGTCCGGTCCCAACCAAGCGAATGCTCACCGACGGCTACGATCGTGGTTTCGGTTTTCTTCCCGGCGTCGCGATCACGTCGTGTACTCAGAAGGGTGAAACACCGTCAGAACTGACGCAGCTCCAGAAGGAACATCCTCAGGTCGTCGGCTTGGGAATCGAGGATGCGACTGCGTTGATTGTTCACGGCTACAAGATGGAAGTGGTCGGGAAGAATCAAGTCGCCGTGCTCGACAGTTCGTCGAACGCAACGGTTCCGCGTTCGTCGGTCCTGCAAGCGGGGGATCTCTACGACTTCAAGGATCGTTCGCGAGTCGCTCGCAAAGATCGCGAATGAGTCGACCGTCGCTACACTCCGCCCCCCATGACGGAGTCGCTCAACATCGCGGATCGCCTGACCGCCTCGGCTGCACGTTGGCCGAACCAAATCGCGGTCGTGCAGCCGGCCGGACGTGACGCGGCCGGCCAGTACCGCTACCGAACTCGGACGTTTGCACAACTCGAAGTCGAAGCAACCTCCATCGCGAACGGCTTGCTGACTTGGGGCGTGCAGCCGGGTCAACGCCTCGTGCTGATGGTGCGGCCGAGCTTCGAGTTCATCGCGCTCACGTTTGGCTTGATGCGCGCCGGCATCGTCGTCGTGCTGATTGATCCGGGCATGGGACGCTCGAACATTTTTCGTTGCCTCGAAGAGATCAATCCCGACGGCTTCGTGGCAATCCCGATCGTGCAGGCGATTCGCACGATCAAACGTCGCCGATTTCCGAACGCTCAATTCAACGTCACCGTCGGCGGCCGAAAATGGTTTTGGAACGGCAAGACGTACTCCGGCTTACTGGCCGAAAGCCGAAAGCCGATCGCCGATCGCCGTGATACCGTTTTTCAAAACCCCGCCGCGATCATCTTTACTAGCGGCAGCACCGGCCCGCCCAAGGGAGTCGTTTACGAGCACGGCATGTTCAACGCTCAAGTCGATCTGCTGCGCGACTTCTACAACATTCAACCGGGTGAGGTGGATCTGCCGGGCTTCCCGCTCTTCGGGCTGTTCAACGCAGCGATGGGAGTCGCGACGGTGATTCCCGACATGAACCCCACCAAGCCCGCGCACGTCGATCCCGCACGCATCGTGGCACATCTGCGAGATTGGAACGTCACGCAAGCATTCGGTTCGCCCGCAATTTGGAACCGCGTCGGCCGACACTGCGAAGCGACCGGTGTGAAATTGCCGAGCACGCTGTGCCGCGTCTTATCCGCCGGCGCGCCGGTGCCGGTGCCGGTGATCGAACGGATGCGTCGTGCATTCTCGAATCCTGATGCCGACATCCACACGCCCTACGGCGCGACCGAGTCTTTGCCAGTCGCGTCCATCAGCGGGCGCGAGGTTCTGGAACAGACCGCACCGCTAACGAGACAAGGTGCCGGCACGTGTGTCGGTCGCACCTTTCCGGGCATCGAAGTGCAGATCATCGAGATCACCAATCAACCGATTCGTTCGATGGCGGACGTTGACGAACTCCCGCGAGGCAAGATCGGCGAGATCGTCGTGCGCGGCCCCTCAACAACGCGCGAGTATTTTCAGAGGCCGGACGCGACAGCGATGGCGAAGATCAAGGCCAGTGAATTCGGAGAAGCGCTCTCCCCTCCTCCCCTCCTCCCCTCCTCCCCCCCTCCCCTCCTCTGGCATCGCATGGGAGACGTCGGCTACATCGACGACCAAGGCCGGCTCTGGTTCTGCGGGCGGAAGGCGCACATCGTTGAGACCGAGCTCGGCCGCATGTTCACGATTCCGTGCGAGGCGATCTTCAACAATCATCCGCGAGTGTTTCGTTCGGCGTTGGTGGGCGTCGGCTCGAAACCGCGGCAGAGACCGGTCATCATCGTCGAGCCGGAGGTGGGGCAGTTTCCCAAGACCGGCACCGAACGGGATCGCTTCCGAGTGGAGTTGTTGGAGTTGTCGAAAGCGAATCCGTTAACAGCTTCGATCGACACGATCTTGTTTCATCCTTCGTTGCCGGTGGATATCCGGCACAACGTCAAGATCTTTCGCGAGAAGCTGGGACCGTGGGCATCGAGGGAGTTGGGGATTGCAAATTGAGGAGACAAAATGACGGAGCATGTTGC
This sequence comes from Planctomyces sp. SH-PL62, assembly GCA_945905295.1. Classification (GTDB taxonomy): domain Bacteria; phylum Planctomycetota; class Planctomycetia; order Planctomycetales; family Planctomycetaceae; genus SXKJ01. Next base: position 8,189 of record CAMDPX010000140.1, on the reverse strand, counting down.
TGAACGGCAGACGGATGAGTGTGCGGAACGGTCGGAGACGTGTCGACCGGGATGCCCGGTGTGCGGTGGAACGCTGATCGAGATTCGGCACAAGTTGCAGTGCTCGCAGTGTCACACGATTTGCGAGACCTGCTGCGAAGGTGGTCGCGGTTGAGGTCATGATGGAACTGCGCGAGTTTGCCGAACGCATTCTGCTGAGCGAAAGCCTCGACGAGAAATTGGCTCGCGGTGGGCGGTCGTGGACGGACAAGCGACCGGGTGAGGCGTGGCGGCCGGAAGTTCCCGCGCGACCGAATGAGCTGCGATTTGCTGCGCCGCGAACGGCTCCGACGATGCCGAAGTTCGGAGCGTTTCAGGAGGTCAAGAAACGGGCGATCGCGCATCACATCATGGCGAATCACGAGCTTCAGGCGCTGGAGGTGATGGCTTGGGTGCTGGTCGCGTTTCCGGAAGCTCCGGCGGAATTCCGGCGCGGCATGATTGACGTGATGGCGGATGAGCAGCGGCACACGCGGTTGCACGTCGAACGAGCGGCGGCGCTCGGGCTGCGATTCGGCGAGCTGCCGGTCAATGCCTACATTTGGCGGAAGGCTCAACAGTTCGACAGCGTTCTGGATTATCTCGCGACGCTGCCGCTGGTCTTCGAGGGAGCGAACCTCGATCACACGCTGGAGTTCGCGACTTACTTCGAGCAAGCTGGCGACGACCGCGGCGCGGCGATCATGCGAGCGATTCATCACGACGAGATTCAACACGTCGCCTTCGGACTGGAGTGGTTACGCAAGCTGAAGTCGCCGGAGCAATCGGATTGGGAGGCATTTCAGTCGCACCTGAAGTGGCCGCTCCGGGCCGAGAAGGCTCGCGGCGAGATCTTTCAGCGCGAAGCTCGCCGCGCGGCCGGGATGTCGGAAGAATTCATCAAGCAATTGGACCCAAATTGGAAACGGACCATGAGCCAAGAACAATGATTCTCGCATTCGCTGTCTCCTTAAATTCGCTGTCGAATCCTGTACCGGCCATGACTGCGGATCGGACGACGTGAATTCGACAGCGAATTTAAGGAGACAGCGAATGGGACACCTGCGGAACTTCTCAGAAATTCGCATCGTTGATCGGCGTTCACTCAATCTGTGCAGATCAGCGTCGATCATTATTTTCAAAACTTGTTCCATGAAGAAAATCACAATGAGTCTGTGGGCACGATTGCTGGCTGGTTTGTTCGTGGTTTGGCTGGAAAGTCCGGCGGTGGACGGCGCAGAAAAGCAGGCTCTGCCGAATGTCTTGTTCCTGTTTGCGGACGACATGCGAGCTGATTCGATTGCCGCGCTGGGCAACCCGACGGTGAAGACGCCGAACCTCGACACGCTCGTGAAGCGTGGGTTTGTGATGCGGAATGCGTACTGCCTGGGAGGCAACTCGGCAGGGGTCTGCATGCCGAGCCGAAACATGCTGCTCTCCGGGAATGCTTACTTTCGCTGGAAAGATTTCGCTCCACCCAACCAGAAACAGAAGGGAAACTTTGCGCCGGGCGACGGCCCCAACTTTCCGTTGTCGATGAAGGCTGCCGGTTATGTGACCTATCACCACGGCAAGAAGGGGAACACCGCTCCGCTGATTCAGGCGAAGTTCGACATCAATAAGTATCTGGCAAACGACGAGGACGAACGACGTGGCGGTGAGCCCGGAAAAATCATTGTTGATGACGCGATCACGTTCCTGCATGACCGCCCCGCCGATGCGAAGCCGTTCTTCATGTATCTCGCGTTTGGAAATCCACACGATCCGCGCGTCGCCGGACAGAAGTACCTCGACCAATACGACCGGGATGCGATTCCGCTGCCGAAGAATTACCGGCCGGTCCATCCGTTCGACAACGGCGAGATGACGGTTCGCGACGAGAAGCTGCTGCCGTGGCCGCGCACCGAAGCGGACGTCCGCCGTACTTTGCATGAGTACTACGCGACGATCACCGCGCTCGACTTTCACATCGGCCGGTTGTTGCAGTCGTTGAAGGAACTCGGAATGCTCGACAACACGCTGATCGTGTTTTCGGCGGACCAAGGGATCGCGGTTGGCAGTCACGGGTTGCTCGGTAAGCAAAACCTCTATGACGCGGCCATGAAGTCACCGCTGGTCTTTGCCGGCCCGGGCATCCCGCATGGCGAAAGCAACGCGCTGCTGTATCTGCTCGATATTTATCCGACGGTGTGTGATCTCGTCGGAGCCGCTCCGCCCGAAGGGATCGACGGTGTCAGCCATCGGCCGGTCATCACCGGGAAGAGGCCGGCAATCCGGCGCGAGTTGTTCCTCAGCTACCTCAGCGTGCAACGAGCCATCCGTGATGATCGCTGGAAGCTGATCCGATATCCGCAGGTCAACGTCACGCAGCTTTTCGATTTGCAGAGCGACCCCGACGAAATGCACAACCTCGCTACTGAGCCCGCTCAAAGCGACCGAGTCAAAGAGATGCTCACGAGGTTGGCAGAGGTGCAACCAACATGGGGAGATACTGCTCCGCTGACGGTGGCGAATCCCAAACCTGCCGTGTGGTCGCCGCCGACAAGTCTGTAGCGCGGTTTTGCCGCGAGTCATGAGGGAAGGAAGAGCCCGACGAATGGAAGGAGACGACGAATGAATCGCAGGCGTGAAACATTCGTCGTCTCCTTTGATTCGTCGGGCTCTGTTTGCCGTCCGTGATGCAACATTTTGAGGACTTTGACGACATGAGTGACATTCAACGATTTGGAGTAACTCGCCGCTGGTCAGACGCTGTCGTTCATGGCGGCGTCGCGTACTTCGTGGAAGTTCCCGATGACATGACTCAGGACGTGCGTGGGCAGATCGCGCAGGTGCTTGCGCAGATTGATGGGCGATTGAAGCTGGTCGGCAGCGATCGAACTCGGTTGTTGCAGGTGTTGATCTATCTGCCGAACCTGGCCGATGGAGCGGTGCTCAATCCGTTGTGGGATGAGTGGGTTCCCGAAGGCCACGCTCCCGCGCGAGCTTGTGTGCAAGCGTTGCTCGGACATCCCGATTGCAAGGTCGAGATGGTCATCACGGCGGCGGTTTAACGTCGAACGGACATCATTCATGCCACATCAGAACCGGTTTCGTCATCAGCCTTACGTCGCGTGGGAATCGCCGCCGATTCCCACGACGGTGGCAGCGGTGCGGCCCGATCAAGTGGCGAATGTCGATGTCGGTGAGACGCTGCTGCGGCTGCGCGTGCGGCGGGTGTTGCTCGTGCATGGGACGTTTGTCGGTAACGATCCGTTTGGGTTGGCGGACAAGCTCGACGAGATAACGGACTCGGCACCGCCGCTGTTGCGGCCGCTGGTGAAGACGATCGCGCTGGAGTCCTGGGGGCGAGTGCTGCGGGGGATCAACCAGAAGCTCGGTGACCGCGTGATGGGAGAGACCGGTAGCTTCCGAGACGATTATCTCGACGACTTCCGAGCCTTGCTGCGAACCGACGAGATCCCCGTCGAGCGTTTCGATTGGTCCAGCGGCAACGATCATTTCGCGCGAGCCGAGGCGGCAATCAGGCTCTTCAATCGACTGACGGACTTGCCGATTGATCCGGTGAGCGATCGGTTACTGTTGTGGGGACACAGCCACGCGAGCAATGTCTTCGCGCTGCTGACAAACCTGTTGGCGAACGATCGCGGAGCGATTGAGGCTTTCTTCAATTCCGTCGGCCGGATCGGCACTGAGCGGCCCGATTGGAAGATCGCTCGTGAGCGACTCACTGCCGTGGCCTCGCCGCATCCGTTGGCAAAGGCTCTGTGCCTGGTGACGTTTGGTGGGCCGGTGCGATATGGCTGGGATCGCGACGGGTATGCTCGGCTGTTGCACATTGTTCAACAGCGGCCCGCCAGCGGTCAGGCGGAGTGGCTGGCGAAGTCGGCATTGCCGCAGACGCTCGATGAGATTCTGAAAGCGAAGCACGGAGACTGGGTGCAGTCGTTCGGGATTGCCGGTACGGATCTGAAGCCGGTCGATCGCGAGATTCGCGAAGCACATCGCGTTTTGGGTCAACTGTTCGAAGCGGGGCTGATCGAGCCGCAGGTGACGGGGTCGAACGCGCTGCTTGACCGGTTACCGGAAGCGGCGCGGGCTCGCGTACGGGAGAAGTTTCAGGAGCTTTTGACGTTGCTCGAACGCCTGCGTTGCGGCCAGCGAGTCCCCTCCGACGGCGATGCGGCGTGGCTGCTCGATTATGGTACGGATGAGGTCGAAAAATTCGGCCACGGCGTTTACATGAAGCGGGCCTGGCTGCCGTTTCATGCCACCCGCATCGCCGAGTGGCTGCGGCAAACAATGGAGTAGTCATGGCCGAGAATGTTGATTCGTCCGTCGTAGCGACAGGCGGCTCGCCTGTCCCCAGCACAGGCGAGCCGCCTGTGCCTACGTTCGCGCCGTATCTGTGGATGCTGTGCGGCGCGTTCGCATTCACGGTCATGAGCACGTTGGCGCATCTCGTGCGCGACCGGTTCGCGTGGCAAGCCATTGCGATCGGTCGGTCGAGTGTGCCGTTCCTGCTGACCGGGCTGTCGGCTTTGTTGGCGGGAGGTCAATTGGTCGTGTTCGGCCCACGAGCGCTTTGGCTCCGCAGCTTGGCCGGAAGCACGAGTCTGGTCTGCACGTTCTACGCGCTCACGCGATTGCCGGTGGCCGACGCGCTGACGCTGACGAATCTGTTTCCGATTTGGGTGGCGTTGCTGTCGTGGCCGTTGCTGCGTCAGCGTCCGGGGGTCTTCGTGTGGTGCTGCGTGGTCTCGGCCGTCTGCGGAGTCGTCCTGATCCAGCAGCCGCACTCGCCGGAAGGGAACCTGGCGACGTTGACCTCTTTGATTGCCTCGTTCACCAGCGCGCTGGCGATGATTGGCCTGCATCGCGTTCAAGGAGTCGATACGCGCGCGATCGTGTGGCACTTCAGCGCCGTGTCGTTGATCTTCGCGAGCCTGGCGATGGGTTTGATCGAAAGCCCAATGCCGGTCGAGCCGCAACCGCGCACGTGGCTAAGCTGGGTCGAACTCTTCGGCGTCGGCGCATCGGCGACCGTCGGTCAGTTCTGCCTGACCAAAGCCTTCACGCTCGGCGTTCCCTCGCGAGTCGCCGTCGTCGGCCTGTCGCAGGTCGGCTTCGCGCTGATCTTCGAACTGATCTTGGAGAACCGCGACTACAACAAAGCCTCGCTGCTGGGCATGTTGTTGGTGCTCGCACCGACCGCCAGCTTGTTGCTTCGCCGCCATGACTCTGAGCCGGCGCTGCCGATCCAAGACAGTTGAGGCCGAACGAGCCCGATAACCGAGCCGGGACAACAGCACTAACCATTCAAGCCCTCGGTTCCTCGGCTTCGTGATTCTCGCATTGTCATCATGCGAAGTTGCTGTTTAACGCCTCATCGATCCATCTGTAATCACTCGGCGTAAACTCGGTAAATTTTCCATTGTTCTTCGAAAATCGACGATCCTGGATTTCGCTTGAGTACCGTCGGAGCAAGTAGTCGCAAAGCTTCGCGGGTGTTGTCAAATCCTCGCCTGCATCGAAATTAACGTAGAGATCGGTTTTTGTGTATTTGGCAACGCGCACATTTTGTGCGGAACTTGGCGGCACGGCATTTTTCTGACGCGTCACGATGAGCTCGTCAATGTCTGGGCACTTGTTGATGTTCAAATAATAATTTCCCTCTGCATCGTGCTGCGCCATTAGCGTCAATAATTGTAAGAGCTCAGTCGCGGTATCGAGTTCCGTGAGCCCTCCGGCCGTTTGGCGTGTTGCACCGATCAAGAACGGGAATGTAAGTCCCCGTCTGAGTCTCACATCTTGCCAGTACTCGAGAAGCTTGAGCCAAGAATTCATGGCTTCCTCTTTAGATCAAACAGGGATGAGTTGGTTCAGGATAACCTGCAATCCGCTGCGGCCATCGCGGATAACAACTTGTCGCGGGTTTATCCGCGATAATCGCGAATGTCAAAGAATGATTGCCACCGCGTCGCGTCGAACCATCCATCGCGCTGTGACGGCTCACGGGCGAGCCGTGATTAGCGCAGCAATTCGCTCCGCAATCGAGCGGCTTTCAGAAGGACCACGCAACTTCCGGAATGCGTGATCTCGCTGCGCATCACCATCTCGGCGGCCTCGGCGAACGGCACGCGCAGACGGCGGATCACCTCGGTTCCATCGGGAGTCGTGGGTGGCCGAGCTTCGCAGAAGCTGGGTGCCGCAGGCACAAGAAACTTGGAGTGGACGCTGCTTCCAAGGTTGAGGCCGTTAGGATCATTGAATGTCACTCGCAGGTTTCTAATGCTGCGCACACAGCTTGAAGCAAGCTGCCACCCACGATTCTCCGCTCGGTCTGCTTCTAGCCGCTCATGGTAAGCCAGTATCCGCATTGCTGCAAAACAAACAGACCGCTGGCATTTGGCGGCACTTCCAGGATTATTGAGTCAACGCCCCATCGTGCGGTACGCGCTGTCGATCGCTTGTTCGGTTTGCCTGTGGCTCTCGTTGAGCCTGCCATAGTGTGATCGCTCGTGCTTCTCGCAGTAGAGGTGTCCAACAGGACAATTTTGACGGCAGTAGCCGCAGTACCAGATGACTGCCTGGTCTGGCTCCGGCTTGGGTGCTGGTTGCGAGAAATGATCGAAGCACATAGACCACACGAATGGCCTAAAGGCGAATGCGGCCAATATCACGGCCGTGATTATCAAGAGAGATTTGTCAGGTTTCTTTGGCTGGTTCATTTCTTTTCCACCGTGCCAACTGGGATTTGGGCGGGCGATTTACGACACGCTGAAACTGCATAAGTTTGCGGTTAATCTTCTGAGTCTTTCCGAGCACAAAGCTCTGTGCGAACTTGCACACAATGAATTGTATGGTGCATCTCCTTGTGATCCTGATCATAAATCGGCGTCAACAGGTGAATGATTTTCGTGGCACGGTAGATTGAATTGTTTTCGATTTGGTTTGTTTCCCAGCCACGAGGATCAATGAAGTCGCCGGCCGAAATTGTTTGAAATGGCTTCAGTGATGACGACTGAAAAACGCATTCTCCGCAATAGATTTCGATTGAGTATTCAACTGGTGATTGCGTGTTGTTCATTCTGTGCTTTCGCAGTGGTTGGCGACAGACTTGTGGTTCATTGCAGCTAAATTCGCCTAACAGGTTTATTGAGCAGCGTGCAGCCTAACTCGTCCCTTCACTGTCGTCTGCTCAATCCTTATTGGCGGACAGAATGCCAACGAAAATGAAGTTCGTCAATCAAAACGGTTGAAGGGAGTGGGGTCGCGAAAACTTCAAACTGAGCGGTTTTGTTTTTGTCCCGTCAGGGACCGTTGAAAATAGCCCAGCACTTCAGTGCTGGGGATGCGATGCGGCTGCACGACTTGAGTCCCGTCAGGGACGACAGAAATGCTCGGCCAATTTCTGTCGTCCCTGCCGGGACTTCTCACCCTCTTCCCACGTTTTCCCAGCACTGACGTGCTGGGCTATTGTCGAGACGTCCCTAGCGGGACTCAAAAACTGCTCAGTTTGAGTGATCAGCGCAGCAATTCGCTCCGCAATCGAGCGGCTTTCAGAAGGACCACGCAACTTCCCGAATGCGTGATCTCGCCGCGCATTACCATCTCGATGGCCTCGGCGAACGGCACACGCAGACGGCGGATCAGCTCGGTTCCATCGGGAGTCGCCTCGACGAACGTCAGCCCTTCCGCCAGAAACAGGTTCATCGGCGCGAGCGCCTGCGACGTGAGCGGATCGACGACCCCCAGCGGCGTCCAACGCGAGGCGACGAGGCCAACTTCCTCCCGCAACTCGCGAGCGGCCGCGGTCTGCCAGTCTTCGCCGGATTCCACGCCGCCGCTGATGACCTCGATCGAGCGTCGCCCCTGAGCGTAATGAAACTCCTCCGTCAGAAAGACGAATCCCTCCGCATCCAGCGGCAAGACCGACACTCCGTCCTTGAACCGCATAATCGTGTGCGTCCCCGGCTTTCCGTCCGGCCGAATCACGTCGTCCTTCGTCAGCCGCACCCACGGGTCGCGATAAATCTCCTGAGTCCCCAGCACTTGCCACGGCCCGTTCCATTTTGTCGGCGGTTGGTCATCCATTTCGCGCGGTTCTCCGTGAGATCTTCTGGCGAGCGGGGCGGCGTCAGCCCCCCGGTGAGTTTGTCGTTGCGATG
>CAMDPX010000139.1 GCA_945905295.1 Planctomyces sp. SH-PL62 | reverse complement strand
TGGGAGCGATGCTGGGAACCTGGACCGCATCGCGTCTCCAGGAGGCGTTAACACAGACACCGGTCAAACAGGTGAAGTCCTGGTGCCGAACGCACCTTCCGCCGAGCGTCCAATCACAACGCCGTCTCGCATTTGATCTCCCTTCGCTGAAAACAAATCCCGCCCGATCGCCCAACGACGTCAATCCCGACTTTGCATCTCCCTACGGTGGCACCATCGCGAGAATCGTGTCATTGTCGGCCAACCCGGCGAGGCCATCGCCGCCAACGAGCAGATCGCTGCCGGTCCCGCCGATCAAGGTGTCGTTGCCATTGCCGCCGGCGAGCATGACCGAGCCGGTAAACGATCTCGCGTCGATCAAGTTGTCGCTGTCGCCACCGGTCAGTTCGACGCGTTCTACGGTTCCGAGCCGTTCGGTTCCGAGGCCGACCTTCGTCAGCAGAAACGTGGCTGACGGAACGACGGTCAGCAGCACGTTCGTATCGGCGAAGTCGATGACAACATCAGTTCCGGCACCTCACGACCCGTCGCGGTTGACGCGACCGTGGATCACGTGAGCCCGCAATTCGAGCCAATCGCATCGCAGCAACTCCGCGACCCGCGCATCGCTGAATGGGGACTGCCAGTCCGCATCTCGCCTCCCAAAAACTTGGAGCCCCGACCCGGTGAACTTGTGGAACTCGTCTTTCACCGTGGCGAACGATCGCGTGTCGACCAAATCCGGTGATTCTTCGCTGACACTTCAGGCTTGGAGGCGGCGCAGTCCACGCAATCAGACTAATTAGCAAGCGGAGTTCATGTGTAAGCCGTGCTCTTCCAAGGTACAGACTCGAAAAGCCACTCCGTCCAGAGTAAAAGAATGTCATTGCTGCCGTGTGCCGATTCCTGGTATGACCATTGGCAGCAGAGGGCGATTGGTATGGCAGAAGCGAAGCGGGGCGTGGCGGAACTGGTTGTTAAAGGTCCAGCGGGCCAGACATTTCGCCAGCAATTTGTCGAAGGCCAAGTCACGCGGTTGGGACGCGCTCCAGCCAGCGGCTGGGCGGTCAGTTGGGATCGGTCGATCTCGCGCGAGCACGCCGATCTCTGCTGGAAAAACGGCAAGTTGACCGTCACCTGTCTGCCCACCGCCGCCAATCCAGTCCGCCTGCGGGGCGCGCCGATGCGCGAGATTGTGGTCAGCGGGTCGGAAGCCTTTGAGATCGGTCAATCGAGCTTCTACGTCGATGTGACGTACATCTCCGTCGCCGCCGTGGCACACCGTACCGTGGACGAGGACTCTCGCCAGCCGGCCGTTCGGCTGCCTCAGCCAACCGCACAGGACGCACACTCCAAAAAGCATAAAAATGCTCCCCAGGAAGTGTTCGAGACTAAGGATGTCGCCGACGTCATTGAGGAGAACTTTTTCAGAACCGCCGATCTGAGCAGCGTCGCGTTCGGCGACCCCGAGCGGCAACTGGAGGTGCTGTCCAAATTGCCGCGGATGATTACGGGGGCGCAAAGCGATGTCGAATTGGCCTACTTGCTGTGTGGAATCATTTTGGAGGCGATCCCTCCGGCCACCGCTGTGGCAGTAGCGATGTTCGAAGAATCCGATGTTCAACACATGAAGCTCTCTCATGCCGATCCGAGCGACGCGATTCCCAACCCCAAGCTGATGCGTGTGCAAACCCGAGACGACTACGAAGGACGCTTCGTCCCTAGCCGGCGACTGCTTCGCAAAGCCCTCGTGAAGGGGGAAAGCGCGATGCACATCGTAGGAGATGTCGGGGGCAGCAGTTTTACGATGGCCAGTTCGCTCGGTTGGGCGTTCTGCGTTCCGATTACTGCGGACTCTTGTCTCGGCTGGTGCTTGTACGTCTCGGGGTCGGGCGGACGTGGCGAGCAGAACTTAGTCACCGCAGACTTGCTGAAGGGTGATCTTCGCTTTACGCAAATGGTGTCTCAGCTCATGGGCTCCATTCGGACGGTCCGGACGTTGCAAGAACATAAGACGCAGTTGTCCTCGTTCTTTTCGCCGAAGGTGATCGAGAACCTCACCAGAAAAGGGGGAGCCGGCGACATCTTGGCTCCCTCCGAGCGAGAGATCACGATCCTGTTCTGTGACGTGCGCGGGTTCTCGCGCAAAGCGGAAGAATTGAAGGACGACCTGCACCGACTGCTGGACTCGGTGAAAGCTGCGCTCGGCGCGATGACGGGCGGCATTTTGGAGTTCGATGGGTCCATCGCCGATTTCCAAGGGGATGCCGCGCTCGGCTTCTGGGGTTGGCCAAATCCGTTGCCCGATGGCCCCATGTCCGCTTGCCGCGCCGCATTTGCCATTCTGCGGGCGTTCGACTTACCGCCAGAGGAAAAGGGTCTGCTGGAAGGTTTCTCGGTCGGTGCCGGCATTGCTCACGGCCGAGCGATTGCCGGGCAGATTGGGACCACGCAACAGGCCAAGATCGGCGTGTTCGGCCCGATCGTGAATCAAGGATCGCGCATTGAAGGGTTGACCCGGCAGCTCGGCGTGGGTGTGTGCATCGACGAAGCGACTGCCGCCTTCGTCCGCCGCTTGATGCCACCGGAAGAAGGCCGTTGCCGACGCTTGGCGCGCGTCCGCCCGAAAGGCATGGAGACGCAGTTGCTCCTCCACGAATTGCTGCCTCCTGAAACGGAAGACGCCAAGATCAATAGCACGGCGATGCTCAATTACGAAGCCGCGCTCGATGCGGTCATTGCCGGGCGGTGGGATGAAGCCGAGGAACGACTCCACGCCGTCCCCGACGACGATGGCCCCAAGCAGTTCCTGCTGGCCCAGATGGACAAGTTCAACAACACGCCACCCGAAGGCTGGGACGGCGCGTTCCGCTTGGACTCGAAATAAATCCGTGGCCAACGGCCGGCGGTTGATGCTGACTCGCGCTCGCGCCTTGCTATGGCTCGGAATGTGAAGCCGAGAGAACTATAAAGGCGACCAGACCGGCGACGAGAAGTTTCGTCCTCAGCAATCGAACCGAAGTGAAGGCGAGCTGGCATGGCGGTAGTAAAACAAGCCCTGGCGGAGTTGGTAATCCAAGGACCAGACGGACAGACGGTTCGGCACCAGTTCGTCGAAGGACAAGCCGTGCGGTTGGGGCGCGCTCCGGCAATCGGTTGGGCGGTGGGATGGGACCGGACCATCTCGCGCGAGCATGCCGACTTGCTCTGGCAAAACGGACGGTTGTCCGTCACTTGTCTGGTCGCCGCCATGAATCCCATCAAGGTGCGGGGCGAATCACTGCGCGCGGTGGTGGTCGGTGGATCGGAAGTGTTCGAGATCGGGCAGTCCAAGTTTTATGTCGATGGCGGATTTGCCCCGACGTCGAACGCCACGCGCCTGACCCCGCCGATCGTTCGTGAAACCACGGCGGGGACGGCGCTGTCGACGGCCGAGGAAGAGTTTCAAACTCACGACGAAGAGAACGAAGAATTACTCGAAGAGCACTCTTATCCCGCCATCGAACTCAAAAACGTGTCGTTCGGAGATGCGGAACGGCAAATGGAAGTTCTCTCGAGCCTGCCGCAACTCATTTCCGGATCGACTGGTGATGTGGACTTGGCAGAGATGCTGTGCGGACTGCTGCTGGAGGCGATCCCACCGGCAATGGCGGTCGCGGCCGTGCTCTTTGAAGAATCCGATGTCCACGAAATGCAGAAGCAGGATGATCCGGACGCGCCCATTTCGAAGCCGAAAATGATGCGTGTGCAAACCCGCGACAGCTACGACGGCCGCTTCATGCCCAGTCGCCGCCTGCTTCGCAAGGCGCTCCGCCGCCGAGAAAACGTGATGCATATCGTGGGGGAAGGCAGCAGCAGCAAATTCACGATGGCCAATTCGCTTGGTTGGGCTTTCTGTGCTCCCATCACGACGGACTCGTGCCTGGGCTGGTGCTTGTACGTTTCGGGAATGGGTGGCCGCGATGACAATAATTTGGTCACCGCAGATTCTCTGAAGGGCGACCTGCGCTTCACGCAATTGGTGGCGCAGTTCATCGGCTCGATCCGCACCGTTCGAACGCTGCAAGAACACAAGACGCAGTTGTCCGCCTTCTTCTCCCCGAAGGTGATGGAGAACCTCACCAAGAAGGGGGGAGCTGGCGACATCCTCGTCCCTTCCGAACGGGACATCACCGTTCTGTTTTGCGATGTGCGCGGGTTCTCGCGCCAGGCGGAGCAATTGAAGAATGACTTGCACAAGTTGCTGGACTGTGTGAAGGCGGCGCTCAGCGCGATGACGGGGGGCATGTTGGCGTTCGATGGTTCGATCGCCGATTTTCAAGGGGATGCCGCACTCGGCTTTTGGGGTTGGCCCACTCCACTGCCCGACGGCCCGATGTCCGCCTGCCGCGCCGCGCTGGCCATCATGCGCGCCTTCCACTTGCCGCCGGAACAACAGGGACTGCTGAAAGGTTTCTCGTGCGGAGCTGGGATCGCGCATGGCCGAGCGATTGCCGGGCAGATCGGCACTTCGCAGCAAGCGAAGATCGGCGTGTTCGGCCCGGTCGTGAATCAAGGCTCGCGGATTGAAGGACTGACGCGGCAGTTCGGTACCAGTATCTGCATCGACGAAGCCACGGCTGACTTTGTTCGCCGCTTGATGCCTCCCGAAGAGGGACGCTGCCGACGCTTGGCGCGCGTCCGGCCGAAGGGCATGGACACGCCATTGCTCCTCTACGAACTCCTCCCGCCTGAAGCCGAGGGAAGCTCGGTGGATGACCTGGGGATGCTCAATTACGGAGCCGCCGTCGATCTGGTCATTTCTGGGAGGTGGGCCGAAGCGATCGAACGTCTCAACGCCGTCCCCGATGAAGATGGCCCCAAGAAGTTCTTGCTGGCTCAAATGGGCAAGTTCAACAACACGCCGCCCGCCAACTGGGACGGCGCGTTCAGCCTGGACTCGAAATGAGCCAGCGGTCAGCAATGTGCTGCTGAGTCTTAATCCTCGCGCGGCAGTCAATGAGACAGGCGAGCGGATTTCTGGGCGATATCACGCGCGTATCAATCTCCAGCCCAGGCTCGAAAAGTGGAGTCCGGAGGATTAAACAATGGGGTCGCGGCGGGAAGTTTCAGCTCCAACAATTAGGTATGGACATCAAGGCAAAATCACATGGTAAGACCGAAGCCGAAACCGAAGCTCACCGTGGCGGAATTGGTGGCCCACGGGCCAACGGGCGAAACATTTCGCCAGCAGTTTGTCGAAGGCGAAGTCACGCGACTGGGACGCGCTCCTGTCGGCGGTTGGGCGATCAGTTGGGACCGAGGGCTCTCGCGCGAGCACGGCGATCTGTGTTGGAAAGACGGCAAGCTGACCATCGTCTGCCTGCCCACCGCCGCAAATCCGATCAAGGTGCGGGGCGTGCCTCACCGCGAAGTCGTCGTCGAAAAATCGGAAGCCTTTGAAATCGGGCAGACGAGTTTCTACGTCGCCGTGTCCTACGTCTCCGCAGCCCAAGAGGAGGATCAATCTTCCGATGAACCCATTCCGCCGCAGTCCGAACCAGGCCTTCCCTCCCAGAAAAACTCGGTCGCCCCTCGAGAATTCATGGAGACCATGGATTTCGCCGACGTCATCGAGGAGCACTCGTTTAAGGCCAGCGATCTGAACTGCGTCGCATTCGGCGATCCCGAGCAGCAGATGGAAGTGCTGTTGCACCTGCCGCTGTCGATTTCGGCAGCACAAAGCGATGCCGAACTGGCCCACTTGCTGTGTGGAACCATCTTGGAGGCGATCCCTCCGGCCACGGCCGTCGCGGTGGCCATGTTCGACGAGTCCGATGTGCAAATGATGCAGCGAACTCTTGGCGATCCGAGTGCAGCGATTCCCAAACCCAAACTGATGCGTGTGCAAACACAGGACGACGACGACGAAATACGCTTCATGCCCAGCCGGCGACTGCTTCGCAATGCCCTCGTGAAAGGGGAAAACGCGCTGCACATCGTCGGTGACTCCAGTAACGTCGGGGCCAGCGTCGTTACCATGGCCGGTTCGTTGGGTTGGGCGTTCTGCGTACCAGTGACGACGGAGTCTTGCATCGGCTGGTGCTTGTACATTTCGGGGACGGGCGGACGAAACGATGATCACTTAGTCACAGCGGACATGCTGAAAGGCGATCTCCGGTTTACCCAAATGGTTTCTCAGCTCATGGGCTCGATTCGTACGGTCCGTATGCTGCAGGAACAAAAGACGCAGTTGTCCTCGTTCTTTTCCCCGAAGGTGATTGAAAACCTCACCAAGAAAGGGGGAGCCGGCGACGTCTTGGCACCTTCCGAACGAGAGATCACGATCCTGTTCTGTGACGTGCGCGGGTTCTCTCGCAAAGCCGAGAACTTGAAGGACGACTTGCACAAGCTTCTGGAATCCGTGAAAGCCGCTCTGGGCGCCATGACGGGGGGCATTCTGAAGTTCGATGGGTCCATCGCGGATTTTCAAGGGGACGCCGCGCTCGGCTTCTGGGGTTGGCCAACCCCGTTGCCCGACGGACCGATTTCCGCCTGCCGCGCCGCATTTGCCATCATGCAGGCGTTCGACTTGCCGCCGGAGGAGAAGGGTCTGCTGGAAGGGTTCTCGTGCGGTGTGGGCATCGCTCACGGCCGAGCGATTGCCGGACAGATTGGGACCACGCAGCAGGCAAAGATCGGCGTGTTCGGCCCGATCGTGAATCAAGGTTCGCGCATCGAAGGGCTGACCCGGCAGTTCGGCGTCGGCGTGTGCATCGACGAAGCGACCGCCAACTTCGTCCGCCGCTTGATGCCACCGGAAGAAGGCCGCTTCCGGCGTTTGGCTCGCGTCCGCCCGAAAGGGATGAACACGCCGCTGCTAGTCCATGAACTGCTGCCACCCGAAACGGAAGAGAGCAAGATCAGCAACATGGCGATGCTCAATTACGAAGCCGCGCTCGACTCGGTGATTGCTGGACGGTGGAACGAAGCACAGGAACGGCTCAACGCGGTCTCCGACGAAGATGGTCCCAAGAAATTCTTGCTGGCCCAGATGGCCAAGCTCAACAACACGCCGCCCGCCGACTGGGACGGTGCGTTCCATTTGGACTCGAAATGAGCCGACGCGAAACTGTCGTCGGCTGATTCTTGAGGCTCTCCTCCATTCGCGTTGGATGCGAACTCGTGAGCCGCAAGGCGCTAGCCGCGGGTCAAAAAAAAGAACCCGCGGCTAGCGCCTTGCGGCTGGATGCAGAGATCAATACGAATGACGGAGAACCAACTTTTGACCTCGCGCTAGGAGCGTCGTCAGGCTCGAAATGCGGAGCCCCGCAGACTAAAAGAGCCGTCGGCGTTGCGACGAAAAGTTTTCGTCGCCGCAAATCGCTCGAAACTCAAGGCGAATAGTAATGTCGGAACCAAGTCGAGGGGTGGTGGAGCTGATCGTCCAAGGCCCGGCCGGGAAAATGCTTCGGCAGCAGTTGATCGAAGGCCAGACGATCCGGCTGGGACGTGCTCCGGCAAACGGCTGGGCGGTGGAATGGGATCGGTCCATCTCGCGCGAACACGCGGACCTGATCTGGCAGAACGGACGACTGTCAGTCACCTGCCTCCCCACGGCCGGGAACCCAATCCGCCTGCGGGGCGAGCCGCTGCGCGCGGTAGTCGTCGGTGGTTCGGAAGCATTCGAAATCGGACAGTCGACCTTTTTCGTCGATGTCAAATACATGGCGAAGGCGAGTGTCACGACTCAGACCGTGGAGACTGCGCCGGAAGAGGTGATCCGGATGCCCACACCGGTCGCCAGTGCAGAGCCCGAGGAAAAGTTCGAGACGCAAGATGCCGACGACGCCCTTGAAGAGCACTCCTATAAGGCCAGCGAACTCAAAGACGTGTCGTTCGGCGATACCGAACGGCAGATGGAAGTGCTCTCGGATCTGCCACGACTGATTTCCGGATCGACCACCGATGTGGAATTGGCGTTGATGCTGTGCGGACTGATGCTGGACGCGATTCCGCCGGCAGTCGCGATCGCGGTTGCGCTCTTCGACGAATCCGATGTTTACGAAATGAAAGCGCACGACAACCCGGACGCGGCCATCCCCAAACCCAAAATGATGCGCGTGCAGACCCGCGACAATTTCGAGGGCCGCTTCATGCCCAGCCGCCGCCTGCTCCGCAAGGCCCTCCGCAAAGGAGAGAGCGTGATGCACATCGTGGGGGACGTCGACAGCAGCCAGTTTACGATGGCCACGGCGCTCGGTTGGGCGTTCTGCGCGCCGATCGTTGCGGAGTCGTGCGTGGGCTGGTGCTTGTACGTGTCGGGAACGGGTGGCCGCGACGACAACAACTTCGTCACGGAAGATTCGCTGAAGGGAGATCTGCGTTTCACGCAACTGGTCGCGCAGCTCATCGGCTCGATCCGCACCGTCCGCTCGTTGCAGGATCAGAAGTCGCAGTTGTCCGCGTTCTTCTCCCCAAAGGTTGTTGAGAATCTGACCAAGAAGGGTGGCGCGGGGGACATCCTGGCACCGTCCGAGCGAGACATCACCGTGCTGTTTTGCGATGTGCGCGGGTTCTCACGCAAATCCGAGCAATTGAAGGATGACTTGCACAAGCTGCTGAGTTGTGTGAAAGCCGCGCTGGGCGCGATGACGGGCGGTATCCTGGCGTACGACGGTTCTATCGCCGACTTTCAAGGAGACGCCGCACTCGGCTTCTGGGGCTGGCCCACTCCGTTGCCCGACGGCCCCATGGCCGCCTGCCGCGCCGCCTTTTCCATCTTGCAAGCCTTCGACTTGCCACTGGGAGAACAAGGTTTGCTGGAAGGCTTCACCTGCGGTGTCGGGATCGCTCACGGCCGAGCGATTGCCGGACAGATCGGTACCACGCAACAGGCCAAGATCGGTGTGTTCGGCCCGATCGTCAATCAAGGTTCGCGCATCGAAGGGCTGACGCGGCAGTTCGGAGTGGGCATCTGCATCGACGAATCGACTGCCAACTTTGTCCGCCGCTTGATGCCGCCGGACCAGGGCCGCTGCCGACGCTTGGCGCGTCTGCGTCCGAAGGGCATGGACACGACGCTGCTCATTTCCGAACTGCTGCCTCCCGAAGTGGAGGGCTGTCTGATCACTGAAACCGCGATGCTCAATTACGAAGCCTCACTGGATATGGTGATTGCGGGGCGGTGGAGCGAAGCGATCGAACGACTCAACGCGGTCCCCGATGAAGATGGTGCCAAGCAGTTCTTGCTGAAGCACATGGGCAAGTTCGACAACACGCCCCCCGATGGCTGGGACGGTGCGTTCAGCTTGGATTCAAAGTGACGTGTCTCGTATGAATCGCTTTGGTCTCTCGCTGGTTCTCGTCACGATCTGGTGGTCTATCGCCGCGAGCACGCGCGCGGACGAACCGGCCGTACCGCCATCGTTGAATCGCGATGTGCTGCCGCTGCTCACCAAGCTCGGCTGCAACCAAGGCGCGTGCCACGGCAAGCTGGCCGGACAGAATGGATTTCGACTCTCGCTGCGCGGCTTCGCGCCGGAGTGGGATCACTTCTGGATCACACGCGAGTTCTTCGGCCGACGCATCAGCGGTGCTCAGCCGGAAGACAGCTTACTGGTCTCGAAGCCGCTCGGCACGGTGCCTCATGCGGGAGGCCGATTGCTGAAAGCCGGCAGCCCTGAATCTCAACTGCTGCTCAACTGGCTGAAGGCAGGATCACCCGGACCGATCAAAGACGAACCGACGGTCGCGCAGCTCACGATCGTCCCTAGCGCCGCGACGCTGTCCCCCAACCAATCGCACCGCGTGACCGTCCAGGCCGAATACACCGATGGCCGCAAACGAGACGTCACCTGGCTGACACGTTTCACCGCCAACGACACCGCCGTCGCCGAAGTCGATCGCACCGGCAAGCTGACCGCGCTCCGTTCCGGCGAGACCGCCATCGTCGCCGCTTTCGACGGCCAAGTCGCAACCGCGATCGTCACGATTCCGTTTGGTTCACAAACGACCGCTTCGCCCCCCAGTCTCGTGAGTGCGATTGATCCGCATGTCTTTGCCAAGCTCGCCGTCTTGCACATCGAACCGTCCGGTCTGGTCTCGGATGAAGAATTCTTCCGCCGAGTGTTCCTCGACACGATCGGCACGCTGCCCACTCCAGCCGAAGCGCGCGCGTTTCTGGCGAATCCCGCAACCGACAAGCGAGCAAAGCTCATCGACGAACTGTTGCAACGCCCGGAGTTCGCCGACTTCTGGACGCTGCAATTCGCCGACCTGTTCCAGAACCGCAAAGAGCGTGACCACGACGTGCGCGGCACGAAAGGCGTGCGGCAGTTTCACGCTTGGCTGCGAAAGCAAATCGCCGCCAACCGGCCGTGGGACCAGCTCTGCCGAGACATCCTCACCGCCGAAGGGAGCAACGCCGACAACCCGGCCGTCGGCTATTTCATCGTGACCATCGGCGAACAGGGCGAGGCCGAAAAATCGGAAGTCGTCGCCTCGGTCGCGCAGGCGTTTCTCGGAACGCGCATCGGCTGCGCTCAATGCCACAATCATCCGCTGGAGCGTTACACCCAGGACGACTATTACCACTTCGCCGGCTTCTTCAGCCGAGCCCGCTTCGATCGCAAACCGCCCGAGCAAGGGACCACGCAATTGCTCACGACCACCGGTGAAGGCCACAACCTGCTGCGCGAACGCGAACGCTTGCAGAAAGAATTCGTGACCGGCGAGGCCGCGTTGCCAAGCACAACCGATGAGAAACAACTGGCCGAACTCAAAAAGAAGCAAGAAGAACTTCCACGCCGCATCGCGGATGTCGAGAAACGGATCGCCGAGCAACACGCTCGGCCAGTCGGCGTCGGCCAACCGCGCACCGGACAGTTCTTGGCCGCGCGCCCGTTGGATCGCAGCGTGACGCCGATTGAGCCAGGACAGAACCCGCGCGTCGTGCTCGCCAATTGGATCACCTCGCCGTCGAACGAATTCTTCTCCGGCGCGATCGTGAACCGGCTGTGGAAACATTTCTTCCGCACTGGATTGGTGGAACCGGTCGATGATCTGCGAGCCACGAATCCCCCTTCGAACCCCGCGTTGTCCAAGTCGCTGCAATCGGAACTCGTCGCCAGCGGCTTCGACCTGCGACACGTCATGCGGCTGATCCTCAACTCGCGTGCCTACCAACTCACTTCGGCCACGACGCCGGCCAACGCAACCGACACACGCTTCTATTCGCACTACTACGCCCGTCGTCTGCCGGCCGAGGTCTTGCTCGATGCCGTCAGCGACGTGACCTCGGTTCCGGAATCGTTCGCCAGCTATCCACTCGGCGCGCGAGCGATCCAGCTTCCCGATCCCGGTTTGAGTTCGTACTTCCTCGCAACCTTCGGCCGCTCCGACCGAGTCACCGCCTGCGCCTGCGAACGCCAAGGGGAAATCACCCTGCCGCAACTTCTGCAAATGCAAAACGGCGATGCAATCCTCTCGAAGATCGCCGCTCCGCAAGGCCGCCTGGCCGAGCTGCTGAAATCCTCCACGGATGACAACGCGGTTGTCGAAGAACTCTTCGTCACTTGCCTCGCTCGTCGTCCAACACCTGCTGAAGCCGCTGCGATCCGCCAATCGCTCACTGGCGACGGCAGCCGCGACGAAAAGTTCCGAGATCTGTTCTGGGCCTTGCTCAATTCGAAAGAGTTCGCGTTCAATCATTGATGGCAAACGCATGGCGCTGAGGAGCGTAAGCATGCCCTACCATGAATTTGTCTGGACCGACGAAATCATTGAGCACTTGGCCGAGCATGACATTTCGCCGGAAGAATTTGAGGAAATCGTTAGCGATCCCGATGGCATCGACCGCAGCCGTAGCACCGGAGCGATGTGCAGTTTTGGCGAGACAGTGGATGGTCGAAATGTCATTTGCGTCTATGACTTGGAACCTGACGGCATTACCGTGATTCCTCGCACGGCTTATGAAGTTCGACGCCGTGGCCAATGAACGATGAGGTCTGACATGAGTACCAGCCAGCAAATAATCGCTCCGGAGAGACTCGACGAGATTCGCCGTTCATGGCCATTGATCGAGGCGGAATTGCCGGATTTGATCGCTCGCATGGAACACATGCGGGAAGCGGCGAGCGAACAATCGTTAAGTGGCGAATTGCGGCGTGCTGTGCATCACAGTGGTTACACGCTTGCTCAAGTCGCAGATCGAGTCGGACTCGATCCCGATGTTCTTTCCGACTGGCTTCAGGGAACTCACACGTTGAGGTCTGACGTTCTCGATCGGATCGCCCAAGCCGTTAATGCCACGGTTCGCGTCACAGTACCGGCGCGAGAGTCGCGGCCAGTTACGACTCCTTAAATCAATTCTGAGAAAGCTTGTGATGATCAGACCACTTTTGAATCGTCGGGCATGTCTGCAAGTCGGCTCGCTTTCCGCCTTCGGGCTTTCGTTGCCGATGCTGTTGCGAGCCGAACAGGCCGCGAAGCCGAAGCGGCTCAAGTCGGCCATACTCGTCTATCTTGGCGGTGGCTTATCACATCACGACTCGTTTGATTTGAAGCCGGAAGCGCCGGATGAGATCCGTGGCAAGTATCAGCCGATCAGCTCCAACCTGCCCGGCGTCCAAGTCGGCGAGTTGCTGCCGTTGATGTCCCGCGCGATGGACAAGGTTTGTCTTGTCCGATCCGGAGCACACAACAACGACCACCACGAGACGGCGACGAATTGGGTCATGTCCGGTCGCTTCGGCTCCGCGTTCGGAGACTGGCCGGCGATGGGTGCGGTGGCCGCTCAGCAATTGGGATTCAACGGCAGCGTGCCGCCGTATGTCGCGATACCGCGCAATCCCAGCTTCACCTGGGAACTCGGTAAGAGCGCGTTCCTCGGCGGCCGGTACGAGTCATTCAAAGCCGGCGACCCGAACGAACAGAACTATCGCGTCCGCGACATCTCGCCGGGCGAACCGCTGACCGACGCGCGAGCCGCACGGCGCAGCTCATTGCTGAAGTCAGTGGATGGCTTGGCGAACACGGTGCAGGGCAACGATCAGATCGCAACCTACGACGAGTTCCATCAGCGCGCCGCCGACATGATCCTCTCGCCGATTGCGCGCCAGGCGTTCGCACTCGACAAAGAAGACGACAAGCTGCGTGAGCGATATGGCCGAAACACATTCGGTCAAAGCTGTCTGTTGGCTCGGCGACTGATTGAATCCGGCACGCGGTTCGTAACTGTGAACTTCGGCGGTTGGGATCATCACGCAAAGATCTGGGAAGGTCTCGAAAAGAAGCTGCCGGAATTCGACCGCGGCTTCTCGGCACTCGTCGAAGACACAACCGCGCGCGGATTGCTCGACGAAACGCTGATCGTCTGCATGGGCGAGTTCGGCCGCACTCCGAAAATCAACAAAGACACCGGCCGCGATCACTGGGCACCCGCCGCATCCATGATCTTCGCTGGCGGCGGAGTGAAAGTCGGAGGAGTCATTGGCTCGACCGACAAGCACGGAGCCTACGTCACCAACAACCCGGTCGCACCCGCCGATGTCTCATTCACCATCTTCGAGCACCTCGGCATCGACCCGCGCCGTCAGATTCATACGCCCGATGGACGCCCTGTCGAAATTCTGGATGGCGGCGAGCCTATTCGTGGACTGTTTGCGTGAAAGGGGTCGGGAGTCTTTTTCATGCCGCACCAGACGAGCCAGGTAACCAGACTACGCTTCGTTGCGGCATGAAAAAGACTCCCGCCCCCGTCGCAATGACTGCTTCTCGGTTTGCCACTGACCGGCGTTTGATGAGTCTTTCGTTTGGAAATCAAAAATGCGTCGCACGTTCGATAAGTTCGCCCTCTTTTTCGCTGCGACGGTTTGCCTGACGTCATTCGCTCAAGACAAGAAGCCGGACGACACACCGCGCCTGTTGTTGAGTTCTCCGCTCGGAGTCACAGCGGGGATGACCAACAAGATCGTGCTGCGCGGATTGCGGCTCGATCAGGCGAGCGAAGTTCGAGTCGGTAATCCACCAGTTCCGGCCAAGATTCTGTCAAAGGGCAAAGTCGCCGTGCCGCAGAAACAAGACGTCAATCGAGCGGGCGATTCACAGATCGAAGTCGAGATCGAACTACCGAAAGCGACCAAGCCCGGCGAGATTGCGATTTCAGCCGTGGGACCATCCGGGACGAGTGCGGCTTATCAGCTTCTCGTCGATGAACGATCGCCCGCCGCCGAGCAGGAACCGAACGACGGCTTCGCGCAGGCACAGCCCATCGAGATCGGCACGACGCTCGATGGGACGCTGCATCAACCGCAGAACGTCGACGTGTTTCGCTTCGAGGGCCAAGCCGGTGAGAAGCTGGTCTGTGAAGTCACCGCCGCGCGGCGCGGCTCAGCACTGGATGCGACGCTGACGTTGTTCGATGTGCGGCGGCGACTGATCGACACCGCGGATGATCTTCCGCCTGATGCGACAGCTCGCGATGAGTGGTCGCTGCGCGACGCACGACTGGAGATCACACTCCCCACAGCCGGCGTATTCTTTCTCGTCCTGCAAGACGCCAACGATTTCGGCGGCCCGGCACATCCCTATCGGCTGCGAGTCGTCCGCGCAGCGAAGTAACTGTCGGCAAGGGGTCGGGCGTGGTTACTTAGGTTCAAGCCAGCAACCGTTCGATGGCGGCCTGAATCTCCGACGGTTCGGCCATGCGGCCGGGGCCGACTTGGCCGCAGCTCAGCCAGCCGTCGCCGGGATCGACGAAGTGGATGCCATCCGATTTCAACTGCGCGACGTTGCGCTGCACGGCGGGCTTGGCCCACATGTCGCAGTTCATTGCCGGAGCCACCAGGATCGGCGCAGTCGTGACCAGCACGATGGTCGAAAGCAAATCGTCTGCGAAACCATGCGCGAGCTTCGCCAGGAAATCTGCCGAGGCGGGTGCGACGACCAGCAACTCGGCACGGCGAGCAAGGCCGATGTGTTCCCCCTGATGAAAGCCTTCCTGTGGCGAGAACATTTCGCGATGCACCGGTCGGCCGGTGAGGGCTTCAAACGTCGTCGCACCGATGAATCGCTCGGCAGCAGCGGTCATCACGACCGTCACGCCGTGGCCGGCTTGCACCAGCTTGCTGCACAAGTCGGCGGCTTTGTATGCCGCGATCCCGCCGGTCACTCCAAGCACAATTTCACGACGCTGAGTCATCTCCAACTTTCGTAGCCGCGTTCGCCAGAACGCGGGATCGCTCGCTCTTCGCCCGCGTTCTGGCGAACGCGGCTACGAAGTTACTTCTTCGGTTTCGATTTCTCTTGCTGCTTCTCAGCCGCTTTGCGTTCGGCTTCGATGTTGCCGTCCATCGCGCGTGAGACACCCAAGCCCAGCAGTCGCATGAACGATTCATCGAATTGCAGCCGGATGCGCGCCCCTTGGTCGGTCGGCTTGAAGTCGATCCGCACCTTGTCGTCGTTGCCGCTGAAAGCTTTCTTTTGCATGGAATTCCAAACGGCTAATCCCTCCCGGCGTTGCTCCGCTGTTTGTTGTCCAAAACCTTGAGGGCCACCGCGGCCAGGTCCACCACGACCGGGACCGCGCTGCGGACCATTCCCTTCAGCAGCTTTCGGAGCAGGCTCAGTGGAGTTGCCTCCGGCTTTCGCGGCGGCAGCGGCTCTGGCTTCCGCATCAGCCGCTTTGACGGCTGCTTCGCGTTCGGAGATCGTCTTTTCAATTCTCTGGAGCCGCTGTTCGCTGTTCGCTTCGCCGAGTTCGATCCACTTCTTCATGTGCATATGAAATTGAAAGGGAATGAAGTCGCGGCGATCCGGTCGCGAGACCGGTTCGGTGTTGACGCGGTCGATCACCAACTTGAGTTGCGCCAGCGCGTCGGCCTGACCGAGCGCGAACCACACCGCTTGCGAACCAAGTCCCACATACACCGCCGGTTTGGCACCGAAGGTTTCTTGCGCACCGGGATCCGTGTCGAGCCCGCCGCCGGCGATCCGATGGAACGTGACACCGGCGTGCGTATCGATTCCGAAATCCATGCGAGCCATGCCCGGCCGGTCTTTGAGCTGTCGCAGAATTTCGGTCGCTCCGCCGGCGAACTTGGTGCCGTCGGCGATCTTCGCTCCACCGATCAGTGTGAACTGCGGCGCGCCGTTCGACTTGCTGTCCGCGATGAACTGCGCGAAGAAGTCCACATGCCCGGTCTTCGCGGTGGCTCGCAGCGACTCAAAGACATCGTGGAGCGCGGGTGGCACCGGAACCTTCGCTTTCTGAACTTTTCCGGACGACCCCCGTTTCGATTTGGGCAAGCCGGTCGATTTCGGCGCGTCGGCCGGAGGGGGCGCGGCGTTGTCCGGCTTCTTCGCTTCGTTTGGCTTTTTTCCTTCGAGGACGTTGGCCAGTTGCTCGGCGACGTCCTGTTCCGCCTCCTCAAAGAAATCCGCGAAGCGTTTTTGATTTTGTGGCGTCATCATCGCGGACATCGAGAAGGTCAGCGGCACATCGTCTTCAACGACGTTGGAGAAGTAACTGGGCCGAGCGGCGACGTCTTGCAGCGCCTTGGCGAACGCGCTGTCCTGCTTGGCCTGCACGTCCAACTCAATGGTCGCGTACTTGCTCTTCGGATCGACCTTCAAACCGAACGTCAGCCGCTCCCCTTGCAGCAGCAGTTTGTCGAGCCAGTCGAGCGTGTCGAGCGCGTTGAGCCGCCGCATCTGATACGCGGTGTTCGGTTCGCCGTCACGCTGCTGAATCGCGGTCTCGGTGCTGGCTCGCAGGAAGTCCAGGAAGATGTGCTTCATCCCTTCCGGAACCTGCGTGAGATTGAGCTCGATGGCGATGTCGTAACGATCCGCCAACCGCTTGGTCACCGTCAACGGGTCGGGGAATTCGTAATCGAGCTGATCGGCCTGTGTGGCGATCCAAGCGTACTCGCCAGCCAACCGCGCGTGAAAAGTCTCTCGGTCGCCGACGAGGTCGTAGTGCGTGTCGTCGAGCTTCTTCACCTTAACCGGCCCGCCCGTCAGCGTGCCGATCACGTCCGACAAATTCTTCACCGGCGCGAACATCACCGGATACGGCTGCGGCAACAATCCCGGCCGCAAGAAAATCAACAATCCGAACGGCTTGTCCTTGTCGAAACCTTTCAGATCGTTGACGTTCGCCAGCTTTCCGCCGACGTAGTCCGATAACTCTTCACGCTCAACCGTTCCGAAGAGGTAATCGACGTTGCTCATCCACCGTTCGAAACCGGCAACACTGACGATCGCCAGTGGGATCGCCTGTTCGCGGACGGGCTTTGCGGATTTCTCCGGTTCCTGAGTCTGAGCATGACTGACAGGAGTGCTCACGCCCGCGCTGACCAGAATCGCAATCAAAGCCACCAGTCGCCAACGAATTTGAAAAGTGGGCACAATGACCTCCCAGAAAGAACGAGTTGCGGGCGGCTCGCCTGCACCAAAAATCGTGTCGTAGATTAGTCGCCCGCCCCGACAGTGACGAGCAGACGGGCATCCGCCATGAAGCCGACGAGCCTGTCGTCCGGGCGACTCCTTGCCGATTCTGAGAAGGCGACTTAGACTCCGCCCCCCTTACTCGCCCGGTCAAGTGGCCGCGCGTTGTTTTTTCGCTCAATCTTGAAGGTTTTAGGCGTCGCCATGAAAGAGGGCATTCATCCCAAGTACCAGGAAGTCACGGTCCACTGTAGCTGTGGCACCGAATTCGTCACGCGCAGTACTTCCGCCAAGTTGCACGTCGATATTTGCTCGAAGTGCCATCCGTTCTTCACCGGCCAGATGAAGTTCGTGGACGCTGCGGGACGCGTTGAGAAGTTCTCCAAGAAATACAATTGGAAGGTCAAGGGAGCCAGTTAGCGATCGTCAGACGCACTCGGCTGTCATGTCCGGCCGTGTTGATCCGGGCAAGGGCGTGTCTGGCAGCGACGAATTCCGGTTGACTGCAAACATCGGGAGGACGAATCTCCCCTGAGCCATTGCCGTGGTGACACGACGACTCAGGGGAGGTTTATCCTCCCGATGATTTTTTTGGTCCCGATTGGTTTTCCTCCTCGTAGCCGATTCGAATCGCCATGTATCCCAGCCTCCAATCCAAACTGCAGCGCTTCGAGGAAATCGAGCAGATGCTGCAAGACCCGGCCGTCCTGTCGGATGTGGACCGGATGCTCGCGCTGCAGCGTGAGCACGGCGGCCTGCGCAAAGTCGCCACCTCCGTGCGCGAATTCAATCGC
The DNA here is from genome assembly GCA_945905295.1 of Planctomyces sp. SH-PL62. GTDB lineage: Bacteria > Planctomycetota > Planctomycetia > Planctomycetales > Planctomycetaceae > SXKJ01. The sequence continues at coordinate 3,625 of CAMDPX010000139.1, read as the reverse complement.
CTGGAGAAAGACGTCGCCGAAACCAAGCAGATGATCTACGAAGACTCCGACCACGAGGCGCGCGATTACGCCAAAGCGGAACTCGCCGAACTGGAGCCGAAGTTCAACGCCGTTCGCGTCGAACTGGAAGACATGCTGACGGCCGGCGATTCGATGACGCGCGGCTCGTGCATCGTGGAAGTCCGAGCGGGGACCGGTGGCGAAGAGGCCGCCTTGTTCGCTCGCAATCTGCTCGACATGTATACGCGGTTCATCACCGTCCGCGGTTGGAAGATGGAGATACTCGACTTCAGCGATGCCGAAATGGGCGGGATCAAAGAAGCCACGTTCTCGGTCACCGGCGAAGGCTGCTTCCACCAACTGCAATTCGAGAGCGGCGGCCATCGCGTGCAGCGCGTGCCGGAGACGGAATCACAAGGCCGCATCCACACCAGCGCGGCGACCGTCGCCGTGCTGCCGGAAGTCGAGGACGTCGAGGTCGAACTCCGTCCCGAGGACATCGAAATGGACACGATGCGTGCCGGCGGCCCCGGCGGGCAGAAGGTCAACAAAACCGAAAGCGCGGTGCGGTTGACTCACACGCCGACGGGCATCGTGGTGAAGTGCCAAGACGAAAAGAGCCAGCACAAAAACCGCTCGAAGGCGATGCGGTTGCTCCGCAGCAAGATCTTCGAGCAGCAGCAACAGAAGGCGCACTCGGATCGAGCCTCTCAGCGCCGCACACTGATCGGCTCCGGCGATCGCAGCGAGCGCATTCGCACCTACAACTTCCCTCAGAATCGTCTGACCGACCACCGCATCGGACTGACGCTCTACAAGCTCGACAAAATCATGCAGGGCGAGATGGATGAACTGGTCAACCAAATGCTGGAGTTCGATCGCAACGAGCGCCTCAAAGGCATCGACCCACAAGCTTAGCCCGTAGGTTGGGACTCCGTCCCGACCAGCACGTTTGGTCGGCGATCCATCCCAACAACACGTTTGGTCGGGACGGAGTCCCAACCTACCAAGGATGACTGCATGTCCGACACACCGCCGACTCCTGCCGGAGATGCCTGGACGGTGAAGCGGATTCTGGATTGGACCATCCCGCATCTGAAATCGCACGGCAGCGAATCGCCGCGTCTCGATGCTGAAATTCTGCTGGCTCACGCGCGCGGTTGCCCGCGCATCCAGCTCTACACGAATTACGATCAGCCGCTGACTGACGACCAGCGCGCCACCATGCGCGACCTCGTCAAACGCCGCGCCGCTGCGGAACCGGTCGCATATCTCGTCGGCCATCGCGAGTTCTTCGGTCTCGACTTCCGAGTCACGAAAGATGTGCTCGTCCCGCGTCCCGATACCGAGACACTGATCGTCGAAGCCCTCGAAGGACTCAAGCCGTTCACACAGCCGCGAGTGCTCGACGTCGGCACCGGCTCCGGCTGCATCGCGATCACACTGGCGGTCCACTGTCCGCAAGCGATCGTCACTGCGGTGGACCTGTCGGAACCAGCATTGACGATCGCACAAGAGAACGCCGCCAAGCACAACGTCGCGGACCGCATTCGTTTCTTGTGCGGAGACCTCTTCGCTCCGCTGACCGATACAGAACCGTTCGACCTGATCGCCAGCAACCCGCCTTACATCGCGTCGGCCGAGATTGAAACGCTAGCACCGGACGTCCGGCTGCACGAACCGCGAACCGCACTCGACGGTGGCCACGACGGTTTGGACATCATCCGCCGCCTGATCACGGAAGCTCCGCGGCACCTGCTGCCGAAAGGAAAACTGCTGATCGAGATCAGCGACGAACAGGCCGAGGCAGTCACGCAACTCCTGGCCGCCAACGGCAGCTACGACGACATCGCCGTCCTCAAGGATTTGGCGAAGCAACCTCGTGTTGTCCGAGCCGTCCGAAAAGGGTAGAAGCCCGCCGATTCTGCTCGAATTTGAAATCTCAAATTTGAAATCTGAAATTCTGCGTCAGCGAGGTCCAAGGATGGACATGTTCGTGATTCGCGGCGGCAAGCCGCTGCATGGTCGAGTGCGCGTGGATGGCGCGAAGAACTCCGCGTTGCCGATCATGGCGGCGGCGTTGATGGCCGACGGTCAAACGCTGCTCCGCGATGTCCCGAATCTGGTGGACGTCACCACGCTCGCCGATTTGCTGCGCTCGTTGGGCATGCGCGTTGGACGGCAACCCGATCGGTCGCTGGCGATGGAAGTGATCGACGCACGCCCGGTGATCGCCGAGTACGAACTCGTGCGCAAAATGCGAGCCAGCTTCTGCGTGCTCGGTCCGCTGCTGGCGCGGCGCGGTCGAGCCTGTGTGTCGTTGCCCGGAGGCTGCAACATCGGAGACCGGCCGATTGAGTTGCACCTCAAAGGACTGCGGGCACTCGGAGCCGAGATTCGTGTCGAGCGCGGTTACGTGATCGCCGAGGTCAAACGTCTGCACGGCAATCGCATTTATTTGGGTGGCCCGTTCGGCAGCACGGTGACCGGCACCTGCAACGTGATGTGTGCCGCGACGCTGGCCGAAGGGGAGACGATCATCGAGGCTGCCGCGTGCGAGCCGGAAGTCATCGACCTCGGCAACATGCTCAACGCGATGGGTGCCAAGATCAGCGGTCTCGGCACACCGTTCCTCCGCATCGAAGGGGTCGATCGGCTGACCGGCGTCGAACACACCGTCATCCCGGACCGCATTGAAGCGGCGACGTTGATGATTGCTGCCGCGATCACTGGCGGTTGCGTCGAACTCGAAAACGTGAACCTCACGCACATGACCGCCGTAATCGAAAAGCTGCGCGAGATCGGCGTCCGCATTGAATTGGCGGACGATTCGCCCACGCCGCTGGATCAACTCAACGCGATTGACGCACTGATCGGTTCATTGGATGACGACGCGACGCTGCTCGTGCCGCCGCCGCGACGTAGCGTTGCGGATATTCATCCGGTGCTGCGCATCGAGGCTCCGCTCGAACTGCGGGCCGTGGATGCGACCGCTCTGCCCTATCCTGGTCTCCCGACCGATGTGCAGGCGCAGTTTATGTCGCTGCTCAGTTTGGCGAGCGGCATCAGTGTGGTCACAGACAAGGTCTTCCCCGATCGATTCCTGCACGCCGCCGAACTGGTCCGACTGGGAGCGACGATTCGTCGCGAAGGTCCGAGCGCGATCATCAGCGGTGTGCGACAACTCAGCGGCGCGTGCGTCATGGCTTCGGACTTGCGAGCCAGCGCCGCGCTCGTGCTGGCCGGTCTCGCCGCGGAAGGGGAGACCGTCGTCAAACGCATTTACCATCTCGATCGCGGCTACGAGTCGCTCGAACGCAAGCTGAATTATCTCGGTGCCGACATCTCACGGATCGAGGACAAGCCAGAGAATATGCCACGCAGCCTGTGCCTCACGGAAACGACGGGCGAACCTCCCGTCTCGTTCAACGCGCCGCACTTCCTGAAGTCGCCAACGACGCGCGAGTCCAGCAATTCGAAACAGCCTCCGGCTGAATCTTGAGCCGGTTGAGGGGCAAGCTCGTTACCAGGTGCAGAGACAACCTGCAGTCTCGAAGAGTGTCATACGCATCCCGACAATTAGCCGCGCGGCGCTAGCCCCGGTTACACCGCATGAACCGGGGCT
>CAMDPX010000138.1 GCA_945905295.1 Planctomyces sp. SH-PL62 | reverse complement strand
CATCGAGACCCTGCGTGACGAAACCGCCGCCTGGTCAACCGACGTGAACTCGACCCAACGCGGCGTCGACTGGCAAATGAAAATCGACGACGCCCGCTGTAAGCTCACCTCCGTCTACCCGAAGATTAAGCTTTGACGCGGCACTAGCTGTTCTGGGGACCAATGATTTGTCTCTCGCTGAAAATCCGGCTTCCGAAGCAGCTTCAGGATTGGAGCGTCCTTGGCCAAGTTCCCAATTGGCAGACTCGGAAACAAATCAAGCACAAACTCTTCGCCCACTAGGGCAAAATCCTCTCTTGGGATCATCGCGTCCAGCGTTACTCGTTGTGGCACAAGTGCGTCCTCGTCGTCGTTCTGCGTCGTTCTGAATAACGGTCAGGTGAAATCGTGTTTCAATTTGCTTAGCAAACAGTGATCGTAGTCTGGCCTGATTTCGCCCGCAACGACTTGCGACAAGCTGCGTTTAGCTGGGGTCATTTGAAGACCCCACTTTCAAAATTAGGACAATACCCCCCTCGGTTGAACGGTGGCCCCTGCGCGTTAATGTTCCGGAGAGTCGGGCTTACGAATGCCCGCCTTCTAGCCGTATCGCTTCCTGTCGGTCGCGGTACGGAGTTCTTCCCCAAAAGTATTCTCATCGTGAAGGAGACAGCATGAGTCGAATGGGTTGGTGCGCAGGTGCGGTGTTGGCGAGTTTGTTGGCGGCGAGCGGGATCGCTCGTGCTGACGTCAAGTTGCCGAAGGTGATCGCGAGCAACATGGTCTTGCAGCAGAAGCAGGTGATCCCGATTTGGGGAACAGCCGAAGCGGGCGAGGAAGTGACCGTCTCGATCGGTGACAATAAGGCGACGGCGAAGGCCGGTGCCGACGGCAAGTGGTCGGTCAAGCTGAAGGAAATGACGGCCGGTGGCGGAGCGGTCGAGGTCGTGGTCAAAGGCAAGAACGAGATCAAGCTGACCAACGTGCTGATCGGCGAAGTGTGGGTCGCGTCGGGGCAGTCGAACATGGAGTGGTCGGTCGCGGCGTCGGCGAATCCGAATGAAGAGAAAGCTGCCGCCAAGTATCCGAACATCCGGTTGTTTCACGTCCGCAAGGTGCCGGCGGTTATTCCTCAGGAAGTGGTGCTCGATCGCGACTGGTCGGAGTGCTCGCCAGAGACGATCTCGAACTTCTCAGCGGTGGCGTACTTCTTCGGTCGGCATCTCCACAAAGAATTGAACGTCCCGATCGGACTCATCAACACGTCCTGGGGTGGCACGGCGATCGAACCGTGGACGCCGATCGCCGGTTTTGAATCGGTCGAGTCGCTGAAGTCCATCGCCGAGCAAGTGAAAGCTCAACAAGCCAAGCCTGAAGGAGCGAAGGCCGGAGCTGGCGGAGCGTCGCATCTCTACAACGGCATGGTCCATCATCTGGTCCCGTTCGGAATTCGCGGAGCCATCTGGTATCAAGGCGAATCGAACCGCGGCCAAGGCGTGGCCTACGAGCAGCGAATGCACGCGCTCATCAACGGCTGGCGCAGCGTCTGGGGTCAGGGAGACTTCCCGTTCTTGTACGTGCAGCTTGCTCCGTACAAATACGGACCGACCGATCCGCAATTTCTGTTGCCGCAGATTTGGGAAGCTCAGACCAAAGTCCTGGCGATGAAGAACACCGGCATGGCGGTCACGACCGACATCACGCACCTGACCGACATCCATCCGAAGAACAAGCAAGACGTCGGCAAGCGTCTGGCGTTGTGGGCACTGGCGAAGACCTATGGCAAATCGGATCTCGTCTACTCCGGCCCGCTCTACAAGTCGATGAAGGTCGAAGGGAACAAGGTCCGCATCGAGTTCGATCACGTCGGCGGAGGCTTGAAGTCACGCGACGACAAGCCGCTCTCCTGGTTCACGATCGCCGGCAAGGAAGGTGACTTCGTCGAAGCGACAGCGACGATCGACGGCAACAGCGTCGTCGTCAGCAGCGACAAAGTCGCCGAGCCAGCGGCCGTGCGCTTCGGTTGGGATCAACTCGCCGAACCCAACCTGATGAACGCCGCCGGTCTGCCAGCCGGACCGTTCCGCACGTCGCGCTAGATTCCTTGCGGTCGGAAAGTTGTCGCGATCGTGTCAAGTTTTGCGGGGTGGAACTCAAAACCCTTCGCACACGGATGCGAGGGGCGCACACGGATGGATGCAAAGCGAACGATTCGTTGATCCGTGTGCGCCTCTTGCATCCGTGTGCGAAGTACCGTTGCAACACGATTCGATCCGCATTCCGATTCCAGGCAACGGCCCAATCCGTCGCGTGGTCTGAGGTGGAGTCTCTCTGGTTGTGAATGGTCCGCAGATTTGGACTGGTGACATTGGGGAGTGAAGCCGAAGATGGCATCCGGTACGAAAACGTATTCGGTTCCATCTTCGGCTCGTTTGAGAGAGAGAAGTCATGGCTCCGCAAATCACGCTGACTCCGATGGCGAAATCGGCACCTCGCCGGACCGCTCGGATCGTGCCGCTGGAACCGGGTGACGAATTGACTCGCGACGAGTTTGAGCAGCGTTACGAGGCAATGCCCAATGTGAAGAAGGCCGAGCTGATTGAAGGGATCGTCCACATTCCGTCGCCCGTTCGTTGGATGCAACACGCAGTTCCTCATGCCGAATTGCTGGGCTGGCTTGGTTTTTATCGAACCTACACGTCCGGCGTTCAAGCGGGTGACAACGGCTCATTGCGGCTGGACATGGAGAACGAACCGCAGGCAGATGCCGCCTTGATTATCGACCCGGCCAGCGGCGGCCAGGTCCAAATGAGTGCTGACGATTTTATAGTCGGCGCGCCGGAGTTGGTGGCTGAGGTCTCGTCGAGCACGGCCAGCATCGACATGAACCGCAAGCTGCGTGTCTATCGGCGCAATCAAGTCTGCGAGTACTTGGTTTGGCGGGTTCTCGATCTCGCCGTGGATTGGTTCGTCTGGCGCGGCGGTGAGTTTCAACTATTGTCGCCCGATGCGGAGGGGATCGTTCGCAGCGAAGTCTTCCCCGGCTTGTGGCTCGATCCAAAAGCCTTAGTTGAGGGCGAGATGCCGCGCGTGTTGGAAGTTCTGCAGCGTGGGATCGCCAGTGAAGAACACCAACAGTTCGTCGAGCGATTGCGCCGGCCAGTGTGATTCATCGTGTTCTGTTTGATGAAGTGGGCTGCGGCCGAGTTGCGTTTTCTTACGGTGCCACACAATGCCTGAGCCATCCGCTCACTCACCACTTCCTGACGCTCCGCGACATGGTTGGATTCCGCATCCGCTGTGGCTGCTCGCGGTCGCCGTGGTTTTGTTGGGAGCCGCCATTGCCTGCACCGTTTATTTTCATCCAACGGCGCGTTTGATCCGCGAAATCAAAGCCTTGGACGGATCGGTTGATGCCAGATACGACGGGCCGCATTGGCTAGAGAATCTGATCGACAAAGAGCGGCTGACCGTTTTTCATCGCATCAGAGGAATCGCTGTCTATGGACCGGCTGGTGCCGGGCAATGGCTTCAAAGTGTGACCGGGCATGGTGAAAGTCTTGGCCGTAGAGGTGTCACCGACGAATGGTTGGTGCGATTGAGCGGGATCAATTCGCTGGACACACTGGAACTCACAGACAATCCCATTCGCGATGCTGGGATTGCTCATCTGCAAGACCTTCCCAACCTTGGATATCTCAATTTGAATCGCACAAAGGTTGGCGACAAAACGGTGAAGGATCTAAATCGTTTTCCGCAGTTAGAATATCTCTTGCTGGATGAGACGCGAGTCACCGATGCCGGTTTGGTGTACTTGCGGGGGAGTTCGCGACTCCGACTTCTTTCGCTGGGGAGCACGGTCGTCACCGATGCTGGGTTGGAAAATCTAGAAGATCTCACGGATCTGGCCTATTTGAACCTGAGCGGCACTCTCGTGACGGATGCCGGAATGGTGAAATTGCTCCGATTTACGAAGCTGAAGCACTTGTCTCTAGGGGCGACGGCCGTGACCGACGCGGGATTGCAACAGCTCAAGTCACTGTCATCGCTCAGCTCACTCGAAATTGCTGGAACGCCCGTGACAGCCGCTGGGATTGCGGACTTGAAGACCGCCCTTCCAAAGTTGGATGCCCAACACAACGGTCTCTGAAACTTGTCGTGCGTCTGCTCCACAGTGGGCAGGGTGTTTCGTTACGATGCCACACCATGTCCGAGCCATCACCTCAATCGCCGCCGCCTGAAAAGCCCAAGTGGTTCCGCCGTCCGGCAACCGGTGCGGATGAGGCGACCATCATCGAGAACGCAAAGCCGGCTGAGGCGTCTGCGCCGACGGCCTCTCCTAAAGTCAAAGCGAGTAAACCAGCCGTTCGCGCGAAGCGAGTTGTGGCCAACGTGCCGCAATTCTTTTTGACGCTCAATCCCGATGAGTTCGCAGCGCACTCGCAGATGACTTGGAAAGAACGATTGCGGCATCAATGGGAAACGAATCGCGAAGGGTTCCTGACGAGTCTCGGTCTGCATGGGCTGCTCGTGCTGATCTTCGCGTTGTATCTGCTGCCGATGAGCGGTCAGGGGCGGCCGGCGATTTTGGATGTCGGTTGGACTCCGATTCCCTCCGCGGCCGCCAAAGAGGCGATGACGAAGCCGGTCAAAATTGAATCGCTGATCGGTCCCGTGAAGACGACGGCTGGAGTGAGCGAAGCCAAGGCAAAGAAAAAGGAATCAACGGCCGATGAAGCGAAGCCCGGCCCCGGCGAGAACGCGGCGAAGCCGGTCGAGGTCGGCGGTGCGTTGGCCGCTCGCACGGGCGAAGGCCGAGCCGTCATCTGGCAGGATTTGAAGATCGACAAGAGCGAACGAGGCATCGGCGCGGGATTGGCGTGGCTGGTGCGGCAGCAAGAGAAGGGGGGCAACTGGAAGTTGCACGAAGGCTATCCCGATCCCAGCGAGCGAGTGATTCGTACCGACGCCGGTGCGACCGCGCTCGCGCTGCTGGCGTTTCTCGGTGATGGACATACTCCGAACGAAGGGCAGCACGCGAAGGTTGTGGCCAAGGGAGTCGCGTTCCTCAAGTCGATCCAGAAGGCGAGCGGCGATTATCACGATCACGAAGAGCTTGGACGACAGACTGCGTTCTATGCACATTCGCAGGCGACCATCGCGATGTGCGAGGCTTACGCATTGACTCGCGATCCCAGTCTGAAAGCTTCGTGCGAGCGAGCGATTAAATTCTTGCTCGAGTCGCAGCATCCTCGCGACGGCGGCTGGCGGTATCAGCCGCAAAACGGTGAGTCGATGGGGGATCTCTCCGTGACCGGCTGGGCGCTGATGGCGTTGCACTCGGCACGGATCGCGAAGATCAATGTGCCGATGGATAACTTTGAACGAGCGACGCTGTTTCTCGAAACGGTCTCGGAACAGAACGGAGCGCGCTACAAGTACCAGCCGAACGATCCGCTGGAAAAAGTTTCGCCCGCGATGACGGCCGAAGGGTTGCTCTGCCGGCAATGGCTGGGTTGGCCGAAGGATCATCCGTCGCAGCGCGATGCGATCGCTTACTTGCTCTCGGAAGCGAATCGCCCAACGTGGGCTCCCGGTCGGCGCAACGTCTATGCGTGGTACTACACCGCTCAAGTGCTGCACAACGTCGGCGGGCCGGAGTGGCAGGAGTGGTATCAGCACACCAGCCAGTTGATCCTGCAAAATCAAAACCCCGGCGGCGGCGAGGTCGGCGGCAGTTGGAATCCCAACAAGCCACCCGGCTCGAACGAAGAATACGCCGCCAAAGCCGGCCGGCTGTATCTGACCGCCCTGAGCCTGCTCGTGCTGGAGACACCGATTCGGCACGCGGCGATCTATGAACAAGTTCCAATGTCCAAATCTCAATGACCAATGAAATCCCAAATCGGAATGACCAAACAATCGTTGATTTGGACATTGGACTTTGGACATTCATTGGTCATTGAGTTTTGGAAATTGGTCATTTCCCTCTGACTCTAGAAAGCCTCAGCATGACCTCCCCCGCCCCGCGTCCCTGGTTGCTCAGCGAAATCAACTACGGCTTCGTCAAAGCCAACCCGTATCAAGTCGCCGTCTTGGCAATGGGGGCAACTGAACCACACAACCTGCACCTGCCCTACGGGACCGACCATTACGAAGGGGACGCGATCAGCTCGCGTGCGTGCGAACTCGCATGGCAGCGCGGGGCCAAGGTGGTCATGTTGCCGACGATGCCCTACGGCACCGAAACCAACATGATGGAGTTCCCGCTGGCGATGAATCTCAATCCGTCCACGCTGATGCAAGTCATCAAGGACATCGTCGATTCGCTGGCGAAGCATAAGGTTCTGAAACTGGTGATCGTGAATAGCCACGGCGGCAACGACTTCAAGCCGGTGCTCCGCGAGCTGACCGATAAGACGCCGGTGAAGTTGTTCCTGTGCGAGTGGTATCGCGGCCTGTCTGCGGACCTCGGCCCGAAGATTTTTGAGAACCCCGATGATCACGCCGGTGAGATGGAAACGTCGCTGATTCAGTTCTTGAAGCCGCACCTCGTGGCGACTGATCCCGTCACCGGCAAGCTGGCCGCCGACGCTGGTGCTGTCGCCAAGACCCGCTTCGATGCGGTCAACAAAGGCTGGGTGTCGATCACTCGACCGTGGCATCTGCTGACCACGAACAGCGGTGCGGGCAATCCACATCAAGCTTCGGCCGACAAAGGGCGTCAGTTGTTTGAGCAAGTTGCCGAACGGCTGTCGGGATTTCTGGTTGAATTGTCGGCGTCGACACTCGATGAGAGATTTCCTTTCTGATGAGGTGCTCGACGAAGTGGCAATCGAATGGGGAAAGAGCCCGACGAATGAAAGGAGACGACGAATGAACGCAGAAGCCAAAACATTCTTCGTCTCCGTTCATTCGTCGGGCACTTCCTTCATCGGTTCTTAATTGCGAGACCGATCCCAGCCAACAATCGGGACAGACATGCCGAGAATCTTCTTAGCGGTGGTGGGAATCCTCTACGCCTATCTGGCGATCTGGTGCTCGCTGAAACCGGTGGAGACTTCGGGGTTGGTCGGGTTTGATCTCCGTCCGGGATCGGGACAGTCGGAGTTCCTCTCGGTTTATGGCGGATTGGAGATGGGGATGGCCTGCATCTTCTTGTGGCCGCTCTGGCGTCCGAAGCAACTGGAGTCCTCGTTGCTGGCGTGCCTCCTGATTCATGGTTGCCTCGTGTTGTTTCGCGGCGTGGGTTTCTTTCTCTACAGCGACATTCAGCGGATGACATACCAATTGGCGGTTGGTGAGTGGGTTATCTTTCTTGCCTCTGCAGCCCTTTGTTGGCGAAAGAAGCCGACGCCATGAACAGCGGCACCAGCCTCTGCGAAGGCTGCCAACATTTGCGAGCGGTCGTTTCTGGGAAAGGCTCGCGCTTCTTGATGTGCTTGCTGTCGCTGAAGGATGCCCGTTGGAAGAAATATCCTCCGCAGCCAGTGCGGCAATGTGCTGGGCATGAGCGGCGAGGCAACGAATCTCACGTCTCGACCGACGATTCAAAATCCGATAACACACGTGGAGAAGTGTGATCGCGACGGGGTCGGGAGTCTTTTTCATGCCGCCGCCGAGAATGTTCTAGTGGTGTGACTCGCGTTCGGCGGCATGAAAAAGACTCCCGACCCCTTTTCTGGACTCAGGACAAACAGGGAACGGACTCATGCCCACGCTTTTGGTGACCGGCGGTTGTGGATTCATTGGGGCGAACTTCATTCGCTGGCAGCTACAGACGCATGCGGATCAGAAGGTCGTGAATCTCGACAAGCTGACGTATGCCGGTAACCCGGAGAACCTGGCCGACGTCGCCAGCGATCCGCGATACGTCTTCGAGCATGGTGACATCTGCGACCGCGAGTTTGTCGACCGCGTGCTGAAGGATCACAAGCCCGATCTTGTCGTGAACTTCGCGGCCGAGAGTCATGTCGATCGGAGCATTCTCGACAGCGGGCCGTTCGTGCGGACGAACATTGTCGGGACGCAAATCCTGATGGATGCCTGCCGAGCCGTCGGGACGAAGCGGTATCTGCAAGTGTCGACCGACGAGGTTTACGGCAGTCTCGGCGCGGAAGGCTTCTTCACCGAGGAGACGCCGCTGGCTCCGAACAGTCCGTATTCGGCATCGAAAGCCGCGGCCGATTTGTTGGTGCGCGGTTACGTTCACACGTTCGGGTTTCCGGCGATCATCACCCGCTGCTCGAACAACTATGGGCCGTATCAATTTCCAGAAAAGCTGATCCCGTTGTTCATCTCGAATGCGTTGAAGGATCAAGCTCTGCCGGTCTACGGCACCGGCGAGAACGTGCGAGATTGGATTCACGTCCTCGATCACGGCCGAGGCATCGACGCCGCCCTGCGCCACGGCCGAGTCGGCGAGGTCTACAACTTCGGCGGACATAGCGAGGTTTGCAACATCGACCTGACGCTGACGCTGCTGGAGTTGCTCGGCAAACCAAAGACGCTCATCAAGTACGTCACCGACCGACCGGGGCACGATCTGCGTTACGCGATTGATTGCGCGAAGGCGGAGACGGAATTGGGTTGGAAGCCGCAGTACAACTTTCGCGACGGTCTGCGCGAGACGATCGACTGGTATCTCGCCAACACCGCCTGGATCGACCGCATCAAGTCGGGCGAGTACCGCAAATACTACGAGCAGCAATACGGCACGCGGCTTTGAGCCACGTCGTGTGAGATCACACGAAGATCGGAGGATGCGCCATGTGCAGTTGCTGGGAAACTCCGGAAGTGCCTAGACGTAGGCCGTATCGGCGTTGGACGTCCGCGAACGACAAGACGGCGACTCCTGGATTGGGATTGAGGATGGGAACGAGTTGCGACGTTGTTTCGCACACGGATGCGAGGGGCGCACACGGATAAGAAACCGTTCCGCCTGGCCTGATCCGTGTGTGCCCCTCGCATCCGTGTGCGAAGCGCCGTCGAATTTGGCTCTGCAAGAACCCGATACGATGGCGACAAAAGCCGCAACCCCAAGGAAACTCATCTTGCCGATCGAACCTCGAAAATCCGATTCCGAAGCAGCCGAGCCGAACGGCCATCGCTTTCGTCGCGCGATTCCGTTATTTGTTCCCGCCCTTTGAACCACCGTGGCAAGGATATTTCCAATGGATCACACGCTTCGCGAAAAATGCGATGACGTTCAGGCCCGCATCTTAACGCTGCGGGACTCTCTTTGACTTACTTGGCAAGCAGAGACGAATCGAGACGATTAACGCCGCAATGGCTGGCACTGGTTTCTGGGACAACCAGGACAATGCTCGCGCGATGGTCAGTGAACTGCGGCAGTTGAACGCGATTGCCAAGCCGCTCTCTGCGCTGGTCGCTTCGTCTGACGACATGCAGGTGCTGATCGAGTTCGCCGAGGACGACGACTCCGGCGAGAGCGAGCGAGAGCTCACGCAATTGGTGGAGTCCGTTCAGGAGCAGCTCGCCGCGCTCGAACTGCAAGAGATGATGGGCGATCCCGAAGACGTCTGCGGCGCGTATGTGACGCTGCAAGCGGGAGAGGGGGGAACCGACGCGGCCGACTGGGCGGAGATGTTGCTGCGGATGTATCTCCGTTGGGCCGAGGAACACGGCTTTGCGGTCGAAGAACTCGATCGCTCGCCGGGTGAAGAGGCGGGCATTCGCAATGCGACGATCGCGATTCGCGGCAGTTATGTCTTCGGCTATCTCAAGGGTGAGATTGGTGTGCATCGGCTGATCCGCATCAGCCCGTTTGATTCGGCAGCTCGGCGGCAGACGTCATTCGCCGCGGTCGATGTGACGCCGGAAGTCGATGAGAACGTCGAGATCGACGTCGATTGGGAAAAAGACGTGCGCGTCGACACGTACCGATCGGGCGGGGCAGGGGGGCAGCACGTCAACAAGACTGACTCGGCCGTGCGGCTGACGCATATCCCGACGGGCGTTGTCGCCGCGTGCCAGAGCGAACGCTCTCAGACGAAGAACAAATCGACCGCGAAGAAGATGCTGATCGCGAAGCTGTATCAAATCGAACGGGACAAGCGGGAGGCGGAACTGTCTGCCAAACGGGGTTCGAAGACGAAGATCGGCTTCGGGGGCGAGCCGGTGCGGCATTACGTGCTCAACCCGGATCAGTTCGTGAAGGATGCTCGCACCGGATTGCGGGTCGGTAATCCTCAGCCGGTGCTCGATGGCAGGATCGACGAGTTCTTGGAAGCGTATCTGCGCTGGAAGCTCGGCAAGAACTAATTGCTCTCCGGCTTGCGATAAATCAACTTCAACGATGTGGCTCGAAATCGTCCAAACAGATCGTTGGTGTCTCGCCCAGGAGAAGCTGGCGTAGCAAGACTGCCGTGATCGGAGAGAGCATTAAGCCTGCTCGGAAGTGTCCGGCGGCGACGAACAGATTGTCGATAGCGGGGACTCGGCCGAGGTGCGGCAGGCCGTTGGGTGACCCGGGACGCAAGCCGGACCAACAGCGTTCGAGACGCGCGGATTTGAGCGACGGAATGAGTTCGCAGCCGAACCGAATCAATTCAGCCACGGCCTCTGCGGTGTTGCGCTTATTGAAGCCAATCGATTCCTCGGTCGAGCCGACCAAGAGATGGCCGTCCGCACGCGGGACGATGTAGCGAGAACCGACTTCGATGATGCGGCGTGTCGGCAGCGGCAACATGTCGAGCAACACGATTTGCCCATGCACAGGCTCGACGGAAATCTGACAACCCGCCTGAGCGAGTACAGTCTGACTCCAAGCACCGCTACACACCACGAATTGACCTGCCGAGATGACTTCTGTCGGCGTGCGAATGGCGGTGACGCGACCGGCTTGTTGCTCGAAGCCGATCGCCGGCATGCCGGGCGACAGCTTGACGCCGCGAGCGGCGCAAGCGGCGAGCAACGCTTTGAGCAAACGAGGATTGCGGACCTGGCAGTAGTCCGGCAAGTAGATTGGATCGCTGAATGCGGGATTCAAATGGGGTTCGAGGTTTCGGAGTTGAGGTGAGTCGAGACGCTCGGCACGAACTCCCTCGTTACGCAATTTCTTGGCCAGCGCGGTCGCTTCGACCTTGGAATGATACGGGGCAAAGCCGATTCCACCGCAGCAGGCAAACCCGGTGTCGATCCCGGTCTCCTCACGCAGTCGCGCGGCCCAGTCGGGCCAGCGGACGAAGCTCTCGCCTCGCAGACGAATTTCTGGCGACGGGGCATGTTCCGGATTGGCGGGCGTGATCATGCCCGCGCCGGCCCAGGAGGATTCCTGGCCGAGCTGGCTTTGATCGAGGACTCGCACGGAAGCTCCATGCGTCGCGAGTTCGTAAGCGATCGAAAGACCGATCACTCCGCCACCAATGAGAACGATGTCGGACATGGCGAGTGGCGAGTGGCGAGTGGCGAGTGGCGAGCGACGAGCCAGTGACTCGCCCCTCACCCCTCGCCCCTCGCCCCTACTTCTTTCCTTTCTTCTTCGTCGGCGTGGCGGCGGAACCGCCCATGGAACCGAGATACGAAGTCGCGAGTGTCTGAGTCGTAGCTGGTTTGTAGACGTCGTTGACGGCGGCTCGCAGATCTTTGCCCGATTGCAGTGCGGCGACGAACTGCATGAACTTCGGCTGTGAGCCTTCTTTGATCATGAAACCGACCAGCGTGAAACCGATCGGAGCCATATCGGTCGGCGCGAATTTTCCATCGGCAAACAAATCGGCGGGTTGTTCGATTCCACGCAGCGCTTCGAGCGCGCCGGCACGCAGGCCACGCAGATACTCGTTGTCACCACCGACCTCTTTGGTCGCCATTGCCAAGCCGGTCCCGCGAATCAGCCATTCCGGAAGCTTTTTGCCTTCACGCTTCAAGAACGCGCCGGTCATCTGATCGATCAGGTTCAGCCGCGTGTCCGGGTTGATCGAGTTCGGGGTGTCGCCGACGTCTTGCAGAACGATGTAAGCGTCCTCTTGGCCCACGCCAATTTCCGAGTGTCCGACGATGGCCGGGTCCGGTTCGCGGTTGTCGATCGTCTGGCTGAATTCGGAATAGCCGAAGCGGTCCTTGTAGACGATGACCGCGAGCTTCCCTCGCCAGATGGCGCTGTCGGGCAACTTGAACGCGCCGCGCAGAGCTTTCGCGTGTTCGTCGGCCCAGCCGGAGAGTTGCTTGAGCCGTCCTTCATCGACATTGCCGTAGAAGAAGAAGTCGGATGTTTCCAACTCGTGCGCTTCTTCTTTGGCGAGCACCTTCGTCCATTGCTCCTTCGTTTTCTCCTTGCGCATCGCGATGAATTCGTCGGCGGTCATCTTGGCAAGTTTTGCGAGCTTGAGTTCGTCTTCCGTAGGGACGAGTCGCCGCAACGGCACCTTGGGGTCGTCGCCGTCGTACTTGCAGCCTTCTTCAATCCAGATTTTGAGATTGTTGTACCATCCGCGATAGATGCGCGCTTGGCCGGGGGGCATCTTGGGAGGCCCGCCGTTAATCAGTTCCCAGAGTCGACTCTCGTCGCATTTGCCGGCGATGAGCACGGCCCCGCTGTCGCCGCCGCGCATCAGGTCTTCAAAGGTGACCGTGCGGAAGCCACCCCGCGGGTTGTTGCCACTGTGGCAACGCTCGCAAATCGTGACGAAGTCGGGGGCGAGATCCTTGATGAACTTGACCTTCTCGTTCCCGGTGGCCTTTGCGATCTTGATCGGCGTGTTGGAGCGGGCCTTGGTCGCGGGTTTGCCGAACTCGGAGAGTTTGAGCGCTTCATCGTTGCTGTCGCTGTCGAACTTGGCTCCTTGCTTGATCCAAGTCGCCAGGAGGTTGATCTCTTCGTTCGACAACGCCGCTCCGTCTTTCGGCATGCGTTGCGGTCCTGCCGGTGCGGTCACGCGAGCAATGATCATGCTGCGCTGCGGCTGACCGACTTGCAGCAGATACCCGTTCTTGCTGGGCTTCTTCATTTCGGCGAACGAGTCCATCCGGAGCTTTCCGGCGGCCTTCTCGTCGTGGCAACTCACGCACTTGGAATTGAGCAGCGGAGCGATCTGCTTGATAAAGCTGACATCTGGCGCGTCTTCTTTGCCCTTGCCGACGCCGCCGAGCTTTTGCAGCGATTGCTTCTGTTTGTCGATCAGAATTTGCACCGGAGCAATCGTCTTGTCGCCCGGTTTGAGGTCGGCGTCCTTGACGATCTTTTCGATCTTCCCGGTGAAGTCGTCGAGCATCTTGCCCGCTTCGTCGTACTTCTTCTCGCGGATGAGCTTGGCGACGTCGCCGATGTCGTCCTTGATTTGATTCAGCTCTTTGCGTTGATCGGGCGTAATTGCCGCCGGTGCGGCGGTCACGACGATGATCAGTCCGGTCAACAACACACTTCCAAAAATGGCCAGATGGCGTTGCATAGTCCTGTTCCTTGCGGAATGACAATTGAAATCATGGTCGAGAGACCGTCGCGGCGAGTATAAGTGGACCGCCCAGAGCGTGAAACGGTGCGTCGTCTGTTCTTCTTCTGGTGCGAGCTTGCGGGAATCCGGCAACCATGTCCGAACTTCTAACTAAACGTGACGCCTTGCTGGCTCGGCTCGCCGGGTACGGCCGAGTTGCCGTGGCGTTTTCTGGTGGAGTGGACAGCGCAGTGGTGGCTCGCGCGGCGTTCGAGGCGTGCGGAGAAAATGCGGTCGCGGTGACGGCGGTCAGTCTCAGCTTGGCGTCGGGAGAGTTGGAGGAAGCTCGGAAGATCGCCGCCTTGATCGGGATTCGGCATGTCGTGTTGGAGACTCAGGAGTTCGAGAATGAAAGCTATCTCGCGAATCCGGCGAACCGCTGCTACTTCTGCAAGACCGAGTTGTATTCGCGGCTCGAATCGCGGCTGAGCGAACTGAACGCGGACGTGATCTGCAATGGAGCCAATCTCGACGACCAAGGGGACTACCGCCCCGGCATGACCGCCGCGAAAGAGCACGCCGTCCGCAGCCCGCTGATCGAGGCCGGTCTGACGAAAGCCGACGTCCGAGAACTGGCGAAGCACTGGTCGCTGCCCTGTTGGGATAAGCCTGCGATGCCCTGCCTCTCTAGTCGAATCGCCTATGGAGTCGCGGTCACACCGGAGCGCGTCGCACGCATCGACTCGGCCGAGTCGTTCCTGCGCCGCGAGTTCGGACTGCGAGAATTTCGAGTTCGCTGCGAAGCCAATGATCTCGCTCGCATCGAGATTGCGCTCGGCGAAGTCACACCGTTGCTGAGTCAGACCACGTTTGAACGCATCTCCCGCGAGTTGCGTTCGCTCGGCTTCCGCTGCGTGACGCTCGACCTGGAAGGCTTCCGGTCCGGCAATCTCAATGCGCTGGTGCCGCTGGAGACTCTGCGAACGAACGCTAGTAATCCGTGATAAAGCGGTGCTACGGTTCGGCGGTGACCTTGTCGCGTTTGGCGACCGGCTTGTCTCGCCAGCGGAAGTCCATCGCCATCGCCTTGGCGGAGAGCATGTCGAGCAGGTCGCGGTCCATCGTGGGACACGGCAGATGCGGACAGGCGGCGTTGAGATTGCTGGTGTCGAATTCGGGATCGTCGCGCCAGTAGGAACTGTAGACTCGGATTTGTTCGTAGAAGAGTTGCTCGATCTCTGTGGGGTTGTCGAGAGGCTTGCCGTAGCCGCTGAACTCGGTCCCTTTGAAGGCGTAGGCGTGTTCGAGCACGTCGCGGATCATCTCAGCGGAGACACGTTCGCGTGGAGTCAGGTGGTAGGTCTGGCCGTGATGCTGGGGGTGCGAGACCAAGTACGAGATGACTTCGGAGACCCAATCGACGGGGATGAAATTCTTCGTCTCGGTGCCGTCGAGGGAGATGCGCGTCTTCTTCTCGCCGGTCCCAATCGAGTTTGAGCCGGCCATGCCCATGGATGAGACCAGCGTGTGAGCCAGTTCGAGGCAGGCATAGAAGCCGTGGAACGTTGAAGTGAAACCGGTCTGCGAATCGCCGACGATGATTGCGGGGCGATAGATCGTGGGTGGACTGAGGAAACTGGCCGCGCGGACCAATTTCTCGGCCGCCATTTTGCTCTCTTCGTAGGGGTTGCTCATCTGTTGGCCAACGTCGAGATCGTTCTCCATGATCCGGCCGGTTCGCAGTCCCGCGACGTAGGCGGTCGAGACGTGATGGAAGTCACGGATGCCCGTCTCACGGCACAGATCGAGGACGTGCTTCACCCCTTTGATATTGGAGCGGTAAGGCTCGCTGTCTTCGCTGGTGGCGACAAAGCTCAAGCTGGCGGCGTTGTGCAGCACGCTGTCACAATTCTGATCGACCCAATGCCGAGCGTCTGTGTCGAGTCCCAGGAACGGTTCGCAGATATCCCCTTCGAGAACGTACGGACGGGGCAGCTCCTGCTCGAGGAAGTCTTCCCAAGTGCCCATCAGGCTCTCGATGCGGTCTGCTCCCGATTGGCGGCGACTACCGCGGACGAGGACTGCCACTGGCACATCAGCCAGGAGCAGATCCTTCAGCAGATACCGTCCCAGGAGGCCGGTCGCTCCGGTCAGCAAAATGTGATAGCGCATCATGTGTCGTGTGGGTGACGAAGAAAGGCAGGAGGGTGTAGCGGCGGGAAGGCTTCTTCCCAACGACGGCCCGACTGATGTTCCTGGGCCGACCGCTCGTTTAGGAGTTTAGTCGGTAAATGAGGTTTCACAACTAAGTTCTTCAGAGCGAACGGCGGGAAACACCAGAGTCAAATCCGGCTTTCCAATCGACAGACAGAACCGGCAGTGTCACAGCAATCGGCCAGTCTCAGCAGTCCGCGTACCCGATGGGTCGAGCTGAATCCCGCACAACGGAATTTTGGAAGCAGGCTATGCCATCGGATCTTCCTCGGTCGCCTGGAAGATTCGCAGTCCGTTCCGAGTTCGCAGCCATTGCCAGAAATGCGGGCCTTGCAGAGGCACGCTGCTGCTCAGCGGCCGAGCCTTCGCGGCCAACTCGGCCAGTCGTGCGGTGTGGAAGAAGCCCAATAAACAGGGGAGCAACACCAAGTCTCCGAATTGAGTGGCGAGCAACGTGGCGGCCATCAACCAGCCGAATTGAGCGGTCGGACCGAAGCTGCTGAAGGTCAGGGCCAACATGGCGATGGCCATGATCATCGTCGAGTTGAAAATCGGAGGGCCGGTTTTCAAGTACGCCTCACGAGTGGCTTGCGCTCGACAACCGCATTCTTTGAAGGCGACGTCGTAGCACACGAGGAAATGGAAGGCTCCATCGACGGCGATGCCCATCGCGATACTACCTGACATCATCATGCCGATATCCACCGGACAATCGATCCAGCCCAGGAAACCAAACACAACGGCGATGGGCGCAAGGTTGGGTAACATCCCGATGAAGCCCGCTTTCACGGATCGCAGTGCGACGATGAAGACCACCATGATCGACCAAAAGGCCCACACGAACGACGACAAGAAGCCCGCGTAGATGTCCTGTTGGGCCTTCTCGACGAGCGGCGCAATGCCCGTGAATGTGATCGGCGCATCGCCGACCAGCTTTCGGAGTTCCTCAAGAGTTTGATCCTGCTGACCGCGCTGATCTGCGCGAATGTAAGCGGAGATGCGCCAGTATTGCTCGCCGCCGGCGAGAAAATCGTTGTCCGATTGTCGTTTCTGGGCGCGAGCGAGCAGTTGAGTCAATTCGAAGCCAGCCGGCATCTCTTTCGGGAACAGCGTCGCCAACGACATCGTGTGGATGATGCCGGGATATGAAGCGATCTTGTGTTCCAATTCTTGCACGTAACGCAACCTCTCGACGAACGGCAGGCTGGACAGTTCGAGTGTCCGGCCAAAATCGACGGTCGCTTCGATCGTGTCCGTGCATGTGAGTTCCTTGTGCAAGCGTTGCACATCGCGCAACACGAGGTTGTCTTTGGGAAAGAATCCGAGAGGTTCGAGATGTGATCGGAGCCAAATCGAACCGATCCCAAAGCAAGCGACGACCACCGCTCCGACCGCCACCACCTTACGGCTGCGGACGAGTAACCAATCCGCGAGCGGTTCGAACCAGCCATACGAAGTGTTGTCGATGCCGCGCCGCGGTGGGCAGACCACGATTACGGCCGGGGTCAGTAGAGCTCCCACCAGAAAGGCCATCACGGAACCCAGTGCGCCGGCTCCGCCGAACTGACGCACGGGAATGAAATTGCTCGCACACAGCGACCACATTCCGATAGCACCTGTGAACGCTGCCAGAAAGCAGGGCCAGAATGCCGCCCGAAACGCGGTTCCGATGCGATCCGGATTTGCTTCGGGCACCGCTTCGTAATAGTGCAGGACGTGAACCGACACCTCCAACGTGAAGACCATCACCATGATCGGCAGCGCGTCCAGTACAAAGTTCATCTCGCCGCCGAACAATCGCAGAATCGCGACCGTCGCCTGAATCGCGAAGACGGTCAGCCCCATGATCATCCCGGTCAACGACCAATCGCGCAGTTGGTAGTAGACCAATCCCGCGCAGATGCCGAGCGAAATCAAGAAGAACACGCCGTTGTTTTCGCGGCCACCCAAACGGTTCAATTCGGCGATCACCACGGGCGCGCCTGCCATGTTGACCGACTGACCATCCAATTGGCAGTACTTCAAGACTTCGCGAATGTCCGCAACGGTTCCGGCCCGATCGCGAATCCCGTGGTCCGACAACATCACGACGGTCCCGATCCGCTTGCCGTCGCGTGAGACAAAGACTCCTTGGAGCCGTTGGGCGATGTCTGCGTCTTTCACGCTGAGTTCACGCATCACGTCGCGCATGCGTCGCGGAGTCCAACAGCGACGCACGCCGGGCTGACGTTCGAGTCGTCCCGCGATGCTCTCGGTCAACTCGTCGCCGAGATTGGCGTCGAGGCCGATCAAAATCACTTCCTCGGCACCGAATCGGGTCTTGAACTCTTCGTAGGTTTTTCGAATCTCGGAATTTTCTGGCAACCAGGCTTCGATGTCGTTATTCGAGCGGATCCCGTCCGCATAAAAATTGAGGATTGGAAAAAGCGCCAAAGTCAGCAGCAGGAGGTGCCGGCTGTACTTTTTGTAGAACGTCGAAAACATGATGCGGCCAGGTGGGGCGATGGGGCAGTCGCGTGATGCGTGCTCGACTGCGTGGGCAAACGGCAGGTTGGAGGGTTCGACACAAGCCAAAAGGTTCGCCTCAGACGCAATGCGAGCGCGTTGCATAATGTCTATCGAGCCGTTTCTGCCGCGCTCCCAAGGTGTTTCCCCGCCGTTTGCCTCGGCCGCGAAAGAAACAGAGTCGCCCCAAGCAACATCGGAATAGTCTCGCCGGTCTTCGGAACCGGACGAGCGAAATGCCCGACGGGAATTTCCGAAACTCGGAAAGTTCTCTCATGATCCGCAGGGCGCTAGTCCCGGTTGTTCGCGACTGAACTGGACGCTAACGCGTTCCGGCCGAGATCTCGTGAGAGAGATCTGGCAAAACCGAAGTGAGCGTTACTCGTTGTCGGCGAGTTTGCTGAGGAATCGTGCGCCGCTCATGAACATGCCGTTGTCAGCGGGGCGGCACCATTCGATGGCGACGCGGTAGCGATACTCGCGTGTGTCGCTGGCCATCTTGACGGTCGCATCGCCGACCGACACCGAACCCCGGTGCAAGAGGCCGATACCGTAGCGGCTGATTTCGCGAGTCATCGCCGGCACGACCGAGCCGCGTGCGGTGACGACCTCGGCCGGGACAGACAACTCAAGGCGTTCGGCCGAACGTTCAATCGTCGGATCAACCTTTTCGATGCTCTCCAAAACTGCGTGCAAATCTTGCAATGTGGGGCGGCTCCAGGGGTCGGCCATTTGTCACTCCGGCATTCGCTGAGGTTTCAGAAAGAATCGCCGAGCGGTCCAGCCGCTCCAGCCGCGCAACTATAGGTCAGCTTTGCGAGGCGAGAGTTGGACAGCCGTCAAATTTTTCTGAGATGCGATTGCCGATGTTCGACCAAACGGGAACAAGCGAGGTGTCTGGCCCGGCCGGGTGATTTTCGGGTTGCTGTTCGCCGTATGCCGAATGAATCAACCGTGCGGTCATTGCGCTGAAGGATTAAGAGTGGCTGCCCGCTGACGGCGAACGCGGATTCTGAATCGGAGCGGCAGCCATTTCCGTCCGGCGTCGCAAGGCAAACCCGATCCCGACGGCCGAGATCATTGCGCTCAGAGCCAGCAGCGTTCGTTTCCAACCCCGTGTTCCTGACGGGGGCTCCGCGACACCGATGGCCGGAGCGAGTTCCGCCATGTCCGGCGGAGCCGGTGCAACTCCCGAAGCGAATTCCAGTGACGCCAACTGGGGGCCGGTCTCCGCTTCCGACTCGACCTTCAGCGACGGCAAGCCGCCTAAATCGTCAGCCGTGTTCGACGTGTCGTAGTCAGCGGTCGTCAGGCCGGACGAGTTTTCTGCGTCCGACAGTGCTTGCAGCGAAATCTGCCCCGCAGGTCGGGCACGATTTTGTGTCGCTCCGGGAGCGATTTCGATATTCTCGCTGGAGTTGGAATTGATCCGACTCGCCGCGCCGTGGGAGTTGTTCGTTCCGTTGGGACTCGACGAAGTTCGTTGAAACCGCGACGGCAGATTGTTCGTGTCGATGATCAATTCGCCATTGAGCACCGCTCCCTGGGACTTCGCGGGTGGGGTGAATTCATCAAGGCTCGCCGGACTGAAATGACCTTTGGAAATCGGCGCGCTGCTGGGGCGGGGGGTGGCTCGCGGAGCGGGAGCAGGTGCGACTGAATCTTGTTCCGGCTCTGCCAATTCATCGCGTTCCAAGTCGCGCCGCCATTGATTGGCCGTTTGCTGCGCGGTTTGTCGCCGGTCGATGACTTCCTGGCCGGCGACGATCTTGGCGGCGTCGATCTTGGCGGTGTCGGCAGTACGTTTCACGGTCGGCAGGGTGGCACGAGCCTTCTCCTTTGCCGGTGCGACTTGCGGACTTGGTTCTTCGAACGTGAGCGAGTCGGCCTCCAGCTCATCAACCTCTTCGAGAAACTTTCGTTGCATCGTCGCGGCCGCCGGCGTTGTCCGAGGGTCGCGCAACGGAGCCGCAACTTTCTTCAACGCGGCACTCTTTTGGGCGGCTAACGCTTTCGCTTCTGCGAGTTCGGCCGCCTCCTCCGCCAGTTCGTCGTCCAGGCCCAGGTCGAGGTCTTCGTCATCGAAGTTGACGTTGGCGACTTTGTCGCTCGGACGTTTGGTGTTCGATGGACTGACCACCGACTTCTTGAACGGGTCTTCGTCGGCCGATTTGGCTTTGGCCGTGGTCACCGGTTTCGCCGCCGGCTTTTTGGCGGCGGTTTTCGGCGCGGAGGGGCTGGTCTCCGGCAACTCGTCGTCAAACAACGAATCATTGAGCAAGTCGGTCGCGGGCCGTTTGTTCGTGTCGCGTCGAGCGAACTGCGGCTGCTCTGCCGGCTTCGCGGTTTTGGAGGGAGCAGGGGTGGTCTTCGAAGAACGTGAAGATTTCTTAAGCTCTTCGTCGACCTGTTTGCGAATCGCCAACGCTCGCTCGGTGTCATCGGCCGAGGGCTTGCGAATCGAATCGCTCGGCTTCGCTTTGGGTTTCGTCTTGGGTTCGCTCTTGGGTTCGCTCTTGGCTACCCGCTCATCGTCGTCGACTCGGCGATATTCGGACTCCGGGCGGGCCTTCTTCTTATTGATGAACTTGCCCTTGTCCTTGTCGGCGAGCTCCTGTTTATCCGCGTGCGGATCGCGGTCTTTCTTGGAGAACAGCCGGGGGCCAGCGTGGCATCCCAGGAAAGAAGTTCCCATGAGGACGGCCAACCCTACGACGGCGGCCTGACGTCTCGACGCGCGTTTGAATCCGTTCACGGCGTACTTCCTGCGGTTCGATGTTCGTGATGACTCCGGTTCCGTCCGGAGTTCAGTCATCTCGTTCCATCGACCCCATGCAGGACAACGCCTTAACCAGCTTGTCCAAGCTGTGAAGCCTTAACGGATTGGCAGACGCGACGCAGGTTGCCGAGTTTGACACTGAAGGGGTCGGGAGTCTTTTTCAGGTCGGCCACAACAGATATCCGAATGCTCGATGAGTTGCCGGCCGACCTGAAAAAGACTCCCGACCCCGTCGCGCTCACCACTCACATCTCGCCGCTGCCCCGATTCGACCACCAAGGCAGGCTTACGCCGCCGTCAATCGTCAGCGTGCTGCCGGTCATGTAGTCGGCGTCGTCAGACAGCACATAGCTGACCGCTTTTGCGATCTCGTCAGGTTGTCCCATGCGGCCCCACGGCAGCTTCTGACCGCCGACCTCAATTTGTTCTTCGCTGAAAAACTTTCGCTCGCCCGGCGTGTCGATCCAGCCGGGGTGGACGATGTTGACTCGGATGCGTTTCGACGCGAGTTCAATCGCCGCTGTCCGAGCCATGTGGTCAATCGCCGCTTTGGCCATGTTGTAGGCCATTGCCGTCGGGATCGGGATCACTGCGTGCGGCGAGCTAACCACGACGATCGAGCCGCACGTTCCCTGTTTCAACATCTGAATCGACGATGCACGCACGCCATAAAACGCGCCCCACATCGAGACGTCGATCGTCCGCTTAAAGCCTGCCATGTCCGCTTCAACCATCAACTGCCGGTCGCTGTAGGCGGCGTTCGAGACGAACAAATCAAGACTTCCGAAAGTGCTGGCCGTCTTCGCGACCATCTCTTCGACCGCCGCCTGATCCGCCACGTCGGCTTTCAAGAGCAGAGCTTTCTGGCCGGTCTTCTCGATCTCGTGAGCGACCTCTTCCGCCTGGTCGAGATGCGAGCGGTAATTGATGGCGACGTTCGCCCCTTGTTTCGCCAACTCAATCGCGATCGCGCGACCAATGCCCAGCGAAGCTCCGGTGATCAAAGCGTTTCGGCCTGCAAATTTCATGAGATATTCCCTGTTTAAGACAGGCGAGCGGGGCGGCGTCAGCCCCCCGGTTCTACGACCAATGCACCGGG
>CAMDPX010000137.1 GCA_945905295.1 Planctomyces sp. SH-PL62 | reverse complement strand
AGTGATTCAGAGTCACTCGTGCTACCGTTACACCACCAGGCAGGATTCGTGTGCGGGGCGGGAATATAGGCACGCACCCCGTTATCGCCAAGAGTGTCCGGGCGATTGACTGTGGCATCATCGCGAACAGCATTGGTCAGCGTGTGACCGCGAAAGCCAGCGAATTTTGCAACCGCTACTGCAACCAGATTTGAGGGCTTCCCATCGGTGCCAGTCGCGTTCGTCGTCTGACGATTCTTGATCGTTGACGAATCGAGCGGCAGCACCGGCAATGCATCCAGTGCGGGCTGTGACGTTGTGGTGGCGTTGGCGGCGGACCTGGCATCGAGCGAGTCTTGAGATAGGCTTTCGGTCGGTCACGGATTTTGAATCAACGGAAATGGAGATGGAGAATCAAGGCATGAAGAAAGTGACGAAGCTCAAACGAGTGCCGCGCGTGAAAGGAGTGAAACGAGCGAAGGAAGCTGATTCACTCGAAACATTGCGGGCGACGCTGGGGGACCGATCCAAAGAGGAGTTGATCGAGGTGGTCGTGGAACTGGCGCGGGGGAGTCGGGTGATCCAGCGCGAATTGGAAGGTCGCTATGACGTCAAACTGTCCGTTGAGCAACTTGTCGCCGACACGCAAATGGCCATATCGGATGCAACAGACTTCGACGAACGACAGTTGAACTCCAATTTCGAGTACGACTACGGCGCTTATGAAACCGTCCAACGCAACTTGCGTCGATTGATTGAACTTGGCCAGCTTGACCACGCGATGGAGTTGTCGCTGGAACTGATGCGAGACGGCAGCTATCAAGTCGAAATGAGCGACGAAGGGCTGATGAGCGAGGACATTGCCGAGTGCTTGCGAATCGTCATTCAAGCCGTCGGAAGATCCAAGTTGTCATCGCCTGCTGTGATTGCATGGTGTGACAAGCTGCGGAAGAGCGACCGCGTTGGATTCATTGCCGAAAAGGAAATCGAAGCTCTGCGAAAGCGATTTGCCATCTGAACCATAAGGTAGAGGATTCCTCACAATCATGAATTCAGACCAGCGGCGAGAGAACAAGCCGCCCAAACTCAAGGCGGCGAAAGAATGCGATCGAGTGGCCGAAGCAGCTCGACCGCCGATGATGACGTGGCCCGAGTCGCACCGGATCATGTGAATTCGGCTTCTCTCGCACACATGAGTGATAACGGCTGTCGCTGGATCGACGTCTCGCCGGAGCACGTTCGCAAGCTGGTCGAGGGGGCGCTGGGATACGCTCTCTCGTTGGGATTGGCTCCGCATCGCGATTGTGCGGCGGCGCTCAGCATTTTCGGCGATCTCGAAAGTTCAAAATGTACGACCGAGTTTTCGTTTGGCTTTGAAGGCCAGCCGCACTTCATCGCCGGGCCTTTTGACCGCCAAGCTCGCATTGTCGAGATTTTGAACACGCTGCGACGAACCTGTGGTTTGGACGGTTTTCATTACACACTGCCCATCGAGTCGCCCGAATTACCTGACGAGTTGGTGGAGGCGATGGACGGCACCGGGCAACGAATCCTCGACTTGGACGAATGGGCTCCGAAATGAGTCACTCGGGCTACCGCTACACCACCACAGCGCGCAATCGCGATAGTTACCGTGGAGTGCGACTGTTGGCGTAACCATTAATTGGTTGGAGTTGAGGAGCCCGTCGCGGCTTTCCTCCACGCTTTCTGTTCCAACTGATGGCGCAAATTCTGTTGCACCTCTGCGGCCGGCAGAGTGCCATCCACGACGACCACCAGTTCTTTGCGGCGGAACAATTCGAGGATCGGCTGAGTCTTGTCGTGAAAATCTTGCACGCGCGCGTTGACCGCTTCGGGAGTGTCGTCAGCGCGGGCGGTCAAAGCTGAGCCACAGACATCGCAGGTGTTGGACACGGCTGGCCGGTGGAAGATCAGGTTGTAATCCATGCCACATTTCTGGCAGAGCCGGCGGTTGAGGATGCGCTCCCGAACCACTTCGTCGGGAACCTCGATCAGCAGCACGGCGTCGATGTCGTAACTCTCCAGAAAAAACGCAGCTTGCCGAGAGTTGCGGGGGAAACCGTCGAGGATGAAACCGTAATTCCAGTCGTGCTGCTCCATCCGTTGCTTGACGACTTCTTCGACAAGGTCATCGGGCACCAGTTGCCCTTCTGCCATGATCCGCTTGATGCGGGCCCCAAGTTTGGTGTGGCTCTGGATGTGCCAACGAAAGATGTCGCCCACGCTGATATGGACCAGGTCGAGCGACTCCTTGAGCAATCTGGCCTGAGTCCCTTTTCCGCAGCCCTGCACTCCCATGATGATGTATTTGTGCATTCGCGATGGATCCTCAATAGGACGAACCAGAAGCTTGGCTCTTTAGAAAAGACGGGGTTCTTCGTGAAAGGAAACTGGTGAGTAGGCTGTCTCGGTTCTGCCGAAAACACAAGGCTCGAAAGTCCCGCTCGATTGCGTCCATAAACTGGCGGAGTGCTGTTGTTGAACAAAAGGCCGCAAAGATCGCGAAGGGATTCCGATCGCGTTTCCGCAGTTCGGCCGACAGATCTTTGCGGGGCGTGATGCGAGTTAATGCGGTTAGGGAAGTGACGGTCATTCCCAGGTGAGTGACTCGGCGCGAGCCTCGCCCTCTTGAAGCCGATGCCTATAATCCCGCGCCCGATGGAGCACGAAATGATGCACGATTCTTTTCCAGACTTTGCGACGCGCGAACGGCCACTGCGGATCGGCGCGGTCAGTTATTTGAATTCCAAGCCGTTGATTGAAGACTTGGCGGAATTGGCACGTGACGCGGACTTGATCCTCGATGTGCCGAGCCGGCTGGCGGATGACCTGTCGGCCAACGAATTGGATGTCGCGTTGATCCCGTCGATCGAAGTGCTGCGCGATGCCGATTACGAAATCGTCTCCGATGCCTGTGTGGCGACGCGCGGGCCGGTGCTCAGCGTGAAGCTCTTCAGCCGCGTGCCGGTCGAGCAGATTCGGACACTGGCCCTCGATGCCGGCTCGCGCACGAGCGCGACGTTGGCTCGCGTCCTGTTGGCCGAGCGGTTTGGTGTCCGGCCGACAACGGAGTTGTTGCCGCTGGGTTTCGCGACGGAAGACACCTCTGCTGATGCGGTACTGCTGATCGGCGATCGCGCGATGAAGCCGCCGCACGAACGATTCGTGGCGACGTGGGATTTGGGCGAGGAGTGGTCGCACTGGACCGGTCTGCCGTTCGTCTTCGCGATGTGGGCGGCGCGACGCGATTGCGAACTGGGAGATGTGGAAGAGGCGTTGTGCCTCGCTCGCGACCGGGGCGTGGAGCGACTCGCTGAGATCGCCGAGCGAGAAGCCCCGAAGCTGGGAATCACTGCCGAACTGGCTCACGAATATCTTGCTCACAACCTGCACTTCACGCTGGGTTCCGCCGAACGCGCGGGGTTGCGGCTATTCCAGGAACTCGCGGTCAAATTGGGCCTCGCTCCCGCAGGGGTCGATCTCGTTTTCCGTCACTGCCTCTCTGCGAACTGACGTCTTGAAGGAATTTCTCTCGTGTCTGACAGCCTGCGTTTCATTCTCGACAAAGCCGTTGCCGGCAAACGACTCACGTCTGAGGACGGTCTCCGCTTGCTGGAGTCGCACGATTTGATTGCCCTTGGCGAGGCGGCCAACGCGGTCACGTTGCGGTTGCATCCGGAGCCGTATCGGACTTTCAACATCGACCGCAACGTCAATTACACAAACGTCTGCTCGGCGGTGTGCGACTTCTGCGCGTTCTTTCGTCGGCCAAAGAGTCCCGAAGGATACGTGCTGTCGAAGGAAGCGATCTTTCAAAAGATCGAAGAGACCATTGCGCTTGGCGGCGATCAGATTCTGATGCAAGGGGGGATGAATCCCGAATTGTCGATCGAGTGGTACGAAGACTTGCTGCGGTCACTGAAGGAACGCTTTCCGAAGGTCAATCTGCACGCCTTCTCGCCGCCGGAGATCTACGCGCTGGCGAAGCTCGCGAAGCTGCCGATCAAGACTGTGCTGCAACGATTGAAAGACGCGGGACTCGGCAGCTTGCCCGGTGGTGGCGGCGAGATTCTTGTGGATCGCGTTCGCAAGGAGATCACGCGCGGCAAGGTGTTGAGCGACGATTGGATCGACGTCTGTCGGCAATGGCATGAGCTGGGGGGGAAATCATCGGCGACGATGATGTTCGGGCATGTCGAAACGCTGGCCGAACGGATCGAGCATCTCGAACGCATCCGCCAGTTGCAGGACGAGACCGGCGGCATCACGGCGTTCATCTGCTGGACGTTTCAGCCGGAGAACACCGACATGGCTCACATCGCGCCGGCCGGGGCGTTTGAGTACCTCAAGACGCAGGCGGTGGCGCGGCTGTATCTCGACAATGTGCGAAACATCCAATCGAGCTGGGTGACTCAGGGAGAGAAGATCGGACAGATGGCGTTGCTGTTCGGCGCCAACGACATGGGGAGCCTGATGATTGAGGAGAACGTCGTGGCCTCGGCGGGGACCGTTTATCACCTCAGTTTGGAGACAATCAAACGCTGCATCCGAGAAGTCGGCTTCATCCCGCGTCAGCGGAACGTCTTTTACGAATACATCGACGACGCCGATCAAGCCGAGGTTCCGAATCAGTCAGGCCGCGTGCCGTTGCCGGTGCTCAGCCTGTAATTCCACGGCAACTCATCCACCGCCCGTCGTCCGGGTCGGCGAGGGACGTGCTAGGTTCGTAGTCCTGAAACTCGGCAAGAGATTGAGACTTGGCGAGCCGGAGGGCGTCAGCCCCCGGACTTTTGATTTCGTCCCTCATCGTCCGGGGGCTAACGCCCTCCGGCTCGCCAGCGGTCGCGTTTGCTTGGGCTTTCCCCATGATTTCCGTTCAACATCTCACGAAGGGATTCGACGATTTGCGTCGCGGCTGGGTCGCGGCGTTGGATCATGTGAGCTTTGAAGTGCGGCCCGGTGAGATTTTCGGACTGCTCGGTCCGAACGGGGCCGGCAAGACGACTTGCCTGCGGATTCTCAGCACAGTGCTGCGTCCCTCCAGCGGCACGGCGACGGTATCCGGTTTCGACGTGGTGACACATCCGACCGAAGTGCGGAAGCGCATCGGGTTCATGTCCAACAACACCGGCATCTATGACCGCATGACCGCCTGGGAAATGGCGGAGTATTACGGCCGGCTGTACGGGCTGTCGGAGGATGTCTTGAAGCTGCGGCTCGAACAGTTGTTCGACACGCTGCAAATGAACGACTTCCGCGACACGCTGGGGGCGAAGATGTCCACCGGCATGAAGCAGAAGGCGTCGATTGCTCGCGCGATCGTTCATGATCCGCCGGTCATCATCTTCGACGAACCGACCTGTGGCCTGGATGTGCTCGTCGCGCGCAAAGTCCTGGCGATCGTGCAGTCGCTGAAGGATCAGGGCAAGTGCATCATCTTCTCGACGCATATCATGCGTGAGGTCGAGAAGCTCTGCGACCGCATCGCGATCATCCATAAAGGGACAATCTTGGCGATGGGCACGCTGCCGGAGTTGCAGGAGCAGTATCATCAGCCCGACACCGAAGAACTGTTTTTTGACTTGATCGAACGCCACGACGAGCAATGCCGAACGACGCAATCGGAATTCCGATTGGCGAACAGCTAGTCGTTGTTCTGCCGATTTGAGATTTGAGATTCCCTCCCCATGAACTGGCAAAACGTCAAACTCATCTTTCTGCGTGAAGTGCGAGATCAGCTTCGGGATCGCCGGACGCTGTTCATGATCGCGGTGTTGCCGTTGTTGCTATACCCGGCGATGGGCATCGGCATGTTGCAGATGACGTTGCTGTTTACCGAGCAGCCGCGCACGGTGGTCATTCTCGGCGAGAAGCATCTGCCGCCGCCGCAATTGCTTGACGGGGACAAGTTCGTCTCGAATTGGTTTCTCAATCCGACTGACACGGACAAGCTGAAAGTCATCACCGATACGTCGGTCGAATTGGGTGGCGGCGGTCTGAATGCCTCGCGGAATTTGCGGCTCATCGAGCAAGCCCGTGCGCTGCGAGAACGGGTCGACCAACACACGTCGCTCAGCACCGAACTCAAACAAGCGGAAGTCCAGCAGCGCGAGCACCTGATGAACCCCGCAGCCTCGTTCGACGAATCGCTGGCGGCATTACAAGTGCGGATGGGACGACTCAAAGCCAGGCAAGCGGTCATCGACCACGAATTGATGGAGCTGTTCGCCTCCAGCCAGATTCAAGTGCTGATCGTCATCCCCGACGGGCTGAAGGAGAACATCGAGCGGGTGAATCGCTTGATCGTCGAGCGAGATAACTCGCAAGTCGAGGGCTTCACCTATCCTCGGCCCACGATCGTCAAGAACCGAGCGGACGACAAATCGGTTGTCGCGTATGCTCGCGTGCGTGAAGTGCTCGACGCTTGGGAAGACGAAATCCTGCGTCAGCGGCTCTCGGCGGCGGAATTGCCGGAAGAGCTGACTCGGCCAGTCGGTTCCGCGCCGTTGGACTTGGCGGCCGAAGAACAGATTTCCGCCAACGTCTGGTCGAAGATGTTCCCCGCGCTGTTGGTCATCATGGCGGTGACGGGAGCGTTCTATCCGGCGGTCGATGTCGCGGCCGGCGAGAAAGAACGGGGCACGATGGAAACGCTGCTGATCTGCCCGGCCACACGGACGGAAATCGTGCTCGGCAAATTCTTCACGGTGATGGGTTTCAGTATGAGCACCGCGCTCTTGAATCTGCTGAGCATTGGCACGACGGGGCAATACATGCTCTCGGTCGCGGGCGGAGCGGGCAAAGGCGCTTTGGCTCAGGCGGGAGCGGTCACGCTGCCGACCGCTCCGGCGCTGGCTTGGTTGTTGATTCTGCTGATTCCGCTCTCGGCGTTTTTCAGTGCGATGTGTCTCGCGCTGGCGACGTTCGCCCGCAGTTCGAAAGAGGGGCAGTACTATTTGACTCCGCTGTTGATGGTCTCGATCGGGCTGACGGTCTTCTGCCTGTCACCGGCTGTCGAGATTTATCCAGTGCATCAAGCGTCGTGGTTCTACAGCGTGATGCCGGTGGTCAACATCGCGCTGCTGCTGAAAGCGCTGCTGCTGAATCCGGGCAACACAGGTGCTCTGATCTTTGCGGGCCCCGTGCTGGCGACCAGCATCGGCTACAGCCTGCTCGCGTTGTGGTGGGCGATCGAGCAATTTTCCAGCGAAGGGGTTCTCTTTCGCGATGGCGAACGCTTCGAGCCGGCTCTCTGGTTCAAGCACTTGCTGCGAGACAAAGAACCGACCCCGAACTTCACCGAGGCGGGCTTCTGCTTTGTGCTCATCATGCTGGCGCAGTTCGTTTCAATGAAGGCGCTCGGCCAGTCGATTGCATCGGTGTCGGCGGACCAAATGGGGACGCAGATGCTGAAGCTGATGGTAATTCAGCAGCTCGCGATCATCGCCTGCCCCGCGCTGTTCATGGCGTTGATCCTGACCACCAGCGTGCGGCAAACGCTGCGATTGTATCTGCCGGATTGGAAATTCCTGGCCGTCGCGGCGGTGTTGCCGTTCCTGTTGCATCCGCTGTCGCTGGAGTTGATGGCGTCACTGAGCTGGTTCTTCCCACAGTTGCCGGAAGGGGCAGTGCGGTTGCTCAAGACGATGGGCGAAGGCGAGCAGCCGTTCTGGCTGCTGCTGATCGCGTTCGCGGCGGCTCCCGCGATCTGCGAGGAATTAGCATTCCGCGGCTTCGTGCTGACCGGCTTCTGCCGCAACGGCCGCACGCGATTGGCAATCGCGCTGTCGGCGTTGACGTTCGGAGTGATGCACATGATCCCGCAGCAAGTCTTCAACGCGACGTTGCTGGGCATCGTGCTGGGCTTGATCGCGCTCCGCAGCAACAGCCTGTTGCCCGGCGTCCTGTTTCACTTCCTGTTCAACTCACTGGCAATTCTGCGCGAACGAGCGAGCGTGCAGCTCGCCAATGGTCATGCGGAGGAATTTCAGCATTCGATCTGGAGTTCATTCGCGATCCTCGAAGCAGGCGGCCTGAGATACACGTGGCTCACGCTGGTCATCTCCGGAGTGGCCGCCTCGGCGTGTCTGTGGTGGGTCTGGCAAGCGGGACGCGTGAAGGCCAAGTCCGAAACCGTCGAAGGACTCTTCCCGAGCGGTTTGGTTCCCGTGAAGGAACAGCATCCGACCTGCGTGTCGTAGCCGACGTGTCTCGTGTCGGTTGGATGCGAGTCGTAGGGTGGGACAAGGGCGCATTGACCGCCGGCCCACCAGCGATTGGACGAGGATCTGACCCCGGTTCGCGCGACTCAGTCTGGAAATCCGATCGAAGACATATCGATGTGAGAATAGTAGCTCCGCATTCTGGCAAGCGTGGCTCGATGCGCTTCCGACAGGGCTTTGCCGCGCCCGACGACTGCTTTATTGAGGCGTGTAGGCTCATGCGCGGCACGCTCGACAGCGACTTTGATTGCAGAAAGATCCACTGCCAATTTGAAATGTTCGCAAATGCGAACTATCTCGCTCACCGGATTGCTCAACAAGTTCTCGTAGGCACAAACGTAGGCCACCTTCTCCTGCACCAACGGATTCGAGAACCACCCGGCATAGAAATTAAAGTACCACGGTGCCACCAAATCGACGACGAAGCCGATTCGAGCGGACTCGCTCAACTCGTTCCAATGGCGTTGATCCATAAATGCCATGGGCCCGACCGGAGACTCGTTCGTGCAGTGGTCGCAGTAGCTGATTAGAGAGTCGTGCAATACTCTCGTTTGAATGATTGGATAAATACCGGCGCGGCGTATCATTTCGTCCGTTGACTCTGAAGCACGCGTGTGCGAGTGCTTCCAAAAGATCTTGTCTGACGCGGACGCCTGCGCCACCTTACGCAAACTAGGCTCTTGTTCGCGGCGACCAAAGGCAGGCGTAATGGTTCGAGCATCCCACCCTAAGTAGTTCTTAAGAATGGCTGATAGCCAAGTTGATCCTGACTTCGTTGCCGCAATCAACCAGATCTGCTCGCGGTGCTTCGGAATCAATCCCCAAATGTATGCGTCGGAATACATCGCCGGAAACGGTTGGTCGAGTACTTTGGCGAGCAGTTTGGCGAGCGGCTTATTCATGCAACTACAACACCTTCTCCCGAAATGAGGACGAACGCTTTAAGACCCATGTGTCCTGAAACGCTTTCCGCGAGAGGCACTTTCAACTTCCGCATCTTGGGGTGGGGGAAACCTCCGTGTCAATTGTCCGTTTCATCCTTGGCGGACTCGCGTGAAGTCAATACGCGACAGGGGAAACCGCCATGTCAATTGTCCGTTTCATCGTTGAGTTTTTACGCTTTTCAAGCAGTCAGTCAGGATGGCATGGCTTTGGAACTTCAAGTTTCTGGCAACGCGAATTATTTCACAGGAGCCGCTAATCGCCGTCGATCGAGCGCGTTGCGGTGGAACATGTGAGTGGCGACACGCATTCCGTGACGTCGCTTTTGGCTCTCCGCGAACTCTGATGATAACGCCATTGACACGTTTTCGTGTCAGACAGAACATCCCGCCCCTCGTCAGGCTCGGCAAATCGGGCGGGCGGCGCGGAATGATGCCAATTTCGTACTTACACTGAATCTGCCCCAGCAAAGGATGGCTGGCCACGATGTCGTACCACTTAATTGATGTCATGCAGCAGTTGGGGCATCCTCGACTGCTGGTGATCGGCGATTTGATTCTCGACCGCTACGTCTGGGGCGAGGCGGAGCGGGTCAGCCAGGAAGCTCCCGTGATTCTGCTGCGGCAAGAATCGGAGGAGATGCGGCTGGGCGGCGCGGCCAACGTCGCAAACATGATCCGCGGACTCGATGCCGGCGTGACCATCGCCGGTGTGGTTGGTCGCGACAGCGACGGTGAAGAATTGCAGGCGTCGCTCGCCAACGCCGGAGTTGATTGCTCGACAGTGTTGATTGATGAATCACGTCCCACGACGGTTAAGGTGCGATTCATCGGGAAAGCTCAGAGCCGTCATCCGCATCAAATTCTGCGCGTCGATCGCGAGTCGCGGCACGCGCTGCCGACGGCGATTGAAGACGAGTTTCTGGCGCAAGTCCTCGCGCGACTGGATGGGCATCAGGCAGTCTTGATCTCGGATTACTCGAAGGGTGTCTGCACACCGCGCGTGTTGCGAACGGTGATCGAAGCGGCGAAGGCTCGTGGCATCCCGGTGCTGGTCGATCCGGGGCCGAAAGCCAACTACGCCGACTACACCGGCGCGACGGCGGTGACTCCCAACCGATTGGAAACCAAGCTGGCGACCGGTTGCGAAGTCTGTTCGGCCGAGGACGCGTTCTTCGCGGGCCGGCATTTGGTCGAGACGCTGCAGCTGACGAATGCGTTTGTGACGCTCGATAAAGACGGAATCGCGCTGGCGTTGAGCGACGGTTCGGCGGAATTGTTCCCGACTCGCAAACGCGAGGTTTACGACATCACCGGAGCCGGTGACATGGTCTTGGCGATGATCGGCGTCGGACTGGCCGATGGACTCTCGCCTCAGGATTTGTGTCGGTTGGCCAACGTCGCGGGGGGGCTTGAAGTCGAACGGATCGGCGTGGTCGCCATTACTCGGCAGGAGATTCTCGGCGACCTGCTGGGCGGGTCACGCAAGGTTCACGAGAAGATCAGCGAACTCAACGAATTGGCTCGGATGGTCGATGCTCGCAAGCAACTTGGCCAGAAGGTCGTGTTCACGAACGGTTGCTACGACTTGCTGCACGCCGGACACGTTCAATATCTGCAAGAGGCCGCGACACTTGGTGATTGTCTGATCGTGGGCCTCAACAGCGATGAAAGCACGCGACGCCTGAAAGGCCCGACTCGCCCGGTCATCTCGCAGTCGCAACGAGCCATGATGCTTGCCGCGCTGGAATGCGTCGATCACGCGGTCGTGTTCGACGAAGACACGCCGCTTGCGCTGTTGGAACGCTTGCAACCGCACATCCTCGTCAAAGGTGGCACGACGGCATCGATCGTCGGCCGCGAATTCGTCGAGAGCTACGGCGGTGAAGTCCGCTTGCTCAGTGAAGTCCCCAACGTCTCCACCACTCGCATCGTCACACAGATTCGCACACTGCGCGATGCGGCATGAGGAGGGGTTAGGGATTCGGGGCTAGGGGCTAGTAAGAACCCCTGGCCCCCAGCCCCTAGCCCCTAGCCCCTAGCCCCTAGCCCCTAGCCCCCACCATGAAACTCGCCGTCTGGCTGCCTAACTGGATCGGAGACGTCGCGATGGCGACGCCGGCCCTGCGTGCGCTGCGCGAACATTTCGCTGGCGCGGAAATCGTCGGCATTCTGAGACCGTATGTGGCCGACGTGCTGGCCGGAACGACGCTGCTCGACCGCGTGTTGATTCATGATCCGAAAGGACATTCGCCGTTCCATCGCGGCTTCGGCTTTGGATGGGCGTTACGCCGCGAGCGATTTGATCTCGCCGTCGTGTTCCCGAACTCGCTGCGATCTGGCTTCTGGGCGTGGGCTTCCGGAGCGAAACGAACCCTCGGCTACGCTCGCAACGGACGAAGCATTTTGTTGACCGATCCAATCTCCGCGCCGTCGCAAGCGACACCGCATCCGGTGCTCGATGAGAACCTTCAACTCGTCGCACAACTGGGCTGCCGCACGCTGTCGCGAAAGATGGAACTGGCAACGCTGTCGCGCGACGAACAACAAATCGCGGAATTTTGGAAACGGCACCCGGCCGCCAATTCATCCGATTACGTCACCCTCAACACGGGTGGTGCTTTCGGAGCGGCAAAGGATTGGCCGACAGAATACTTCACCGAACTGGCTCGCCGGCTCGCGGTCGATCTTGGCCGAACGGTCTTGATAGTCTGCGGTCCGAGCGAACGTTCCACCGCGCAACGCATCGTCGCCGAAGTCGCGCATCCACGAGTCGTCAGCTTGGCCAACGAACCGCTCAGCATCGGCTTGACGAAGGGGGCGATTCGTCACGCGAGTTTGCTGGTCACAACCGATTCTGGACCTCGGCACTTCGCCGCCGCGTTTGACGTTCCGACTCTGACACTGTTCGGCCCCACGCACATTGCCTGGAGCGAGACGTTTCACCCGCAAGCGGTCCACCTGCAACTGCCGGTCGATTGTGGACCCTGCCAACAACGAGTCTGCCCCTTGAAACACCATCGCTGCATGCGCGAGCTGACGGTCGACGATGTCTTCGCGGAGATCGTCCGCCGTTGGCCGAATGTGTCGCCGCGCATCGGGTGTGCTGCGTGAGCCAATTTCAAATTTCAAATCTCAGATTTCGAATTCCATATCGAGGGATGTGATGACTGCTCCTCAATCAAACCAACCGGCTGACGACTTGGCTCCAGCGATCCCTGGCTTCGAAGACATCGCGATCCATCTGTCGCAGATCATTCCGATGTCCATTTCAAGAGCCGCCGAGAACCCTACACCTTCAATGCCAACGTTCCGGCTTCCGCCGCCCTCCCATTCAACGTCCGTGAACCCATTCGTAACGCGTGTCGAGACGACATCAGCGATGGCTCCGGTATCGGACAATGAGGTTCTTAACCTGCGGCAGCCGAGTCCGGCCGTTACCGAACCCGATTCGCAGACGAATTCAGAACCGCTACTGCATCGCGAGCCGTTGCATCACCGCGACCGATTCGCCGGCGATCCACGTGACGACGTTCGTCTGCAATGGGCCGACGAATCTTCGGAGTGGTGGCACTTCGACGTCGAAGCACGCATGGTCGATCGCGAAACGCTGTGGATCACGGAACAACTCGAAGCGCTGTTCCATAAGTACCTCAAGCCGATCTGGTGGGACCGCTTCGTCGAGGGAGTCAACGACTTCCTGTCGATGATCTACAAAGAGCTGATTCACCCGGTTTGGTCTGTCATCGCCGCCCCGTTGCGCGTTCTGGCTCAATGGATTCCCGACATCGACTGGCCGTGGAACTTCGAACTGCGTGGCCCCAACGTGTCGGTCAAACAGTCGCCGTTCCGGAGAATCGTTTTTGATAACCAACTCGCTTCGCACGTGGTCGAGTTGCTGTGGGACGATCCTGATGAATTCCTCGAAGCCGGCCAAGCCGTGAGTCGCGATGATTACGGTGCGGTCGCGCGCGTCCCAGTCCATGCTCCGCAACCAGACGGGCACTTCGGGAAGTCCGCCGTCGGACTGCTGAAGCGATTCAACCTGCGCAGCGTGCTGCACACGTTGACGCGAGTGCTGCTCTTCACACGCGGCAGCCGTTCGTGGACCTATGGCCGCGAATTGCTGAGCGCCGGAATCGGCACCGCTCGGCCACTGGCGATGGTAGAGGATCGGCTCGGCCCGCTTCGCTTTCGGTCGTTCGTGCTGACGGAACAGATCGAGGGGACTCCACTGCCGGAATTCCTGGCGAAGACCGAACTCAACACGCTCGAACTCGATCGCCTCGCCGGACAATTCGCTCGTATCTGGCACACGCTCGGCGAACTGCGGATCGTGCATGGTGCCCTGCACGCGTCGAACTTCCTGGTGACACCACAGGGACAGCTCAAGCTCATCAATCTCGATGGCACTTGGCGGCACTGGTTCGATCTGACCTTTCTGCATCGCCGAGACCGCGATTGGTTGCGATTCATGAAAACCTGGCGCGGACAACCGGAAATCGGAGCCGCGTTCCGTGCCGCTGTTGCTCGGCACTTTGAAGAGACGGCGGTTGTTCAACGGCAACTGATTCAGCCGCTGACCGCGAGCTTGCAGCGAGCGGCCTGAGCCTGACGTATCAAACGACAACGCCCGGCCAATTCCTCCGTGAGCGGCCGGGCGTTGCTTGAATTCAATCACAGTAGACGAGTCACTCCGAGGCTGTGAAAGAATTGGTAGCTGAACTCGCCAGAGTTCAGTTTTCTCGGCGAATTCTGAAGTCTGGCGACTTCAGCTACCCAAAACTTCACTGGCTCACCGTGACTCGAATCGAGTCACGGAGTGACTCGTCTACTTTGCGGCTTCGCAGCCCTATTTCTTCTCGAACTCCGCGTCGATGACGTTGTCGTCTCCGGCTGGCTTCGATCCGCCAGCGGCCTGCGCCGCTCCCTCTGGTCCCGGTTGAGCTCCCGTGTTCTTGTAGAGGTGCTCGGCCATCGCGTGCAGGGATTGTTCGAGAGCCGCAGTCGCCGCATTGATCTGATCGGCGTCCTCGGTTTTCAGCACCTCGTTCAGCTTGCTGACCGAAGACTCAATCGCGCCTTTGGACGCGGGATCCAATTTGTCTCCGTTCTGCTTGAGCTGCTTCTCGGCTTCGTAGGCCAGCATCGAACCTTTGTTCTTAGCTTCAGCCAACGCTTTCGCCTTCTTGTCTTCGTCGGCGTGTGCGTCCGCGTCCTTCCTCATCTTCTCGATTTCTTCCTTGGACAGGCCACTGGAGTTCTCGATGCGGACCGAATGCTCCTTGCCCGTGCCCAGGTCTTTCGCCGAGACCTTGAGGATGCCGTTGACGTCGATGTCGAACGCGACCTCAACCTTGGGAACTCCGCGCGGAGCGGACGGGATGTCTTCCAGGTTGAACTGGCTGAGCAACCGGTTGTCGCGAGCCATCGGCCGCTCACCCTGATAGACGCTGACCGTAACCGCTCGCTGATTGTCGGCGGCAGTCGAGAACGTTTCTTTCTTCGTGGTTGGGATCGTGGTGTTACGCTCGACGAGCGCGGTCATCACGCCACCCTCGGTCTCGATGCCCAGCGACAACGGCGTCACGTCCATCAGCACGACGTCGGTGACTTCACCGGTAATGATCCCGCCCTGAATCGCGGCACCGATCGAGACGACTTCGTCCGGGTTCACCCCTTTGTGCGGCTCTTTGCCTTGGAAGATCTTCTTGACGAAGTCTTGAACCTTCGGAACGCGAGTCGAACCACCGACCAGCACGACCTCGTCGATGTCGGACGGCTTGAGCTTTGCGTCTTTCAACGCGTTCTCGACCGGGCCACGGCAGCGTTCGATGAGATGATCGACCATCTTTTCGAACTCAGACCGCGTGACGGAGAGTTGAAGATGCTTCGCTCCACTGGCGTCGGCGGTGATAAACGGCAGATTGATCTCCGAGTTTTGCAGCGAAGAAAGTTCCTTCTTCGCCTTCTCGGCCGCTTCACGCAGACGCTGCAACGCCATTGGATCTTTGCGGAGGTCGATGCTGTTTTCCGTCTTGAACTTCGCGGCGATGAAGTTGATCAACTCTTCGTCGAAGTCGTCGCCGCCCAGATGGGTGTCGCCGCTGGTGCTGAGCACTTCGACTAGCTCATTGCTCACTTCCAGGATCGACACGTCGAACGTCCCGCCGCCGAGATCGAACACGCAAATCTTTTCGTCTTTCTTTTTCTCCAGCCCATACGCCAGCGCGGCGGCCGTCGGTTCATTGATGATACGGGCGACTTCAAGGCCGGCGATCTGGCCGGCATCCTTGGTCGCTTGCCGCTGAGCGTCGTTGAAGTACGCCGGGACCGTGATGACCGCCTTGTTGACCTTGTGGCCAAGATAGCTCTCGGCCGCCTCTTTCAGCTTGCGCAGCACGAGAGCCGAAATCTCCGGCGGCGTGTGCTGCTTGCCGTTGCCAGTCTCGACCTTTACGTAGTCGTTCGTTCCGCCAATGATTTTGTATGGGACGAGTTTCTCTTCGGAGGCGACCTCGCTGTGCCGGCGGCCCATGAATCGCTTGATCGAGTAGATCGTGTTTCTGGGGTTCGTCACCGCTTGCCGTCGAGCCGGATCGCCGACCAGCGTCTCGCCTTTGTCAGTGAAGGCGACGATGCTCGGCGTCAGACGGTTGCCTTCCAGGTTGGCGAGGACTTTGACCTCTCCCCCTTCCATGATCGAGACCACGGAGTTCGTGGTTCCCAGGTCGATTCCAATGATCTTTTCAGCGACGGCCATGACTTGGCTCCTCTGTCGATTGAGTGTGAGTTGA
This sequence comes from Planctomyces sp. SH-PL62, assembly GCA_945905295.1. Taxonomy (GTDB): domain Bacteria; phylum Planctomycetota; class Planctomycetia; order Planctomycetales; family Planctomycetaceae; genus SXKJ01. Next base: position 6,158 of record CAMDPX010000137.1, on the reverse strand, counting down.
GATTAGGTGAGCGTAATCCGCGTTGGTCAACGTCGAGCAGCGGAAGGCAAAGTCCGTGCCAGCATGGCGTCGGCTGCTGCTGACGTGACAACTTGCGGCATGGCAAGGGATTGTGCTCGTGCTACTGATCAGGTCTGATGAGCGGTTTGCCAGAATGGCACCGAATCGCACACCCTCTTCGCCCTTCGGCATTGTCAAACTGACAGCCAGGTCAATGAAGGGCCGCGCGGTACCGAAACCCTTGGCTGCTTGACACCTTAGAAGGCCCGGAATACAAGCCTAAACCCTCACGGCGGAGCCGATTCCGACCCCTTCCCGGCACTGCGACCGCGAAAGGAACTCATGGCCAAGAAACCACTTCCGAAAAAAGCTCGCAAGCCGGCGGCCGCCCCGGCGAAGCACGCCAAGCCGGCTCATAAGCCAGCTCGGAAGTCACCCGCCGCCCTCGAGAGCGAACTGAAACGGCTCGACCGCGAAATCCTCACGCTGATCAACAAACGAACGGCCGCAACGACCGAGTGGATTCTCGCTCAGCCCGATTTGAAACGAGCGTTGTTTGCCCCGTTGGCTGACGATGCACTTTTCACGGCGTTGGAGACATCGAACCGAGGTCCACTCCCAATTTCGGCCATACGTGGCATCTTCCGGCAAATGTTGAGTGCGGCTCGCCAGGACGTGAAGACAACTCGGGTCGCGTATCTCGGCCCGGCTTACAGTTACACGCACATTGCCGCTCTGGAGCGTTTTGGCGAGTCGGCCGATTTGGTTCCGGTCAGCACGATTGCGGCCGTCTTTGAGGAAGTGAATCGCGGCCAGGCCGACTACGGCATCGTCCCCATCGAGAACAGCACCGACGGGCGGATCGTAGATACTCTCGACATGTTCACTCGGCTGCCGCTGCGGATTTGCGGCGAGGTTCAGATCGCGATTCATCACAACCTCTTGTCTCGGTGTCCGCGCAGTGAGATCACCGAGATTTACAGCAAGCCTCAGGCATTGTCGCAATGCCGCGAATGGCTCAACAAGAATATGCCGCAGGCCCGATTGCTGGAGGTCACTAGCACCTCGACCGCAGCTCAGTTGGCTCGCGATAAACCCGGAGCGGGGGCGGTGGCCAGCATGAGAGCGGCGGTCGAATACGACCTCAACGTGGCCGCTGAGTCGATTCAGGACAACAAAAACAATGTGACTCGGTTCGCGATCATCGGCGACGACGACACGAAGCCGACCGGCCGAGATCGCACCGCATTGCTCCTGCAAATCCCACACAAGCCGGGAGCGCTGGCCGATGCGTTGTCCTCGTTCAAACGCAATAAGATCAACCTGACGTGGATCGAGTCGTTCCCGTTGCGTGGGCCGGAATCGGGTTATTTGTTCTTCCTCGACTTCGAGGGACACTCGCACGATCCGCGAATCAAGCGGACACTGTCCGACATCGAGCGGTTGGCGGTGCGGATGGAAGTGCTCGGCTCGTATCCACGAAGCGAGCCGCTGAGTTGAAGCACCCAGGGCAGCTATTCGCCATAGCCACTGGAAAAAGAATTATCTGCCATTGCGCACGGCTGAGATCATCTTCATCGGCGGATAGCACATTGGTCCCCAGTCTTCGTCGGAGCCGTGGTCGATCCAGACTTGGAGGATGGCGGGGAGCAGCCAGCCCATCAGGGTGACGCAGTGCTTTAAGGAGGTGCGGTTCAGGCGGCTGCCGCAGGTGTAGGCACCGTGAGAGAGTTGGCAACGGAGCAAATAAATTCTGGTGAAGAGGTGCTCCAAGATGTTGAGCCAGCGGCCCTCGACATACCAACTCAGTGCTTTGTGCCGGCCGTTTCGTGCTCTGCTGGCGGACTTCGCGGAGGGGTCTTGCCAGAAGTATTGGTTGAGGTATTCGTCTTCCAAAATGCAGAGCACCAGCGGCTTGTGGTCCTGGTGCACGGAGGCCAGATGGCTGGAGCGATCCAGCGCGTGGATTTGCCCCAGGAACGCTTGCCAACTTCGGCGATCGGCAGCGGGTTCCAGAGCGGTTTGATCCCATTGGCCGTAGAGCGCGTTGAAGGCGATCCACTGGTGGAGCAGGATTTGGTCGGTGTGGCGAACCGGATCAAGCTGTTCGACTTCGCTCATCCAACTGCACGCCCGATGAAAGCGAATCGCGGTGGGATGCTCGCTGCGTTCGATCGCCAGCCGTTCTTTGTGGGGTTTCCATTGGCGGCGCAACTCGTGAACCGTTTGCGGCGATGCGGGCATGGCATGTGTCCTTGGGCAGACTGGAAGCGAACTCTTTCGGTAGGGCGCGGGCGGCGGACGCGGGTGTTGATGTCGCCCAGCAAGTCGCGGTCGAGAGCGAGTTCGGGCGACTTCATCGGGCCGCCTCCTGTTCGCGGGACCATTCGAGGAGTTTCGCTTTGAGCAGTTCCTTCGAGGGGAGGTAGAGCTGGTATTCCTTCGCGTGGATGTTGGCGTCCTTGGGCAGAGTGAGTTCCACAATGGCGTCTTTCTTTTCCTTGCAAAGGAGCAGGCCGACGGTGGGGTTTTCCTCGGGCAGCTTCACCTGGCGGTCATAGTGGTTCACATACATCTGCATCTGCCCAAGATCCTGATGCGTGAGCTTGTCGAGCTTGAGGTCAATGACGACATAGCAGCGGAGCAGCCGGTTGTAGAACACGAGATCGAGAAAGTAGTGGTCTCCGTCGAAGGTGAAACGCTTCTGCCGGGCCTCGAACAGGAAGCCTTTGCCGAGTTCGAGCAGGAACTTTTCGAGATGTGTCAGGATTGCGGATTCGAGATCGGACTCGGAGTAGCTCGCCCGCACGTCGAGGCCGAGGAATTCGAGGACGAGCGGTTCTTTGAGCAGGTCTTCCGGCTTCACGATGACCTGGCCCTCTTTGGCCAGCTTGCGGATGCCGTCCTTGTCGCGGCTGAGAGCCAGCCGCTCGTAAAGGGACGAGGCTTTCTGGCGTTTGAGTTCGGAGAGCGACCAGCCTTCATTGGTGGATTCGATCTCGTAGAAACTGCGCTCGCCGTGATCTTTGACAGCGAGAAGCTCGACGTAGTGAGACCAACTCAGGGTGAAGGGATTGCGGAATTGCCCAGACACCATCAATTTTTCAGAAGGCTGCTGAAAAATCTCGGAATGGGCCAATTCCCCAGACGGTGTCTGGGGAATCGTGGTCGATGCCAATTTAACAGCAGCCTGCTGTTGTTTTTGAACGGAAGGCAATTGGTCAGACACCGTCTGACCAATTGAGAGAAGACGGAAAGATTGGTCAGACACTGTCTGACCAATTCGATGCTGATTCTCGACGAAGAATTGCCGCATCAATTTCAAGTTGGTGACGGAAAACCCTCGGCCGAATTCCTCCGTCAGCCGGGCGGAAAGCTCCTTCAGCAACTCGGCTCCATACGCCGCCCGCTTCGCCCCCTGCTGCTCGTGCTCGACGATGCGGCGGCCAATCTCAAAGTTGGTCATCACCTGGAAGGTATCAATCATGGACGCCACGCCACGGCGCGCGGACTGGATGAGCTGGCGGACCTCGGCGATGAGCGATCCGAGTCCATCGGGCTTCGCCTTTGCGAGCGAGGTCGATTTCTTGGCTGTGGAATTCTTGGCGGCGGACTTCCTGGCGGCAAGTTTCATTTTCATCGGGTGAGCGCCTCCATCAGTTGGCAATCCTTCTTGGGTACGATGGCTTCCGCTGCGTCATCATCGCGACCACGCGGTTCAGTTTCACCTGCCCAGCGTTGTCAACCACTCCCATCCCGCCGCGAGCGATCTCGGTCAGCAACTCGTAGTCGCCAAAATAGCGGATGATGCTGCCCGCCCGTGACGATGAATTCTTCCCGCGTTGCTCCCGCAGCAACAGCCTCGCCACGGCCGACGGCGTGTGATCAAGATGGGACATGGGGGCGATGCACTTGGAATTCGTGAGAGGCAGTGCAGCCCGCTCGATCATCTGAGGTCGGGATCAAAGAGTCGCGCCCCCTTTTCGTCCCCAAGAATTCGCAGGCGAGATGCCGTCCGTCGCGGAGCGACATTTGATGGTCGCCGTGGGTTTCAACCCATCCGCCTCGGCGGAGCGATGATACAGGAATGATTCGTCGCGGAGCGACGATTGAAGGCGGGGGCAGCGGCGCGAAGGAAACTGATCGCTGATCGTGTGGCGATGGTTCGATCGTCGCTCCGCGACGAGATGGCCGACCGTGGGGGGAAACCCACGGCGACCTTCGGCGGTCGCTCTGCGACCAAGGACAAGAACCAAAGAGTCACACACCGACCCGCGATCCCGATGTCACCTGCGGTTCAGTACCGAAGGGGCGAGCCTATGCCAGCCCAGGCCATCGGCCTGGGTGGCCAATCTCCAGAGGTCAGACAGCCCCAACGGGGCGGCTCTCAATTGGACCAACACGAAACACTTCATCGACGATGACGAACGATGATGAGGGCCGCCCCGTTGGGGCTACCCCTTGGTGATTCCGACCGTGACCCAGGCCGATGGCCTGGGCTGACATAGGAATGCCACGTTGTGGCGGAGGACGCTCCCTTCCCGCGCTGACGAATGGCAACATCCAGAACGCGGCCGCAACAAGAAATCTGCTCAGGGGGCGCGAAGGCGCTCGTCGCGGAGCGACATTTGATGGTCGCCGTGGGTTTCAACCCACGGATGGCGATGACACAGGAATGATTCGTCGCGGAGCGACGATTGAAGGCGGGGGGCATCGGAGCGAATGAAATTGATCGCTGATCGTGTGGCGATGGTTCGATCGTCGCTCCGCGACGAGATGGTCTGGCGGGATGGCCGACCGTGGGTTGAAACCCACGGCGACCTTCGGCGGTCGCTCTGCGACCAAGGACAAGAACCAACACCCGACTCAGTGTTGGCGTTGCACTCCAGAAGAGACACGCGAGACGCCGTAGCAGTGGCAAGTTCGTCTTCTTACCGTGATGATGGGTGCGATTGTGTTCGATAGCTGCGCTGCCCCGACACGATGAGTATTTAGCTCAAAGCCTGAGTCTCGAAGTCTCGCCTCCGCTGCAGAACTTTCAGTTCAAAGGAACAGTCATGGCAATACTCTGCTACGTCACTGACCAGATTCAGTACGACGTGACTACGCATGGAATCGCGAAGGACGATCTCAAGAAATTTGCGGCGAACGTCGAGAAGCGACAGTCGCTGGCCGGTTTCGATCATTTCCCACCGCCCTGTCTGGTGAAGAAGAAAATCTTCGGATTCAACTACCGCATGATCGCTGCGGAAAAGCTGGTCGGTGATCATCTTGTGGTTGTGTTTTTGCGGCTCGTCGTGCGGGGCGGAAACGAGTATGCCGACCTTCAGCGTGACCCATCGACATGGGTTACGCGTTCATTTGAAGCGGAAATAGACGATGGGAAGCTGAGTGCGTGGGTGCAGCAACGCACGGAGAAAGAGCCACCACCACCGGCCCCCATCCTTTCAGAGACCGAGGAAACATTCCTCTGGTCCAGTGCATACTCAGAGCAAAACGAAGACGTCTTGGTTTGCGAAACGCACGAGTGGGTGGAAAGCGTCGGGGAGCCTCGCATCAAGCGTCACTTAGTCCGTTTGCCCGTGCTGATTCTGCAAGCAATCGACCGACCTGCTGGCGAGGTCCAGGTACTTCGTTCAGCAGAGGATTCTCGTCTGGCAATTATGGCATTCAATGTGCCGGATACCCACCAGTGCGTGCTATTGTCGGTCAGCTATTCCGAGTCAGACGAGCAGTTGCAGGCCAATGGAGCAATTTGGTCAGAGAGGCTTGGCTCGGCCGATGCCGATACGGTTCTGCGATACAGTCGACGCAGCTATCCGTCACTCCTTTGCTGCGATGACGGCATGTGGCAGACCGTGCAAGAAGATCCTCAAGCCAACTTGGCTCTTTCGCCGGAGGAAGCCGAGATCCTCAGATCATCAAGTCTCGCGGATCCGCAACGCTCGGCTTTCCCTCTTTTCATTAACGGCCGCGCAGGCAGTGGAAAATCCACGTTGCTGCAATACCTCTTTGAGGTGCTCGGTGTTTCACGGACAGTGTGAGTCACTATTTTCGGCGAGCATTTGAGATTCGAATTCGGTGGGGGTGAGGTAATCGAGGGATGAGTGTCGGCGGGAGTTGTTGTAGTAGGCGATGTAGGTCGCGATCTCTCGCCG